>OMIG01000001.1 GCA_900299035.1 Pseudomonadota bacterium
CACAGATACTGGCGCAGCTCCCGGCCTGCGCGCGAGCAGGACTCTCGCTGCGGCCTTCTCTTGCCATCTTTGGGCGAGACGTCGCCGAGGTCGTTCGCCTCATGATCCCTGCCACCCTCGGAGCGTCGGTGTACCAGGTGACAATCTTCATCGCCACGCTGCTTGCCTCGCTGCTGCCAGACGGCAGCGTCTCGTGGCTCTTCTATGCCGACCGCGTAGCACAGTTCCCGATCGGCATCTTCTCGGTTGCTCTCGCCTCGGTGCTGCTCCCAGCGCTCTCGACCGCAACGGCGCAGGCAGATGCGGGCAGTTTCCAGAAGCGGCTGTCTGACTCGCTGCGCTTCACGAGCTTTGTGATCATACCGATGGCAGCAGGAATATGGTCGCTCGCGCTTCCGATTACGGAGCTGCTGTTCGAGCGCGGCGCCTTCTCGCACGAGTCGAGCATCATGACCAGCTACGCGCTGCAGGCCATGGCGCTGGGCCTGTGGGCAACGAGCTGTCACTCCATGATCGTTCGGGCTTTCATAGCCCGAAAGGACACCGTCACTCCGACGATTATTGGGCTTTGCTCCCTGGCGGTTACCGTCTCGGTTTCGCTGCTGCTGATGGGCCAGATCTCGGGCTCATCGGGCTCCGTCGCCTCATTCCTTGAGAGGCTGCAGGCGTTGCTCTACGAACAAGTCGGGTGGCACGCGAGCATCGGCCACCGTGGCTTGGCGTTCGCCTCAACAGCAGCGGCTTTCTGCTCGCTCATATTGGTGCTGGCGCTCTTCTCGATGCGCATCGGCGCATTCCCTTGGAAGTCCTTCGGGGCGTCGACGCTTCGCGCCGTCGTAGGCGCCGGAGTGATGTCTCTGGCGCTCCACCAGCTCTCTGGGCTGTGGAGCTCTGCTCTGCTGGCCACTGTCTGCGGAATCCCTGCGGGAGCCGCCGTGTACACAGCCTCGTGCCTCCTGCTGCGCTCCCCGGAGGCCGCAGAGACGCTAAGCCTGCTCAAGCGAGCACTCGGAAAGGCGCGCGGTTAGGGCCTGCGGGCCAAAAAGACCGGCCTCTACCTCGCTCGTAACTGCTAAAAAGCCCCGCTGCCCAAGAATTCAAATCCTGACATACTCAGAGGCCGGGAAGCCGCGATGTGGCAGCACTACTGCCGGGCCTACCGTTACCGAGAAATCACGTGTGCCTCTATGATCTTCAATCTCGTTAGCGTTGTCTCCCTTCTGGCTGTCGCCGCTGTTTGGTGTGTCACTGAGCTGTCGCCAGCCTCAATTGAGCCTCGCACTCTTGTTCTGGCGCTCACGCCCCTCTCGATTGTTCTCCTCATCGTTGGTCTCGCATGTCGCAAGCGAGCTCCCGCCGCGGGCAAGTGCTTGGGCATCGCGGCGGCACTGAGCTGCGCAGAGGCAGCACGGCTCGGATGGCTTCGAGAGCCTATCGCAAGCCCTTACATCCTCTGGGGTGCGGCCTTCTCAATGGCCCTCGTGGTTGGCTTGGTCTTTCGCAAGATTCCTGAGCCTCTTCCGCTAGTGACGGCTTCAGATGACACGCCGGAGCCTGGCACAGAGCCGGAACGGATGAACTGGCTTGCGTGGCTAGTGTTCTTGGCAGTGGCTGCCCTTTCCGGCTTCATCTTTCTGTACCGCCTGACCGATGTCCCGGCAGAGCTGTATGCGTACGGCACTCAGTCACTCTCCGCGGCTGCTCGTTTGCTGAGGGGCGAGGTCTCGCTCAAGGACATGATCCTCTTTCATGAGATGACCCAAGAGGAGTGCGGCCATTCCCTGCCATACGTGCTCTGGCATGCCCTCTTTCAGCTCGCTTGCGGAGGAATGTCCGTGTTTGCAGGCCGCCTTGCGTGCGCGACGGCAGCTTGGCTTAGCGTGCTCATGATGTTTCGGGTCGGCCGAAAAATCGGCGGTGTCCCTTTGGGCCTTGCGGCAATGGCATCCTTCGGCCTTATGCCGCTTACGATGTTCGATGCCCGGGCCGAGCTGATCCTGTCGTTCTCGTCCCTGCTCATCCTGCTCTTCATTGACTCCATGCTCGGCTACATGCGCCGGCCAACGCTTCCAAGGGCCCTCTGGATGGGCTTTGCGTTTCTTCTTACCTTCTACGGCGTCGCAAATATCAAGCTCCTCGTCGTGGGGTCCTGCGTGACCTTTCTGTTCGCTTGGATTCGCAGCAAGTTGCTGCGCCAAAAGAGCTGGCACCTTGTGTTGAGCGCCCTTATGGTGGGGCTGCTTGCGCTTCCGCAGATTCTTGAGTGGCCAAAAGTCAGCCACCAAATGCGCGGCCGCGGAGAACACATCTTCGGGGGCGTCCTGCCGCACCTTACGCTCGAGGACCCTCGCAAGCCAACGAAGCTCCAGAAGGCGCTCTGGATTCTGGAAGAGAACGGCCAGGTCCTAGTCG
The DNA here is from genome assembly GCA_900299035.1 of Pseudomonadota bacterium. Lineage (GTDB taxonomy): Bacteria > Bdellovibrionota_C > UBA2361 > UBA2361 > OMII01 > OMII01. Next base: position 2,413 of record OMIG01000001.1, read on the forward strand.
AGACTACGTTCGGCCCTTACCGGCAGCTTCCTTCAAGCCTGCCTGCCACACTGTACGTGCCGCTGATAGTCGCGCTGGGCCTCGCACTTGGAAATATCTTTCGAACCGACCGCCTGCTCATTACCCTGCTGCTAGCCGGCAGCTACTTCGGTCCGGCGATCTCGATTCCGCTCGGCTGGATACGGCTGCTGATGCTGAACTCCGCCCAAGCGATCATGATCGGCTCGCTCTGGTCAGATCTCTACAAGCTCTTTCGGGCCATGAGGCTGCGCGGCTGGGCGGCAGTTTTCGCCATACTCATCGCCGCCTCGGCCCTGGTTTCCGTTAAGGAGCCTATACAGTCGTACCTCGGCCGGAACATCGGCCTGGCGCTCTCGCGCTCTTACGCCCTTAAGGAACCTCCCGGCACCCTCATCTTCTTCACCGATCACTTCGAAACGAGCGGAAACGTGATGCGCTGGAATCCGCCCAAACTCGGTCGAGACTCGCTGGCCGAGCGGCCGGTCATCGTCATTCGGGAAGAGAGCATCCCAGCCATCAAGGGGATCGTGGAGCAGCTCAACGTCCCGGCGATCATCATGAGCAACGAGGCGCCACCGGCGGAGTTTGCCTCTGCACCGGGCTGGACTTCCGAGCAGGAGCCAGGCCAGATGTGGGTCATGCGGCACGCCGCCAGCGGAGATGGGCGCACGGCGTTCGTTCAGGCTCTCGACACAAGAACACTCGACTCATCCAGCCCCGTGTTCATGGAGCGCGTCTATTACCAGACCTACCGTCTGGTTCTGACCCCTCTCCAGCCAGAACAGCCGCTGCAGATCCAGTTCACCTTGCCGCAGAAGCTTGATCGCGTCTTCATCATCGCTCGCGGTCGAGACAGCTTCACTTCCCCTGTTGATGTGTCGCTTGACGGCGGCGCTCTTGCGCTCACCGGGCGCTCGACAGAGGCCAATGGCAAGAAAACTTCTTGGTACGAAGCCGCGTCGATGCCGCAAGGCACGCACACCCTAACCCTCAAGCTCCAACCGGGGACCGCAGAGCCGGTGCGGTACGTGGATGATGTGGTGATTATCGGGGTTCCGTAACGCGCGTCTAGAAACGCAGCTTCATAAGTAGGTGTTCCCTCAGGACGAGCATTCCATCAAAGAGATTATGAAGTCCCAAGGGATCGCTGACTTCCGAGCACCTCCTCCCATCCCAAAGTTCATCGATACCGTAGAGGCTATCGATGAACTCCCCTCTTACGACTCCTTCGAGCCGTCCCTCGACGACTTCTAAACTCCGCTTCCTTGGTGACGGAACAGGAGGCGTGTAACTGAAATGCTATTTTTCGCTACTTAGCAGCACATCTTCCGCACTACGTGGACCCTGAGAACCCTGCGTTGGAGCGAGAGAATACGAATCTCGCCCTTATCTCGCCACTTCCAGCAGTCGCGCCCCCAATTCCCGCCACGGATCTGATACTTACAAAAATGCGATTGATTTAACTATCCATCTACGTGGTCAGTCGATATGAGAAGACTCCCTCTTTGCAGGTGCTCAGACGCCTGGCGGATCTCATTGTTGCCGCTCTCACAGCGCGTGGAACTATCAGCCGCCCCTGGTTCGTCTATGCGGGAATCCTACTCACCATCATAAAGACCACCACCGACACCTTTGTGAGGGGAATCCCCGCGGGGAACGTCACCGACTACTGGCTCGTTGCTATTCCGTCAGATCTCGCTGGAGTCAAAGCTCTCCTACCCACGATCCTATGGTCTATCCCTTTTGTCTGGATCGGAACCGGCCTGTGTGTGATGCGCTTGCGTAACGCCGGGCTCCCACGAGTGTTCGCGCCTCTCTTCTTCGTCCCAGGTATTAACGTCCTCTTCTTCGTCGTGTGCTCATGTATGCCCTCAGCTCATACCCCTGCGGGGAGCGCTCTTGAGGCCAACAGTCGCTCGTTCTTCGCGCGGATGCTTCCTCATACGGATTTTGGTATCGCCGCTTTCACCATTATCATATGCACACTCATCGGGGTAATCGGAGTGCTCGCGGGGGCCTATGGACTCGGTAATTACGGCGCCCCCCTCTTCTTGGGACTCCCATTTTTTATGGGGTTTCTCTCCGCGTTGCTGTACGGAGTTCGCAAACGTAGAACCTTACGCGAATGTATCAGTGTCGCGTTCCTCTCCCTTTTCTTCACCGCATGTGCGTTAGTTTGCCTTCTCATCGAGGGAATCCTGTGCATCTCGGCGTTGTTACCAGTCGGAGCGGCGTTCGTCTTCATCGGCGCGGTAGTGGGGTATGGCGTCCAACGCCTGCCCCCGGAAGGTGCTGGACGAGTTCAATCCTCTCTCCTCGCGGGCCTGGCGCTCGCGGCGTCAATGACACACCTCACGGTGTCGCGGAGCGACCAGACGCTCTATGTGACCTTAAACGGAGAGAGCTTTTCGTCGGGGCTTCGGGAGCGGAGGCTTGTGCGCGAGGATGCGGGGTAAGGCTCCACGCACCCTCGCTTGATCACTAAATTCCTAGGTGATCCCTAGATCGAGGGTCTTTGTTGCGGCTCGGAGCTCCGCCTGAGTCTTTTTGATCTCTGCGTTGCTCATGGGAGTGCCAAGCTTATTTGCTGCCCTAATGCCTACGTCCATGAAACTCTCAAAGACCTTGATCGCATTCTGAAGCAGGGCTTTCTCACCGCTTTCCTCGGATTTACTCGAATCAAAAGCCCCATCGCTGATCACGGAGGAGAATGTCTCTCTTAGGTTGATTAAGCCTTCGTGTCCTTCCCGTAGGGCGCTGTTCGCAAGGTTACGCTGAATTTCAATGTGAAGTTTTGTCTCAGATGGAGTCCGTGAGGAAAAAAGCTTCCCCACGAATGAGGGCGGTAGTTGGTACTGAAGTCCTTGTTCCAAATGCTCGGCCGCGTCATTCAATCTCGCCTGAACCTTATTGACACTTGACCTAAGGTCTATAGAGACCTTCAAGTCTCTTAAGGATGCTGACTCGAGTCCCTCTCCGATTCGACCTTCGTCTTGCGACGGAAACTTTACAACGTTAAAATCTGTCATACTACACTCCGATATACTCTGTTTGGTCCACTCACCGTGGCGGCGGCAAGATACCCCAGGTGCGGTGCCGATGTTGCCTGTCGAGAATTCAGAACGGTTAGGCCTATGTGGTCAGGACTAGGGAATGGGGCTTAGGAACGCCTTCGGAGTAGCCATTTTCGTGGATGCTCCCGGCCTCCGAGGGTGCGACTCTCTATATAAGACTCTGCCCCCCCTTGAAAAAAGAGCTTTCTCCACCGCCAGTAGAGGAACGAGAACTATACGGAGATGTTGCATCACAGGACGCACCTATCCAACGCCTAATCAATCACTCTTTCAACATGGGGGCTCCCCACGTGAGCAACCTCCAGCGACGACTCTTTATTATAGTAGAGTTCAGGAGCGGAGTGGAGAAAGCTCTTTCGTGGATGACGTCATGATTATCGGCCTGCCCAAGTAGGGATTCACTGCTACCAGCTTCCTCTTTCCGGTGGTATGGTCGCCGGTGTCTCTATGGACAGTGTCTCTGTGGGCAGTGCGATCTTCGTTCCAACCCCCTGGCTCGTCATCAGCTGCCTTGCCCTCTCGGCAGCCGGGTTCCTGCTCGCTCTTCGCGGGCGCTCTCTGCGTGAGTCGCTCGTGGCACTCTCTGTCGCTGCTGGAGCCGCAGCTCTCTTGCTGCCTGAGTCATTGACGGCACCACTCTTCTCCTTGTGTGCTGTCGTTGGGCTGATGTCCGCTTTAGTTGGCTCGCTGCCACGAGAACTTGAACTCGACAGTCTTGCGCTGCGGTATGCGGCGTTGGTGTTCGCCTTGGGCACCCTGCTGGTCCTGTATCGGCTCGGCGCGGATTCAGGCCCAGTCTTCCTTTGGGAACACGAAAATATCCATGGGCTCTCGGTGTTGAGCAATGCTGACGAGCCCTTCAGCAAGCGACTTATTGAGTACCTGCGGTGGGGAGACGCTCCTTTGGCCGGAGGGCACTCTTCCGCCCTCTTTGGGCTTCCCGCTCTGCTGCTTACCACAAACGTCGCTGCATCGCTTTGGAGCATCCGAATCGTCTCCGCAATTGCATTCCTGGGGGCAGCGACGCTCCTTTTTTGCTTCATGCGCAGGTCTTTTGGCAGCCTGAGCGCCACGCTCGCGGTGGCCCTGCTGCTGTTGAATGAGGTTGCGTTTTCCTACGGACGGTACGCTGGGGCATCTTCGGCATCCCTGCTTGCCCTCATGGCTGCCCTGACGCTGTGCGCTCGGCTCGTGCGCGGCGGCGGCTTTGTGTGTGCGTTGGCAGCGGCAGCAGCGCTCTACGCATCGACACTCGGCTACGCGGCAGCACGGATTCCGGTCGTCGCGCTCGCAGGCGCCACTCTAGTGGGGATTCTCTTCTTCTCGTCGCGTCCTGCTGCTCGGCGAGCGCTCTTGGCAGGCACCTTTGCCGCCGGGCTAGGGGCAGTCGTCGCTTGGCAGGCATCGATGGGTTCGCTGCCCGCGCTCTTTCAGGCCCGCAGTGAGCAGTTCTTCTACATGGTAACGATGGGAGGGTTTCCGGCGGAGCTTGAACAGACCGAGGTAGCGCCTCTCTTGTCCAACCGTAATCCTTCCACCCTTGAGCGCGCTCAGCTCGCGTGGGCCCTGGCCCGCGTTGTAACGAGCAAGCAGCTCGCACGCGGAGTCTCGACCTGGTCAGCAGAAGCCGACGATGTGCCGGTTGGCGGCCCTTTTGTCGATCGGCCGCTGGGCATGGCACTCATGTCGTCCCTCGCCATGCCGTTCCTGTTCCTGGGTCTCTTTCACAGCTTTCGCAGCCTCCCGCTGTGGCCAAGCTTCGCGGTGCTCTGCTGGTTCGGGTTGAATACGGCAGCGCTCCTGCTCACCAACCGAATAGATGTCCATCGCCAGTTCTTCCTTATGGTCCCCTTAATCATTTGGACCGCCGTTGGCGCTAGGGAGTGGCTCTGCGCGCTTCGGCGCTCTAACGCTCTGTTGGGCGCCGGTGCGGCGCTCATGGCGGCGCTGCTGCCACTAACGCTGGCCCCCAAGTGGGTCGCAGCACTCAATTACTCATCGGGAGAGGAATCTCGCGTGCAAAAAGTTCGCGAGTTCCTTAATCAAACAGCGGGACGGCTGTTCGTCATCGCCGAAGTGCCGCCCGGGGAGGAGTCTCGGCTGCGAATCGGGCTCATGGAGCGGCTGCGGGCCACCGGGCAGAAGGGCGAGGTGGGCGACACCGGCTTTCGCAACGGCCTAGCTGATGGCAGCTTCAGCGCTGACTATCCTATGCTCGCTCGGCTGCGAGCAGCGCTAGCCTCTGGCGAAACTGTCGTAGTGCTTCCTGCCGAGCGGTACTCGCAGCTAACTTCCGCACTCACCGCAAGCGGTGGATCTGCATCAGAGACTCTCGTTGGTGATGTTCGGGTGACGGTGATCGCTAAGCGCCCGCAGTAGTGTCGATCGGCTCGGAGTTCAGTGGGGAAGTGCGCACCGGGCCCTACTTTGTGCCGTAGATCCTATCCCCCGCATCTCCAAGCCCAGGAACGATGTAGCCATGTTCGTTAAGCTTCTCGTCAACCGAGGCGGTAAAAACCGGCACATCAGGATGCTCGTCGCGCAGCAGGTCAACCCCTTCGGGCGAGGCGATCAGGCACACGAACTTAATTGAGAGGGGCTTTAGGTCTTTAATGCGCGCAATTGCCGCAGCCGCAGAGTTTCCAGTTGCAAGCATCGGGTCGACGATGATGACGTCGCGCTGTCCCATGTCGGGCGGCATCTTGAAGTAGTACTCAACTGGGGTGAGCGTTTGCGGATCTCGGTAGATCCCTATGTGTCCCACCCTGGCGGACGGGATTAGCTCAAGCATGCCGTCGAGGATGCCGTTGCCAGCGCGCAGAATCGAAACGAGCGTGAGCTTCTTCGCCTCAGCCACGGGAGCTGTCGTCTTTGTCACGGGGGTCTGGATCTCAATTTGAGTCAGCGGCAGATCTCTAGTCACTTCATAGGCGAGCAGCATGCTCAGCTCACGCAGCAGCCTGCGAAACTCGGAGCTTGGAGTCTGCTCCATGCGCATAAGAGTCAGCTTGTGCTGCACCAATGGGTGCTTGACGATCGTGAGGTGCGGCTGTTTCATCTCTTTTCTCCTGGACTGCTGCCTACTGTATTCCTTTTCTCGGTTCTTGGTCACCGCCTAAAAGACGGTGCCGTCGCTCTCTATTGCTAATGGAGGAGCTGCATGCGCCCGACGCTCCGCAGCAAATTTCCTGCCGAGGCTCCAGGTGCCGCCTTGCAGTACTTTGGCGAGCGGGAGCTCGTCAGGAGTCTTGCTAAGCCTCGCCCGAAGCAGCGCCGCCAGCTCATCGAGCAGGCTCACCGTCAGCGCGCGCCACTCTACAATCAGCTCAGCCGAAGGGTGGTGCCGAACGAGCGCCTCGGTCGGATCACGTAGCTCTAGCACCCCGCTGTCGAGCAGCAGCCCTCCGTTGCGGTACTCAGCAAGCCCAGTTAGCTGGTTGAGATTAGAGACTCGCACGTTCGCCTCGGCCAGCGGCTCTAAGAGCGAGTACGTGAGCCACTGCGAGAGCTTGTGGAATGGCACAAGCTTGTCCGTCTCCCCTCGGCCCAGGACCTGCGAATGCCTCCACACGTCCCCAAGGTTGCGGTCACCCAGGGCGATCCGTCCCGGCCAGATCGCGCCGAAGGTATCGAGGATAAATGGCAACAGCTTTCCTGCCGCAACCGTACCGTCTTTTCCGGTCAGCGCCGCAATTGGCTCAAGCATGCCGCCGACCCTGCCTGGAGCCCCAGCGAAGCTAGCGGGATACAGCTTCACTACATCCCCCAGCTCTCGCAAGAGCGCTACCCGCCCCTCAAGGCCGAGCAGTGGGTTGCTCTCCGAAACCTGGAACGCAGCGCCGAGCTTCTCGCTGGTGAGAGCTCGGAGCGCATCCGCCGAAACCGTGTGCGGCTTCTCCCCGAAGAGACCCTCACAGAAACAGTTAAACGAAGCGACCGCTAACCCCTCGGAACGGCCGAAGCTGCGGCGGCAGTCGGCATCGCGGTAGGTCCAGGAGTCGCCTGCGCCGGCGTCGAGCAGCACGCTCACAACCGCTAGCTCAAGCTTTGCCCGCGCACGCTCCGTCGCAGGGAGATCCGCGAGTCGCCGATCGAGGATAGCCTCTCGGTTGACGCCGCCCGCGCCGAAGTGTCTCCATCGGCTGTGGAAAGGAACATCTCCGCTTGGGTAGTTAAGCTCAATTTCCGCTTGCACCGCCGCCGCCAATCCAGGCAGAAGATCTTCGTGTAGGATGAAGTGCGACAGCTCCCCACGGCGCGCGAGCGAAAGAATCTGCCCGCAGCGTTCGCGAATAGCCTCTGTGCTGAGCATGTATGAGATTGCTTCGGCCCGTTCCACCTAGCGCTCCTTGCAATACGTTTGCCTGCCTACTGTCGCAGCCCTGCTCAGAGCTTCGAGAACGAGCATCACTTGCGCTGCTGGTATCGTGTTAGTGAAAGAACTCGTTGGCTGCCGCACTAGTCCTCCAGCTTCCGTCCTCGTGTTTTCTTGAGATCATCTCGCGTGGGTGGAGCTTCTTGAGTGAAGTAGCCTGCTGCCTTCTTCGCATCCATCTCTACCTTGGCGTCTTCCGGGATTCGCCCCTCTGGGATTGAGACCCGACAGGCGACCTCGATGCCGGAGCGGGTGATCGCGTTGTACTTCATGTCACTCATCGACACGAGCCGGTCGATCCTGCGAACACCCATCCAGTGCAAGACGTCCGGCATGAGCTCCTGGAACCGCATGTCTTGGACCCCAGCGATACACTCTGTGCGGTGGAAGTACATGTCAGCTCGGTCGCCGCCCTCCTGCCGCTTGCGGGCATTGTAGACCAGAAACTTCGTGACTTCCCCGAGCGCCCTACCCTCCTTGCGGTTGTAGACGATGACTCCACAGCCGCCCCGTTGGGCTGTCTTGATGCACTCCTCAATGCCGTGCACGAGGTACGGGCGGCAGGTACAGATGTCCGAGCCAAAAACGTCCGAGCCGTTGCACTCATCATGCACGCGGACAGTTAGCTCCTTGGACAGGTCCGGAATCGACGCAACGTCGCCGAAGAAGTACACGCTCTGCCCGCCGATCGGCGGAAGGAGCACGTGCAGGTCTGAACGAGTGACGAGCTCCGGAAACATGCCTCCCGTATACTCAAAGAGCGCCCTGCGCAGCTCGCTTTCAGAGACCTGAAAGCGCTCCGCGATGGCGGGCATGTGCCACACCGGCTCAATAGCCGCCTTGGTCACCTTGCAGTCTCCTGCAGCTCCGACGATGTCCCCATCGGCGCGAATGCGGCCCTCTTTAACCTCTGTGACGATCTCGGGGAGCGTGATGTGCGCCCGAGTGACCGCAATCGTCGGCTGAATGTTGTAGCCCTTCTTGATGTAGTCAGCGAACACATCACCAACCACTGCTCCCCATGGGTCCATCGACACTATCCTCCTGGGATCATGCCAGCTGTCAAAGGGGCCGATAGCCACGGTCGGCGAAGTATTCGTAAGGTCTGGGACGTGCTCCGGATCGAGAGCTCCAGCGGCAACAGCCAGCGCCTTGTAGACTGAGTATGCGCCTGAGTGCGTGCCGATGCAGTTTCGGTGGTGAGGATCGGTGAATGTCCCAATGACTGGACCGCGTGCCAGAGGGTCCTTTGCTCCCCAACTGATCGGAATTACCGGCATAGCGCTCCCAGCGGGGTGGGACGCCAGAACTATCGGTTTTAAGGCTCTCTTCTTCTCGGTCATGTGAAAGCAGCTCTCATTACGACATCCAGTTCTTGTCGGGCTGAAGCCCCCACTTTGCGGTAATCTTCTTCCTGTTCGACCACAGCTCAACGCCCCCGGCTCCGGTAATGTCGCCCGTCCCAAATTTTGAGTCTTTCGTTCCACCAAACGAGAATGGCTCTCTTGGCACCGGCACGCCGATGTTTACTCCAACCATTCCGGTAGAGGCCTGATCGGCCACGTGCTGAGCAACAGCGCCACTCGTAGTGAACACCGAGAGTGCGTTTCCATAGCGGCTGGCGCGCTCAAGCTTGAGCGCCTGATCGAGGCTTGCGACCCGAACGATCGTGAGCACGGGGCCGAATAGCTCTTCGCAGGCGCTCTGCATCGAGGGGTGAGCGTTGTCGATGATGGTCGGGCCAAGCCAGTTTCCACCCTCGTACCCCGACGGTGCCGGCGCCGCACGCCCATCGAGACGGAGCGTTGCGCCGTCGCTAACTGCTCGGTCGATCGCTGTCGTGAGGCGTGAGTGAGAGGCTTTGTCGATTAAAGCTCCCATATCTCGGCCAAGCTCAAGCTTGCCAGCCGCTTCAACGACTTTTGCCAGCAGCGGTTCGACATCCCCAACTGCAACGAGGACGCTAGCTGCCATGCAGCGCTGCCCTGCGCAGCCGGTGAACGAGGCGACCACACCCTCAACAGTCACAGATGGATCTGCATCCGGAACGACGATCAGGTGGTTTTTGGCTCCGCCGAGGCAGAGTGCCCTTTTTCCGCTGCCGGTTGCAGCGGTGTAGACACTGCGCGCAACTGCAGAAGAGCCCACAAACCCAACGGCAGAGACCCCTGGGTGAGCTGCAAGTCGCTCGACGACCTCCCTGCCGCCCTGGATCACGGAGAAGACCCCTTTTGGGATTCCGGCCTCGCGCAGCAGCTCGCCCAGCATGACTGGGGTAAACGGCACCTTGTCAGACGGCTTTAAGATGAATGAGTTTCCGAGCGCCAGCGAGATCGGAATCATCCACATCGGCACCATCGCTGGGAAATTGAATGGTGTCACTCCAACCGTGACCCCGAGAGGCTCGCGCCGGTATTCACAGGTGACCCCACGGCTAACTTCAAGCGCTCCGCCAAGGTCGCTATTCTGAAGGCTCGCCGCAAATTCAAGCACCTCGATTCCCTTGAGCACCTCAGCTCGCCCCTCGCTTACAAGCTTGCCAGACTCGCGTGCGGCGCTCTGCGCTAGCGGCTCCAAGTCTCGCAAGAGGAGCTCTCGAAATTTAAGCAACAGCGCGCAGCGCTCCTTGACGGGCACTCGCTTCCAGTCTTCGAAGGCCTCGAGGGCCGCGCTCACACATCGGTCGACCTCTTGGCTGCTGGCCGTGTGAAGAGAGCCAATAGCCTTGCCGTTGTACGGGCTACAGATCTCGCGTGAGGCACCCGAGCTCTTTATCCACTCGCCTCCAACCAAGCTCTGGGCAACGAGCGGCTGATTGGGCCAGGGGATGAGCTGCTGAGGTTTGGCGGCAGTTTTCATGGTGCTTATACAAACTAGATGCGAGAAGCCCGCTCGGACTTGCCACAAACTGCTATAATAAAATGGCGTTTAGGGGCGGAGCTGCTAAAATCTTTATACCGCAGCTCACTCCGCTGCTTTTGCCTCTTCTTTTCAGGGTGTTACCATTGCCTCTGCGTTTTTTCGAAACGATCGGCCAGACATGAAACCCTCAAACAGACTCCAGCTAGACTATAACGCCCTCGCCTCAACCTTTCCGCGACGCCCCTCACCCATCATCGATGTGCACTCGCACATTCAGGGAGCTCAAGCCACCGAGGTCTACCGTCAAGCCGCAGGCCACTACGGTGTAGGCCTCACCTACTCGATGACACCGCTAGAGGGCATTCCCACCGTGCGCAAGATCTTAGGCGAGCGCGTAAGCTTCATCGCCGTCCCGGACTTCTCCAACAAAGATCGCCTCTCAGCGATTGGGAAGGAGTACACTGTCCGACTTCGAGAGTTTCACATGCACGGCAGCCGCATTGCTAAGTTCTGGAGCGCGCCGCGCATCTACGAGGCAGCTCCGGAGCCATTTGCCTCAAGCCCCTGCCGCCTCAACTCACCTGTCCGCGTTGAGGCCATGAAGGCTGCTCAGGATCTTGGCATGATCTTTATGGCGCACGTCGCTGATCCGGACACGTGGTTCCAGACCAAGTACAGGGACTCAGCCCGCTACGGCACGAAGCGACAGCAGTACGAACTCTTTGAGGATGTGCTGGAGAGGTTCCGTTCTCCGTGGATCGCGGCCCACATGGGCGGCTCACCCGAAGACCTAGGTTTCCTCTCCGGCTTGCTGGAGCGCCACAGCAACCTCTACCTCGACTGTAGCGCAACCAAGTGGATCGTTCGGGAGATCAGCAAGCATCCCCCGACGATCGTGCGCGCTTTCTTTGAACGCTGGAAGGGCAGGCTGCTCTTCGGCTCGGACATCGTCACCTCTGACGCCCACCTCACGGCTGATGCCAGCGGTACAGAGATGGAGGCAAAGGCATCTAGCCAGGAGGAGGCCTACGACCTGTACGCATCACGCTACTGGGCGCTGCGGACCCTGCTTGAGACGTCTCACGATGGCGAGTCTCCCATCGCCGATCCGGACCTTCACCTAGTGGACCCCGAGCGCCACACCCCCCTGGATGCCCCGCGGCTCCGCGGCGTCGCCCTTTCAAACGAAGCTCTCGACGAGCTGTACTTCGGGGCTGCTTCGCGGCTGCTGGCTTTGGGAAATACCGAGTAATGAGCTGAAAGAAATAGACTCCTTCGGGCCTCAGCAGTTCGCACTTGCCTCTGCGAGCTTCCGCCTAGGCCGTCACCAAACTCTTAAATTCAGGCGAGCTGCTCCGGTTAGGTCTAGAAGCAGGTGCTACGGACGCAAAAATGCTATCTTAGTGCTCATGGCTCTGAAGATAGTCACCAACGACTCATGCTTCCGGAAACAGGCGGGCAATCCTGCCGAGCCCGCTCACCTTGGGAACCGGGACTCGTACAACCCGGCCGTGTTTTTCGACTTTCCCGAGAAAGCCATCGCGGCCCTAAAAGTTGCGCACGACCTCAAAAGCGCCCTGCCGAACGGCAGCGGGATGGAGATCCTTTCCTCGGACCGCATGCCGTCGATGGATAGCTTGAGGGCAGCGCACTCAGCCGAGCACATCGCACGCATCAAGGAAGCCTCTGAAGAGTCCGCACGCTTAAGCACTCCTCGAGAACCAGTCTTCATTCCGGTCGGAGGCGAGGCGGCCGCAACTCCAGGCACCTACCGCGCTGCCATGCGGGCTGTTGGCGCCGCGTACACCACCATCGACACGGTTTTGGCCTCGCAAGACTCAACTGGGTTTGCGCTCGTGTGGCCGCCAGGACACCACGCCGAACGAGACGCTGCGATGGGGTTCTGCTACTTCTCAACAGCCGGACTTGCAGCGCTCTACGCGCGAAACCACTCACAGCGGATTCGTCCTCGCGAGCAGAACCGCGTGGCAGTCATCGATATCGACCACCACCGCGGGAACGGCACTGCCTCGGTGCTGTGCAACGAGCCAAACACGCTCTTGGTAGACCTCCTGTACCGATCGCCCTACGATGAGAAGAGGCAGATCTACGCAGACGGCCGGGACGACAAGCAGTCCGGCACCTTCATTCGCGGCCCGATGGAGTACCCCTACAATCGCCGCGACGCTGAGCTTGGCATCCTGGCTCATCCGATCATCTCTGGGCCAAACATCGCTTCAATAGAGTTCGAGGGCGTCCAAGCTCCAGAGGCGATCCTTGACCGGTTCGTCACAGAGGCGCTGCCTCGACTGCGTGCGTTCAAGCCTGACATCATCTTGTGGTCCCTCGGCATTGACTCGATACAGGGTGACCCGATCGGCGGACTCGGAAACATTCCAGGCTCCTTCTACACGATGCTGCGAGGCGTGCGAGTCGCATTTCCAGAAGCCCGACACGCAGCGGTTCTGGAGGGCGGCTACGAGCGCAGCCTCTTCCATGAGTGCCTCACGCCTGCCTTCTTGGGGCTGCACGACGAAGCCGCCGCCGATCAGAGCCGCAGCGCGCTCTTTAGGCGCTACCGGCAATACTTTGAGCCCAAAGCCGGGGCCTAGTTGCTGCCTTTCTCGGATTCCAGAGTCCGAAAAAGCGGCACCTTTGCACCACCTTATGCTCTTTCTTGCTGCCGTCACTGCCGCTAAGGCGGTATACTTTTAGGGTCCCTCCGTTCAGATCTGTTTGAAAGCAGCATGGCTCTACCCGAGCAAATAGTTCCATCTCCCCTCAGGCCGCTTGGTCACCCTCGCTCACGTTGTACGAAGGGATTAGGCGTAGAGGCCTTCGGGCTCTCTCACCTCTCAGAAAAGATCATCTCGACTGAGTACTCGGCGCTCATGTCCAAAGGTATGAGCCGTGCCGCAGG
>OMIG01000002.1 GCA_900299035.1 Pseudomonadota bacterium
GTGAGCGTCCTTGGCCGCATCGGCTCACGTCCGTTCACCCTTGAGGAGATGCGCAAGATGTTCCTCAACAGTGAGGGGAAGGTGTGGACGGTGGAGTAGCCCGCACTCAAGGGCAGCTTGACGAGGGCCGTTCGAAGGGCAGCGGCTAAGGCGTGCCTTTAGCTGGGCTGTCGGGGGTTGCAGCACTTCCGAACAGCTGCAGTGCTTGCTCCGGGTCCGCCGGAATTCGCAAGCCTGTGAGGCGCTGTGCACGGCGGACGTTTCTCCAGAAAAGATCCCAGGTAAGGGGCGCTGAAACTGCCTCGGTAAGTTCGGCTAGCTGCGGAGAGCTCAGGACAGCCCGTGCCGCAGCGATCGCCTCAGGGGTTTCGGGCTTCCGGAAGACGTCGTCGAGCTGGTTTCGGACCACCATGCCGACTCCGGCTGGGTACCGAGCGAAGAACCAGGCGGCCCGCGCGATCTTCTCATGGCCGGGGCGGCCGCGTTCGGTCAGCTCGATGTGAGAGCTGATGTGGTCGTTGAGCCCGAGCGGGTCTATCACGACGATATCCTCGGAGAGTGCGGCAACCGCGATGCCGATGTGCGCCCAGTACACCGCCTTAAAGTTCTGGCTGCGGGCCATGCGCGAGGTCTCCTCGCCGATTCGGAAGTAAGAGTGGTAGCGGTAGTCGTTTAGCGTCACCGGACGAACGGCTTGTGCGCGGTGCGCGTACCAGGCGCGCTCGTCAGCGATGCCGTTTGAGCTGATCGAGTACCGGTACGGCGGACGGATGCAAACAGCCGAGCCGAAGGCCCACACAGAGCAGGCTGTGATCGTAAGCCAGCGCAGGGCTGCCTGTCCCGGAAGCGACACGACGGCGCTGGCGCTGGCGAAGAAGAACAGCCCCGGCAGCAGCAGCCGGGCGTGCATGAAGTCGCCGCCGGTTCGAATAACTGCCAGCGAGTGCAGGAGCCCTGCCAGGGTGAGCGCCATCGGGATGGCCCAGGCCGCGAAAGATTCCGTGCGGTCCACGCAGCGCTTGGCGCTGGCGATGCACGAGAGGGCCGACAGGGCCAGCAGCAGGGCCACCACCGGGTAGAGCCAGTACATGAGGTAGAGGTCGTTGAGGTACACGAAGCCTTGGCCCCAGCGAGACATGAACCCTTCCTTGGCAAGAAAGGTATTTGGCACCGTGAGCCCGTAGTACCCCATGCGGAAGAGCTGCCATGCCGCGGATGGCAGGAGAGCTTGCAGCACTCGGGCAGCAGAGGGCAGCACGCCCTCATCGGCGCTTCGGCTCAGGAGCAGCGCCAGGGCGAGGAGCGGCAGCGTCGGGAGCGCAAAGTCAGGCCGGATGAGCGGCCCAAGGCCCAGGAGCCAAAAGAGAGCAGCGACGCGAGTTGGCTGATGGTCGCGCGCCACGAGCGTTAGCAGCAGCGACACGGCGCCTATCCACGCAAAGGCCAAGCCTGTCTCCATCCCGGAGGACGCAAAGTCCCAGAACGGGGGCAGCGCCGCCACAAGCATCGCCCCGAGAGGAGCGAGCCGAGAGAGGCGCTCGAGGCGCAGCGAGGCCGCGCGAGTGGCTGCGACAAGCCCAAGCACCGAAAGCAGGATGCCCGCCACAGCGGCGAGGAGGGGCAGGGCAGCTGACCCGGCAACGCGCAGCACCGACAGTATTAAAAACCAGAGCGGGTGCGAGAAGCTCTCGACGCGCAGCCCAGCGTTAAAGTTTGGGCCCTTGCCATGCCAGAGGTTCTCAACGCTCTTGAAGGTGATGAAGGCGTCCTCTGTGACCCAGATGTGGTCGAGTGCGCCCACGAGAAGCGCCGCAGCTGGCCCTAGCACGAGGGCAGATCGAAGCGGGCTCTGTGCTGCCACCTGCGGCATGGTCACGACGGTGGCTGGCTGTTGAGCGGCTGGCGCTGCCTTCCTTCGCTTCATTTCGCAGTCCTCAGCGAGTTTTGGAAGAGCACCCAGCTCTCTTCAGCGCGCTGTCGGGCCAGCTTGTTGCTTGGGTTGAGCATGAGCACAGTCCTGTAGGCGTCGGACGCGGCCTCCCAGTCTTGAAGCCGCATGTAGAGCGCCCCGAGGTTGTTTGTTGTTTCCCAGAAGTTAGGCGCCGCAATCGCGGCTTCGAGCAGCAGCCGCTCGGCACTTGGCCACTGGTTGAGCATCAGGAGAAGCGTGCCAGTCTTGCTGAGAGACTCCGGAACTTCTTCGCTGCTCATCAGCCAGCGCGACAGGCTCTCGATCCAGTTCGGCTCAACGTGCACCTTCGAGAGCAGGCTCCAGCGCTCCTCTGGGCCATTGATGGGCGGCGGCAGCGGCTGCTCAGGCAGGCTGCCGTTGGGACCATCTTTGCGCACGAGCACCACGGCGACGCCGTCGTAGTGCGCCATCGTCCATGCGCCGGTTGTGAGGAGCTGCTTAATGAGCGGAAGAGCCTGGCGATGGGAGAGGACTACGTACTCAATCCCTTCAGCTTTCGCGAACGCCAGGAAGTTTTCAATCGTAAAGAGCTGGAGGTAGCGCGTGAAGAACTCCTCCCCAGTAACTTCGTTTCTTCCATCGATGAAGATCTTGAATCCAGGAGCCCGCAGGAGCAGCGTGCCTCCCACATCAAGGTTGTTGAAGCCCTTGCCGACGAGCGAATGTTCGCGAACAAAATCGGACGCCTCCACAGCTATCGCTGCATTCTCAAGTTGCGGACGCATGTGCAGCCCGCGGCGCTGTGACGCGTACCAGGCGCCGGATGACACCCTCAGCAGAAGCACCGCGAGCACCGCCGCAATGCCGACAGCGGCCATGCCTCTCGATACGCGCGGCCTGCTCAGGCGCTTGGCCGCTTCGGACAGCCCAGTGACGAGCGGCGGGAATGCTGCAATCGCAAAGAGCGGCAGGGTGCGGATAGCGATCGTTGAGAGCCCAGCAAAGGCTGCCAAGATAGCCAGGTCGGCGAAGCGCCTGAGACGCACAAGCCCAAGCGCTGCTGGTATCGAAAGCACCAGCAGGGCCAGCCAGCAGCCAAACTGCGAGTACATGTAAAACTTCCCCTGCCGGTCGAGAGGCATGCTGAAGGGCGACGCCAGCTCCGTGATGTGTTGCCCAAAGGCGTTCTCGCTGCTCATGCGAGACGAGAGCCTGAGCGGCTCAGTTACAGCGTCCCAGCCGTACGGATTGACGAATAGCGCGACTACCGAGAGCCCTGCCGCGAGCACAAAGCGCCAGCTCAGCCGTCGTCGCAGCAGATCTTCCGCTATGTGCGGCAGCACGACTGCAAATCCGAGCA
>OMIG01000003.1 GCA_900299035.1 Pseudomonadota bacterium
GCTTATTCATATGAACCTGCGGTCTTTAGAGCAAACGCCCAAGGCCTGCCTTGAGGTGAACGTGCACGCACACGCCCCCCCCTTTTCACCCAGCCGGGGTCAGTTATACGCGAGCCTGCCCTAAAACAGGAGGTCAGATTTCGAGAATCAGCGTAGCAGAGCAAACTCTCCAACCTCTGCCTATAACGTGAACGTGCACGCAAACGCGAACGTGAACGTTCACGAACAACTGACCTGCACTCGCGGTCAGCTATACGCCCAAAAACGGATAAGGGGAGCACGGATTAAATAAGGAAGAAGCAACTCGCTCTTCGGGTACGTTCACGTTTACGCGGACGTGCACGTGCACGTCCGGGGCGGAAGAGCTAGAGGTACCGGATACAAATACCCCGCCGGGGGGTACAGAGGGCTAGTTGCTGGCTATTCCTTCGCCGCCGCCATCGATGCGCACAGCTACGCGACGGTTTGCCGCGTACGCCCACTCTTCTTTCTCGTTAAAGAGCGGACGGGACTCGCCGAAGCTGACGGTCGACATGCGGTCACCGGGAATTCCGAGCTTAGCAAGCTCGCTCTTTACTGCCTCAGCGCGGTCGAGCCCAAGCTTCTGGTTGTACGCCTCTGTGCCGCGGTTGTCGGTGTTCCCCTCAAGAACCAGCTCCATCGCGCCATCGCGCTTGATCAGCGCTGCGACCTCACGGGCCTTCTCTTTGCCGCGCTTGTTGAGGGCGCGCTTGTTGAAGTCAAAATTTACGTCTGGAAAGTACACGACCTTGTCCGCCGATGCCTCATCGTCAGAGGTCGGACGGTTGTAGTCGAAGGGCGAGAGCTTGTGGCAATCAGGAATCCCGTCGTCGTTTTTGAAACAGGACGGAGAGCGGAAGTCGAACGGCTCACGGTAGCCCATGATGCTCTTTGTCTCTGGCGTCGAGCCGGCAAAGTAGCTCAACGGACGGAAGATGAGCTCTCGCAGCGCCCAGCCAACCGGATGAACGATGTACGCGAGAACGCGCAGAGGATGAGACTCTGACTCGCGATAGCGCGGTGACTCGTGGTAGTCACCCATGACCGAATCGTCGGTCTCCGGAAGAAGGTCCTGGGCTGTGACCTCGCTCGCCTGAGGGAAGAGAGAGCAGAGAGCGATTGAGAGAGAAGCGGCGATTGCCTTACCTGTGCGCATGAGTGGCCTCGATCAAGAGTTAAGAACCTTTACTGCCCTACAGATGTATCGACAAAGTGCCGCGCAAAACTAAGCGGCTACGAAAATCTAAGATGCACTCTCCTATGCAGCGCCTCGGCAAAGGCCAACGCCCGCTTGGCCCTCTGGAATCCAGAGGAGGTTGTAACCCCCTGATACGAGGGTAGCGCCCCGATAGAGCCCTGCTCCTGAGCCACTCGGAGCCCAAAATATCCGCCCGTAAAAAGCAGAAATCTCAAGGAATGCCGAGTTTTTGCCGTTTCCTTCTCATAGGGACGCTGCACGGGGGGATGCAACTACACCCCCAGAGGCTGTGCTGAAGAATTTTTAGAACAGAGGTGTAGTCCATGCGGTACGGTCAGGTCGAGAAGCAATGCGCTCTTGCTCCCCTCCTCCTTGGGCTGCTTGCGCTGGCAATCTCAGCACTCTCTGCCGCGCTACGATTTCCGCTCGGAGCTTTCGGCGCAGAGCTGCTCCTGTTCCTGGGGCCTTTGGCCTTCGGCTTTCGAGGGGCCCTCTCGGTAATCGCCACTGGCCTTGTCCCCTGGGTCTACAACACTGGAGACATCGAGACAGGCACACGGCTGAGCATCTTGCTGATGGCAGTTGCCGCAGGCCAACGGTTCCTCCCAATTGTTCCCGGCTACGTTACAACCCTCCTTGCGTGGCTAGCGTGCGTGAGCCCTACGCTCTCTTCTTTCCAGGCGTTTCATGCGCGAGAACAGTCGATCCTAGCCGAGCCGGTGATGATGGCCCTGACACAGGACGTGCTCGTTGCGGCCCTTGCAGGCTGCCTGCTGTTCAACGACGCGTTCTGGTGGAAGCTAACAGGCCGCACGCGCCTCCTGCAGCCGCGCGGACTGATCCCGCACCTGATGGCAGCGACTTCACTGACAGCCATCTTCGTCGTGGCGGTGGCGCTGCGCCACGCAGGCCTACTTGAGAGCGCGATTGAGACGCAGCAGGGCATGGGCTTAGGAACGGTTATTGTGACCGGCTTCGTGCTCATCCCAACTCTCTTTGGCATCCACATCGCGCGCGCCATGGCGAGCAGCCAGTCTCCGCTGCTCGGCGCGCACGGCCAAAGCGCCCTGGAGCCAGGCGCCCAACAGCAATCCAACCGCATGCCGCGCCAAGACGACAGCTGGGAGATCATGAGCGGGCGAACAGCCACCCCACAAACAGCCGCCCGAACCCCCGAAGAGCGTGCAGCCATAGACGTCGGAGTGTGCGCTCTCGATGGCGACGGCGCGATTCTTTTCATGAATGACAACTTTCGGCGCTTGGCCGGCGTGGCAGAAGGCGGCTCGGTGGGAAGCCAGTTTGAGCTGACCGGCTCTACATCGAGCCTGTGCCAGTACATCTGGCAGCTCGTGTCCACAACGGATCCATCCCAAGAGCACCAAGAGGACCTGCGCGTCTCTGGCAGGGCCGACAATGTGAAGTTCTTGCAGATACACCTCTGCTCCCACCAGCTCTCGGAACGCCCAGAAGGGGCAAACGCAAGCGATCGCCCCCCTCGCGTTATTCGAATATCGGACATCACCGCCAAACGAACCATTGATGAGAAGCTGTCCCGCATCCAGAGGCACAAGGCGCTCAGCGCGTGCGCTCAAGCCGCTGCGCCGCAGCTCTCGCGGCTCTTTACCGCGATCCTGGGCCGAGCCAGCTACGCCAAGGAGTCGGGCAAGCAAGGCGCCGAGGTAGCCGCTCTCGCCCAGATTGAGAAGCTCTGCGCTCAGGGCGCCCCACTTGTTCAGCAGCTAAATGAGCTAGGCGTTGCTCCGGATGTGGCCGAGCGGCACGTCGTTAGCCTGAGCGCGTCCGTTGAAGAGCGGCTGGCGCTCCTTCAAGGGCTAGTGCCGGAGGCGACATTTGTTCTCGCGCCCACACAGGAAGCTGGCGGCCTCCTTCCGGTGAAGCTCGACTCGGCTCTTCTCACACAGGCCCTCTCGGTCGTGGTGATGAACGCTGCGGAGGCGTACCCGGGCGGCAAAGGGAAGATCGCAATCTCCCTTGCAAAAGAGGAGATCGACGAGCTTGTGAGCAAGCTACACCCCGGAAGCCGTCCAGGGAGCTTCGCTCGAATCAGCATCTCTGACTTCGGGCGGGGCATGCCGGCTGAGGTTTTGGCGCGCGCCGCGAATCCGCTCCTTACCGTCCGCGGCGAGTACGGCCACATCGGCCTCGACCTGCCGAGCGTACTGGCCGTGATGAGCGAGCACGACGGCTTTATGACCGTGGAATCGAAGCAGGACCGGGGGACAACTGTCTCGCTCTACTTTCCGCTCCTGCCTCAAGCAGCTTTGGCTCAGCCATCCAAGCAGGAGGCGGCGGTTCCAGATGCGCAACACAACCACGCGAATACCCGGGTCATGATCGTTGAGGACAGCCCAGAGCTGCGCGACCTTCTGAGCGATATGGTGAGAAGCCTCGGCTACCAGTCAGTTGCGTGCGAGAGCAAGGACGGCGCGATGCAGATGCTTGAGTCGAACACCGTCGACATACTCTTGGTAGAGGACTCGCTGCCCGGCCTTGAGGCGCGAGAGCTCGTCAACCACGCGCACGCCTCAGGGCACGCTATCAAGACGGTGCTGCTCGCAGCCGCGCAGAATGCCGCAGCCGAGGAGAGCGATGCGGTGCTCGTGAAGCCCTTCAGCCTACAGCAGCTCTCAAAAACACTTGATGAGTCAGAAAGGGGCTACGAGACAACCCCTCAGGCGGCGAAGGCCTAAGGCCAGGTGAAGGCCGAGATCCAGGCCGTCTTTCCCGTCTCTGGGACCAGATCCGCGACAACGCCGTGAAGAATCCCCTCTCCCTCAGCAATTTCGTACGGGGCCGGAGTCGGCGAGGTGAAGCGCTTTAGCGCGACCTGCTTGTCCATCCCGATCACGCCCGTATTGCTGCCGCTCATCCCAAGATCAGTGATGTACCCGGTGCCTCCCGGCAACACCTGAGCGTCTGAGGTCTGCACGTGCGTGTGGGTTCCGACCACGAGCGATGCTCGCCCGTCGAGGTGCCATCCCATGGCCCACTTCTCGGATGTGGCTTCGGCGTGCATGTCGACGATCGTGAGGCGCGCATTAGCCGCTTTCATCTCGGACAGCATGCGGTCAGCACCTTTGAAGGGGCAATCGATTGCTCCTCCCATGAACACGCGGCCCATCAGGTTACCGACCGCAAGCGTTAGCCCATCGGGGCGAGTGAGCAAGCACCACCCCTTTCCGGGGGTGGTCTCAACTGGCAGGTTGAACGGGCGCACACACCAAGCCGAGTTTTCATTGAGAAACTCAGAGGAGCCTTAGCGCTGGAAGGCGTGATCGCCGAGGGTAATGAGATCGACGCCAGCAGCGCGGATATCACGTGCCGTGCCAGCATCGATCCCGGCGCCACCCGCCGCATTCTCGCCATTTGCGATTACCACATCGGCCTGAAGCTTATCCTTGAGCGGCTTTACGCCCTGCGAAAGCGCCGCTCGCCCTGGCCTTCCCACAACATCGCCCAACACTATTACGCGCAGGCCCTTCTTGGCTGGAGGATTCTCAATCGTCATCGTCTTTCTGTCGCCTTAGCGCTCCGTCCTGAGGTGGCCCCGCTCGTGGCAGATAAAATCCATAGCTACATCGTGCCGGTCGTTCGGAGTATCATGAACGAGCTGCATAGACCAGCACACCCCAACTTTTACCGCCCCCTGCATCTCCACCCGAGACAGGTAACGGTCGTAGAAGCCGCCTCCCCGCCCAAGCCTGCCGCCTTGCTTGTCAAAGGCCAGGCCCGGCACCAGCACCGCAACGCCCTCGCCGCTCTGGGGGCTAAAGAGCTCACCAGAATCGAGGCGTGGCTCCAGGATTCCCCGAGGCCCGGGGGCAAGCTGGCTACCCCACTCCTCGCCCACGCTGATAAAATCCATGACCCCTGGCTCCCGAATCCGAGGCAGGTAGAGGTTACGCTCCTGCTTAAGCATCGCTGCTATAAACCCCGCCAAGTCCACCTCGCCAGGAAAGCACGGAACCCACCCAAGAATATGTTCAATCGAACCGAAGGGCTGAGTGCTAAAGAGGGCCTCAAGCTCAAGCCCAAGCTCGCGCTGCGCAGCGGCTTCCCAGCGCTTATCCAGGTTCGCCAGAACCAGCCTCATGTCACGGCGAACTTCTTTCTTTTGCTCCATCACCTGCTCCACTCCTCAATTGAGGCAGCCTCATTTCACATGGTACAATCAAAAGACGTCTTGCGGCATCCTAATCTGCTGGGTGACGGCGATACGGGCCTTCTCCCCTCCCGAAGGAGTCGGTTTTCCCCACGGAAAGCTGGTTTCAGGGTGACGAGCGAAGACGCGCAGCACCCGCGGATTGGGGCTGGTTTTAGGGACGGTTTTTCCAAGAGGCGAGCTCATGAGAGCTGCTCTCGCACGGAAGGTTATTCAGTCAGTCTGCTCGGCTTCGGCCAGCCTAGTGGCTCTCGTGCTCGGTTTCACGCAAGACGCGGCGGCAGACTCTCAATCACTCCTCGACCATATAAACCAGCTCAGGATCAATCAGCTCAGAGCCGCATCCACTTCACCGTGGTGCACCCCCTTCGATCCATCGGACAAGCCACTCAGGGCACCCCACTACTCCCAAGCCTCCCTCGATTCTCCATCCAACGAGCCGAGCCTACCCGAGCTGTTTGCCCTGGTGCAGCGACAATTCGACGCCAAAGGTTTTGCGCTCTCCGCCACACTACACGTCTCGCCCAGCAACATAGCCAACGCCTACATTCGGGGTGACAGCGAAGTGGTAATTACCTCCGCCCTGGCCAAGGAAACCCGCAACAGCTCGGAGATGGCCTTCATCTTTGCGCACGAGCTTTCTCACGTTGCGCTGAGCCACGCTGGGAACGAGTCGATTCACGACGAAATAGCCGCAGACGAGTTGGCGCTGAAGATCATCGAGGCGCTCGGCCTAAATCCCTGCGCTGGGGCGGATGTCCTGGACCGGCTTTCAGCCCCCTTTTCGGCCTCCCTGGTGAGTGTCAGCCCGAGGCTTCGTGCGCTGCACGACAGCCCAAGCGTAAGCTGTGACGGCCCGCCAGTCGGCTAACCCCTACGGACTTGCTGCACATTGTGAAGCGTAGCGGCCCAGACCGGCTCATACAGATAACCCTTTAAGAACTTTGGAGTTCCGGCCGATAAGTAACTTAGGGCAAGGTTTCGGTCCTGCGGCTCCGCAGCGGCCAACACCAAGCTCCCAGGGGGTATGAAGGAACGTTCCGTTGAAATGAGCCCGATTGAGCGGGCTACGCAGTGCATCCTGGTGGTCGAACCCGACCCGATGGACCGCAATCACCTGCGCACTACCCTCAAGGCGCTCGGCTTTGGGGTGATCGTCGATTCTCCCTCGCACCTCGCCGCGCTGGAAAAGTTCGAGGGACGAAAGTTTACCCACGTCATCTTTGACGCCAAGAAGTCCAACTACCCGATGAAGGAGTGGCTCACTCAGGTGTTTGAGATCGACCCTCGCCTGGTAGCGATTCCAGCCTCGGCAAACCCTAGCGTAGACGATGTGTTTGACCTGCTGGTAATAGGCGCCCGAGGCTACTTGGTGAAGCCCTTCACGTTTGACTCAGTCGAGCAAGCAGTCCTGATGGCAACTAAGGGCGAGCCGATTGCTGAGGCCGTGCTGCAAGCCAAGGACCGCAACGAAGCGCTCGTCGCTATCATGCTCTCTAGCCTCGACAAGCTCGCCACCGTCTACCGGCAGTCACTCCAGTTTGAAACCGCGGCGCGCGAGCTGCCAAAAGCGATGTCTAGCCTTCGGCGAGCCTCGGACCTAGCACACACATTCGCAAAGGGCGGCGAAGAAGGGCTTATTGAGGCCCTGGAGCGCTTCTCTATCGAAAAGAGCCACGGGCCCGCCTCGAGACTGGGGCGCCTGCGCAAGAAGCTCTCTCATGGGCGCTCTCCAGCTGAAAACAGCGCTAAGTAGGACGCATGGTTACTGACCAAGAATGCCGGTACTGCACGTCTTTGGGGATTTTCGCCACAACCCTCTGTGATAGATTATTCTGCATGATGCCTATTCGCTCGCTCAGCTTTTCTCTCTCGTGCGCTTGTCTCATGGCGTCCTGTCTCTGCGTGCAAAGCTCTGCGGCCGAGACCCTGTCGGACGTGATATCTGGGCAGGCCATGGAGGAGGTCCGTCGCGACACGCAGCGCGCTCGTGACAAGCAGTCGGGCCGGCAGGGCAACACCATCCTTAACCCCTACACAGCGGGCATGGACCCGCGCGCAAATTTCACCCAGCTCTGGGATTCCTCTCGCGGACCCGAGCTTCTGCTTAGCTGGCTCGGCGTCAACATCGGAGGCATCAAGGTGCGCATCATGGACACCAGCCGCACCTACGAAGACGTCTATGCCTACGCCAGGCTGACTGATTCACGGAAGCGACAGGTGAACCTCAAGGTTCGAATCCCGCACCCAAACTACTACCTGATGGTGCAACACAAGACCCTTCCACAATTCACCCAGTACGAGCCGCCGAAGCTCAAAGTGGTGGCCCAAGAGGACGTGGAGTTTAAGGGCGTGCCCGGGGTTTACTACCGAAGCGAGCGGGCGCACTGTTCGGTAGTTTTCAAGGTCGAGAAGCTAGGCATCATCGACCTCTCTGTCGACCGCTGCGAGAACTCTCCCCTCATGATGGAGATAGCCGAGGCACTCGACATCAAGCGCCTCAACTCCAAGCTGACGAGCTAGCCGGCTGGCCCAGGCGATCTGGGCACGGTGTTTTTGGCGCCCACGCCCCTGTGTCGCCTGGCTTTTATTATCGGCAATATCGGCTTTTTAACCCCTCGCTAGCGCGCGTAGAGGCCTCATTCCGGCAGCTTCTCTGCAGCCCCTGAGGCACCTTTAAGCCCACCCTCGAATTTGCTACACTTTCCGGGCTTTTCCTGGAGTTACCGCATGAAAACGTCTGAGCTTCGCAACCGCTACCTTGAGTTCTTCCGCAGCCGCGGCCACACGGTCATCCCTTCTGTTTCCCTTATTCCAGACAACGACCCGACCACCCTTTTCACCTCATCGGGCATGCAGCCCCTGGTGCCCTACCTGCTCGGCCAGGTTCACCCAGAGGGGAAGCGCCTCGTGAACAGCCAGAAGTCATTTCGCGCTCAGGACATTGAGGAAGTTGGCGATAACCGCCACACGACCTTTTTCGAGATGCTCGGCAACTGGTCGCTCGGAGACTACTTCAAGCGCGAGCAGCTTCCGTGGGTCTTTGAGTTTCTGACTAAGGAGGTCGGCCTCGACCCGAAGCGGCTCTACGTATCGGTTTTTGAGGGACAGGGCTCCATCGGCAAGGACAACGAGTCAGTCGAGCTCTGGAAGGAGATCTACAAGACCGTCGGGATGGAAGCTAAGGAAGGCGAGCGAATCTTTGCGTACCCTGCCAGGAAGAACTGGTGGTCACGCTCGGGCGAGCCCGAGAAGATGCCTCCCGGCGAGCCAGGCGGACCGGACAGCGAGATCTTCTTCGAGTTCCCGAACGTGCAGCACGATCCTGCCTTCGGCGAGAAGTGCCACGTTAACTGCGACTGCGGACGGTTCGTTGAGATCGGCAACTCGGTCTTCATGCAGTACAAGAAGGAGGCCGATGGCTCGCTCTCAGAGCTCTCGCAGAAGAACGTCGACTTCGGCGGCGGGCTAGAGCGGCTCGTGGCTGCAACCCTCAACGAGGCAGATGTCTTCAAGATCGACATCTTCGCTCCGCTCGTGGCGCGGCTCGAGTCCGCCTCGGGGAAGAAGTACGGCGAAGATACAGAGGCGACCCGCTGCATGCGGATTATCTGTGACCACGGCCGGGCCTAGACCATGCTCATGGCCGACGGCGCCCTGCCCTCCAATAAGGCCCAAGGGTACGTCGTGCGGCGCCTCATTCGCCGCGCTATCCGCTTCGGCCGCCTGCTTGGGCTGCAGCCCGGGTTTATGACAGAGATCGCGCGCTCGGTGCTCGACTCCTACGCCGAGGCCTACCCCGTGCCGGCCGAGAAGCGCGAGGCGATCATTGCCGCAATGACACAGGAAGAGACCAAGTTTCACAACATGCTCGGCAAGGGCCTTAAGGAGATCGAAAAGATCCCCAACCTTACCGGCGCACTCGCTTTCAAGCTCTTTGAGACCTACGGCTTCCCGTGGGAGATGTCTGAAGAGATCGCCCGCGAGCGCGGACAGCAGGTCGACCGCGCCGAGTTCGAAGCCGAGTTCAAGAAGCACCAAGAGCTGTCGCGCACAGCCGGCAAGGGCATGTTCAAGGGCGGCTTGGCAGACCACGGCGAGGCAGTCGTGAAGCTCCACACCGCAACGCACCTCCTGCACCAGGCGCTTCGCTCTGTGCTCGGCGTTCACGTTCAGCAGAAGGGCAGCAACATCACTGGAGAGCGGCTGCGCTTTGACTTCTCTCACCCTCAGAAGGTCACTCCGGATGAGCTCAAGAAGGTCGAGGAGATCGTCAACTCGCAGATACAGCGCGACCTGCCGATCTCATTTAGGCTGACTAGCTACGAAGATGCCATCAAGGAAGGCGCCCTCGCCTTCTTCGGCGAGCGCTATCCAGAGAAGGTCAAGGTCTACGAAATAGGCGACTTCTCAAAGGAGATCTGCGGTGGGCCGCACGCCGAGAAGACCAGCCTGCTCGGCAAGTTTGCCGTGACCCGCGAAGAGGCTTCGAGCGCTGGAGTTAGGCGGATATACGCGACCTTGAGCTAGGGCATACAAGCGCCGCCTCGGCAGGCGCCGGAGCCCTATCTCTCACTGCCCCGCAGAATCGATCTGGTTTGCAGTGTCCTGGAACTGCCGCTGAGTATTCTGGCCGAGATCCTGAATCTGGCTCAGAATGCCGATCCCGATCACCGAGAGAATGAAGCTGACGATACACCCTACGATCGATGCAAAGACCGACCAAAGCAGCGAGGTTCCGAGGGCGGCGGCGTAACCTGACCGGTAAAGCCCCGAAATAATCGCTCCTCCGAGGAAGAAGGTGCCAATCAAGGCGACTATGCTTCCGACTGGACCAAACGCCAGCGAGAGCAGGAAAGAGAGGGCAAAAGAGGCAAAAGCGATCAGGAGGGTGCACCCAAGCGCCTTTAAGAATGACCGGTTCGGCAGGTTGAATATCTTGGCGGAGAGTGTCAGTAGCAGGGCCGAAACCAGGGTAAGCCCCAAGAGGACTGCGAGGATGAGGACTATTCCCAAAACGCCGGCCATTGACTCAGACATGGTTTCTCCTTATTTGCTTCTTCGAAAGCATGTATACGCCTGGTACGTTTGCAGAAGAGGCGCCGTTGGGCTAGCCCAAATTTTCGCAGCGGTGCCAACGCAGGGGCGAAAAAAAGGTGACAGACACCTTTTTCTCGGCTACCGGGCCCCAACCCCAAACAGCACCGCGGGAATGGTGCGAATCAGGAGCAGTAAATCCCCCAGGAGAGACCAGTTGTCGATGTAGTGCAGGTCAAGCTTGACCCACGAGTCGAAGTCCTTAATCTCGTTCCTACCGCTCACCTGCCAGGTGCAGGTCAGCCCCGGGCGCATCGAGAGCCGACGGCGCGAGCTGCGCTCGTAGAAGCTCACCTCCCCCGGTATCGGAGGCCTCGGCCCAACGAGGCTCATCTGGCCTGTCAGCACGTTCCAGAGCTGCGGCAGCTCATCGAGGCTGAAGCGCCGAAGGAATCGCCCAAACGGAGTGATACGAGGGTCGTTCTTCATCTTAAAGGCTGGCCCCTGCATCTCGTTCTTGGCCTTGAGCTCAGCTAGCTCCTTCTCCGCCCCATCGTACATCGAGCGAAACTTGAGCATCTGGAAGAGCCTCCCGTTAAGGCCAACGCGGGTCTGCCGGAAGATGATCGGGCCCCGAGTCGTTTTCACCCCGAGCGCAAGCAGCGCGAACACTGGAGAGAGCAGCACGAGAGCGGCAAACGAAACTGCGATATCGAAGCCTCGCTTTACAGCCAGCTCCCAAGAGTCGCCCGGGGGTGTCTGAAAGTGGATGAGGGGCATTCCGCCGAAGTAGCTGATGCCTGACTTAATGAGGCCGATGCTGAAGAGGTCGGCCGCTATCGTGGTGCGGACGCCCTGCTCGGCGCACACCAGGATCATCTCTTCGACCTGTGGCATCACGTCGACTACGTCAGTGAAGATCACCTCGTCGA
>OMIG01000004.1 GCA_900299035.1 Pseudomonadota bacterium
AGGCTTCGCTAGTCTTCTTCTGCCTGATCTGCCTCTAGATCCGGCACCCCTCCCCGTCCAGGGGGCGGCTGCGCGGGGATGGCATTAGGAATGAGCGCCGGCTGCCCTACAGCACCAGGCTGCTGATTAGGCGGCTCTGAATACGGAACGTCTGGTCCACCTGGGACTTCCTTTGCGATGTCTCGAACCAGGTCGCCCATCTCGCCCAGCGGCCTCTCTGCGACCGGCGTCGGCGTCGCCTCAATGGCTGAGGTCGGCCCACGGCCTCGTGACGAGCGCCAATTGATGACCCGGCCGTCCTTGAAAACAACGAACGCACCCTGAGCGTACGACCACACTACTTCGTGCTTCACTTGGCGCTCGATCTTCTCCTGAGGGTGTCCCCACAACTTGAGCACTTCAGGCAGCGTTGAGCCGCTCTTGAGGTCCTCGTCCGCGCTCTGCGCGACAGCGTCGCCGCAGAACGCCACAATCGCCGCTGAGGCGAGAAATCGAGCAAGGTGTCGGTACACGCGAGAGTTCTCCATGGCGCAAGACATGCTTGTAAAACCCAGTCTCAACGAGTAGCACACGCGCCGGCACCCCGAAACAGGGAATTCAGCTGGCGGCGCCAACTGCCCCCAGGAGCAGCCGCCACCCCGAGGCCCTGCCAGGGCTATGTGCTGCGTGAGATATGCGAGTTGCGACTCCCGAGGCGACCGCACACGGCATCACTGCCCGCCCTGCACCGGTGCCGAGCATCCACGAGGTCAGCCGGGTAAATCCGCGCATCTCTCGGGCGGCTCTCTGCTGGGCCCGGTCGTACCAGCGAGCTGCTGCCGGGATATCGCCAGACTCAAGACACTCCCGCACGGCCCGCGCCGCCATCAAGCCGGTTTCGACCGCGTGCGCCATTCCCATTCCACCGATCGGATCAAAGGTCTCGCACGCGTCTCCCACCAAGAAGGCTGAGCCGATCGCTGAGCCGCGTCGTTGAGAGTTGAGCGGTCCCGCTCCTAGCGGAGGGCTCTCGACTTCAAGCTCAACTCCGAGCAGGCCTCGGCGCTGCGAGAGCCAAGCCTTGAGTGCGTCGACTGACCCGCACTCAGCAACGAAGCGCGCATCGCCAAGCAGAGAGATATTTACGGAGGATGCCCCTGTTGGCGTGAGGTAGAACTCCCCGCGGCGCGTGAGCACTACCAGCACTCGCTTCTCAAGGGCGCCGCGCACCACACGCCAGGCCGAGCTGCAGCCAACTCTTCTGCTGCTCACCTTCGGAGTGAGCAGCCCTAAGCGAGTCGCCGTTGGAGAGGCCGCGCCGTCGGCGACGATCAGGCTTTGCGCTCGAACGACATCGCTCCCGATTCGCACCCGGAAATGGCTGCCTTCACGATCGACATCACGCACCACAGCCCCTTGCCGCAGGCTAATCAAAGGCTTGGCGAGGGCTAGCTCAAGCAGCGTAGCGTCGAGAATCGAGCGCTTTACGCCGAGAATAGGCTCGGAGCTGTGCAGCGCTGTCTCACGAGCGCCATCGACGAGTCGGTATCCCGTTAGCTCCGCAGACTCAAGGGAGCGCTCGCGAGGATCGAAGCCGCAGCTCTTGAGCGCCGCGACTCCTCGCGCCGAGAGCCCCTCCCCGCACGCCTTCCTGCGAGGGAACGAAGACTTGTCGACGAGCAGGGCCGGAACACCGAGCTTCGCAAGCTCAAGCGCCGCCGTGCAGCCGCCGAGTGAGGCGCCAACGATTAGGACTGGGCATGAGAGCGAGCTGCTCATAGGAGCGGACAGGATACCACCAGCAGCGCGCATTCCGAAACCAGGGCCATCAGCTCTCCCGGGCCGGTGTCCTGAAGAAGAGCGTGAAGGTCGAGCCCTGCCCGAGCACGCTTGAAACTTCAACGCGCCCGCCCTGAACCTGCATGATGTGCTTGACGATCGAGAGCCCTAGCCCGGTGCCGCCCATCTGGCGGCTGCGGCCCTGGTCGACGCGGTAGAAGCGCTCAAAGAGCCGCGGCAGGTGCTCTTGGTCGATGCCGTTTCCCCTGTCTGCCACGGCGACTGCGACGAACTCGTCTTGGATCGACGCCGTGACAGAGACGGCTGGGGTCCCGTCGGAGTACTTTATGGCATTGTCGATCAGGTTGATGAGAGCCTGCTCCACTAAGTTGCCCTTGCCCAGCACCTCAAGGCCCGGCGCGAGGTTAACATCAATCGCTGCCTGGCGCTCAGATGCCCTGAGCGAGCATGCATCAACCGCGGCGGCGACGGCCCCAGACAGCGAGCATCGCTCTAGGTCAAGCTCCTCATCCTGGTCACGGGCCTCCAGCTGCGCGAGCATGAGCAGGTCTGTAAAGATCGCGTTGAGCCGGTCTGAGTGCTTCGCGATGATGCCGAGAAACTTCTGCAGCAGCTCCGGATCGTTCATCGCTCCGTCTTGGAGCGTCTCCACGAATCCTTTGATAGAGGTAATCGGGGTGCGAAGCTCGTGAGACACGTTTGCCACGAAGTCGCGGCGCACGTTCTCAAGCCGCTGAACGCGGGTGATGTCGTGGAACACAATCAGCGTGCCCGCGGCGAGCCCGCCTCTCTCGATGAGCGGAGAGCTGTAAGCCTCAAGCGTGCGCTCGTCCCCGGCACGCAGCGACACCACTCGTGAGAGCGAGCCGGGAGCTGAGAGCGACTGAGAGACGAAACGCTGCATCTCGGGGTGCACCATCACTTCCTGAAACGAGAGTCCCTCGCCGCCCTCTTCCGGCAGGCCGAGCAGGGCCCGGGCAGCCTCGTTAAGCCGGCGAATTCTGCCGTTCCGGTCGATCGTGACCACGCCCTCAATCATGCTTCCTAAGATCGCGTCCTGCTCGGCGCTGAGGCTGTGCAGCGCCTCAAGGCGAGACTGCACGCGGCTCGCCATCGTGTTGAACGACTGAGAGAGCTCAACCAGCTCTTCGAGCCGCGGCGGGTAGAGGCGCGCGCTGAGGTCACCGTCCGCAAAGCGAGTGGCGGCGCGGCCAAAGCGGCCCAGTGCGCTCGAGATCTGGTTGGTCAGCACTAAGCTGCCAACCACGCAGGTTACAATTGAGGCGCTCACTGCCAGGAGCAGAGAGCTGCCGGCCTCATGCGCCACGGCCATGTAGAGCAGGATCGGCGAGAAGCTCGCCACGAGCAGGACGGTGAAGCGGGTAGTGAGGCCTGATAGCGTTGAGCGCAACATTCGGTAGCTGCTTTCTACCGCAGGTTAGGCGCTTTTATCCAGGGGAAGGGGTTAAAGGTGCGTAACTAAAAGCCGCTCGGTGGGCGGGACACTCGCTGTGCGCAGAGTCCTACCCCTTGAACCGGTAGCCAACGCCTCGCACCGTCTCTATGTAGGGGCCGTACGAGCCTAGCTTCTTTCTGAGGCCAACAACCTGAACATCAACAGAGCGGTCCGTCACCGGGTAGTCATCGCCGTGCACGCCGTCAACGATCTGGTCTCGAGTAAACACCACGCCTGGCTGCCGCATCAGGAAGTGCAGCAGCTTGAACTCGGTGTTTGTGAGCTCGGTCAGGGAATTATCGATGTGCACCTCTCGGCGCACTGGGTTGAGCACCAGCCCGTCAACCTTCACGAGGGCCTGCTGGTCTACCGGACCCGACTTGCCGCGGCGCAACACGCTTCGAATTCGCGCCAGGAGCACGCGCGGGCTAAACGGCTTGGAGATGTAGTCGTCTGCGCCTAGCTCAAGGCCTGACACGACGTCGGGCTCCTCACCACGAGCGCTGACCATCACTATCGGGATGCTCTTGAAGGCGGCGTCCGTTTTCAGTCGGCGGCAGACCTCGAGGCCGTCGATGCCTGGAAGCATGAGGTCGAGGATAATGAGGTCTGGCTTGACCGCAGCCACAAGCGAGAGGCCCTCCTCTCCCGTCGCTGCGCAAGTGACCCGGAACCCGTCCTTGGTGAGGTTGTACCGGATAAGCTCCCGGATATCTTCCTCGTCATCAACTACTAGAATCGACTCTTTCATACCACCTTACTGAACCGTGACCCTCATACCTGTTTTTGGCGGGATTGTCCTTCGTTTAGTAAGGGCTTACAGATTTTTAACTATCGGCGCTATTGCCCTAGCCCCTGCGGCATGAAAACGAGCGCCGAGCCCCTTGGGAATCAACGATCACAAGCTCCCGAAAAACGCAGGAATTCCCGGCTCAGCCCGGGCGTTTCGCCTGCATCGGAAACAGAGGCGGCCTAAGGGCGCTTTTTAGCCTTCTCAGCCCGCACCGAAACCGACTATCGTCTCTCAGTCATTGTCTAGTCGTCGACACGGTGAACTATGAGCTCCGCTATTACCCTCTTCGAATCATTCCCAAATGCCCCAAAAGCCGTCGGCCCCTACTCCCCCGCTGTCACTGCGGGAGGGATGGCGTACCTCTCCGGGCAGGTTGGGCTCAACCCTGAGACGATGCAGCTCGTCGGCCCAGGCATCGAGGAGCAGACGAAGCAGGTGCTCAAGAACCTCAGCGCCGTGCTGCAAGGGCTCGGGCTCTCCTTCAAGGATGTGGTGAAGACCACCATCTTCCTGACCGACTTAAAGAACTTCCAGGTGGTCAACACGATCTACGGAGAAACGCTCGGCGGCCACAAGCCTGCCCGCTCGACGTTCCAGGTCAGCGGGCTGCCCCTCGGTGCGATCGTAGAGATTGAGATGGTCGCGATGCTGCCTGCTGGCAGCCGCTAGATCTTCGCGCACCGGCCCAGCCGTTTCAGCAGAATTGCCTTGGAGTATTATGGGCTCTTTGCGCTCGGACGAGCGCGAGGGGAAGCCGTACGCGGGGCGTCTCGTTGCCAAGACGCCCCGCCACGAGGAACCAAACCACCGAACTCGGGCCTCGCGAGCCTGACCCGAAACCAACAGCCTAAAACCTGCCCGTGGACAAAAAGCGCGCAGTCCTCACTACGTGAGGGCACCTCTCGCCACGTTGACAGATTGATTTCCTATAGCCGACATGGATCACCTCCTTTCTATCGAGGGCCTCATCCCTATAGGAGAGACAAGTCACCCTGCCTAGGCGTTCCAGACTTGGAAGCCTCGACTGAGGCTTCCGAAGGATTCTTTCATGGTGGAGAGGAAGTTGGTTTTTGGCAACCACCAAAATTGCGGAGAGCTTCGATTGGGGCCAGTATTTTGGGAGCACGGCTCGATTGCGGCGTGTCTTTTTCGGGTAGGTTCCTGTTTACGTGCACTAGCACGTTCAGGTGATGTGGAGGCGACTCGATGCTTTGTTTTTTTCAAAATCACTGCTCCCCGACAACAGCGGGGAGCGATACGGATTGAGTCGGCTCCTAGTTGTCGGTGAAGAGAACACCCTTCGAGTAGTAGCCGATCTCTCCGGCCGCTAGCAGCGTGTACGCCTTGCCTGGCTGCGCGTTGATCACGCTTGAGGCAGCAGCCTTACCGTCGCTCGAACG
Source organism: Pseudomonadota bacterium (assembly GCA_900299035.1). Classification (GTDB taxonomy): domain Bacteria; phylum Bdellovibrionota_C; class UBA2361; order UBA2361; family OMII01; genus OMII01. The sequence goes on from OMIG01000004.1 coordinate 5,429, forward strand.
AGCTGCTGCTACGGTAACCTGGCCAGCGGGCACCATTACGTACTCGCCGGCCTCACCGAACCCAACTGCGCCTGCTGACGCACCATTTACCGTGACTGAGAGCGCTTGAGCGCCAGTCACTCCATCAACGACTCGCACTGCACTGCCACTGATGTCGGCGGGCACCAGGTCCTTGATGAGGGCAGCGCCAACTCCGAAAGCTCGGTGGTCACCGTACAGCAGGATCGAGTACCGCTCACCAGAAGCGTAGTCGACACTGAATGAGTCGAACACCTGGGTCGGGTTAAATGCTTTAGTCAGCGAGAGGACCTGAGTGCCAGAGCCCAAGGCGCTGTAGCCCGATGCAATAGCAAACTTGGCTTGCGACACAACCGCAGCACTCGCGCTACTGGAGAGCACATCAACAGGAACTGAGTCTACCGAGGCGTGCAAGACTCGCACCCCTGTGACACCCGTCGAACCGCCTCCGCCGCCTCCTCCTCCTCCTC
>OMIG01000005.1 GCA_900299035.1 Pseudomonadota bacterium
AAAGTCGCCATCGTCGTCGATGACGGGCTCGCCACCGGCGCAACGATGAAAGCCGCGCTCAAGGCGCTCTTGCTGCAGAAGCCGCATGCAATCGTTGTGGCTGTGCCGGTGGCTGCCGACGACACCTGCCGAGCAATCGAAGAGATGGGATACACGATTGTGTGCCCCAAGAGGCTGCCGTCTGGCGAGCTCTCAAGCGTAGGCGAATGGTACGACGACTTCTCGCAAGTGGAGAGCTCCACCTGCAGAGCCGCGCTGGAGGCGAGCCGATTGGCGCAAGCCGCCGGAGGCGCAAGCGCGCCAGCGATTAGTTAATCTCAGAGTTGGGAGGAGTGACTGGCTTGCGGGCGATCTCTTCGCTCAGCTCTTTGCAGAGGTCGTTTATCATGTCGAATGCCCGCGCCAGCGACTCGACGTCATTGGTAGCAAGCTCGATCATCTCGAAAGCGATCTGCTCCTCTACCACTTCAGCGATATCTTTGTTCATCTTGGACATTGAGGGAGCCTCTCCTCTAAGGCCGTTTATTCAACGCCACCTACGCCCACAACCAAGCACGATCTGTTCCAAGGATACGGGACGGCTGTTCCCCGAATAAGCTTGAGGAAAAAGCGCTAAAAACACGCCGTGCCAATAGGTTATCCGGGCTAACCACGCATCACGACGACGCACCTAAGGGTCAGTTTTCTGACAGCCGGGGCACTTTTTGCTGTCTCAGGAGAGATGGGCCAGAAGGCGGGAAAAGCCGCGGGCGTTACTTGCCGCCAGCCTCGCCAGCCGGGGTCGGCACAGCCACCGCCTTGATGGCGAGGATGAGCCCTTTGTTTCCGGCGCAGTCGGTGCCCGTGACCACCGAGTCGTCAGCGTCGAAGTGCACGCGCGTGTTTAAGATCTCGGTGCCGTCGCCATCTCGCCAGTTGAGCCAAAGGCCAACTCGCTTGTTGTCCATGTACATCGGCCGAAACGTCAGCGTCTGGCCGTTCGGGAGCTGCATCCGCTCGCGCTTCTTTATTTCGTAGGTCTCGTTCTTGGAAGAAAGGAGCTGGAACGAGTGAAACGGCAGCTGCAAGAGCTTCGCGGAGACGTCAGAGAGCTCAGCCGGAATTTTTGGCGCCTGGACCGGAGAGTCTCCGGAGGGCTCGCCTTCGATCGGCTCCGAGGCCTGGATAGTCCGCACGGACACGCTCACAAAAGCCGAGTCCTGGCACAAGCCGACACACGGGACGACAGCACAGAAAGCGATGATCGATATCGGGAGCGCGAGAAGCCGAAGAAACGAGGAAGCCATACCCACCTATTTCGCCAACTAACGCGCCCGCCCGTCAAGATAGAGATGCGGAGTCGCGCTGATCCCCGGCGTTGCTTGAGCCGCTTTCACGGCACGCGCAGCAGCGGGGCGTCGGCGGACCCAAATGGTCGCCGACTTGCCTGAAGGGTCTTGGAAGAGCTTGAGAGAGCCGTTAGCGCGCATCCAGTCGACTTCCATTGCGGAGCGCGGGTTGCTCGTGAGCGAAGCCGGCTCAGCCGCGAGACCGCCGACAGCTGCTTGATGGAAAGGCTGTCCCGGCAGAAGAGCGCCGCTCGAGCTTTTTCCGACAGGAGCAACGAAGAACACTAGCACCACGGCGGCAGCGAGCGCGCCTGACAGCCCGCCCCAGAGCGCCTGTCGAGAGCGCAGCCGTGAGAGGAAAGATTGTGGCTCGGCATCGCGACGGCGCTCGCCGAGGTAAAACGCAGCACGCTCCTCAGACTCGATGCGGGCATCGATGCGAGACCACAGGTCGGCAGACACAGCGCTCTCCTGCGCCGCTGCGCGACACGTGCTCCCCGCAGACTCAAGAGAGGCAAGGAAGTCACGGGCCAAAGGATTCGAGCTGATGAGCTTCTCGGCGCTGCGCCTGGCCATAAAGCCACACTCGCCGTCGAAGTACTGGGATAGCAGCAGCTCTTCGCGCTCGGTGAGCCCCTCCTGCCAGTCCTGTTTCGTCATAACATCTTCCTCAGCGAGCCCTTGCCAAATCAGCCGGTGACGCCTCAGGAGAAGCATCCTCGACACCTTCGTCATCCCTCTCCCGCGCGCCAAGCACGGGCCCATACTCCTTGAGAGCCTTCTGCAGCGCCTTGCGGGCGTAGAAGAGGCGGCTCATCACAGTTCCCCGCGGCACCCCGATCGCGTCTGCGATCTCCTGGTAGTCGAGGCCATCGACCTCGCGCAGCGTGATTACTCGCCTGTGCTCCTCCGAAAGCTCCTGCATCACCGCCTGAAGCTTGGCCCCAAGCTCCTTTCGGGAGAGCGCATCGAAGGGGCCCTCCACAGTTTGCAGATGATTCAGGCTGCTCGGCACCGTCGGTCCGGAGGCGTCGCCGCCGTTGCCGGAACCTTGGCCTTTGACGCCCCAACTCTCCTTAAATTCGACGTGGTTGCCTCCACGACGCGCGCCGCGGCGCTTGACGTCGATCGCCATGTTGAACGCGATGCGGTAGAGCCAGGTGTAGAAGGACGACTCACCCTTGAAGTTCTTCAGTGAAAAGAAAGCCTTAACGAAGCTTTCCTGGACTACGTCTTCGGCGTCCTCGCGGCTCTTGAGGATGTCGACAGCCACGGCCATAAGGCGATTTTGGTACCGCTCCACGAGCGAGCGGTAGGCCTCACGGTCGCCCTTAAGAGTTTTGCTTACCAGCTCTTGGTCAGGCGGATCCTGTTCTGGCCGCTGCTTCTCACTGCGCATAGGTATTGGTCATAAGGCCTCCAGCGGCCTTTTGCGACCCCGGCGGAGCTTATCCCAACGGGAGCAGGGGTGGAAAGGATCACCTTGAGAGGGGGGCTAGTTCGACTATCCCGAGGCCCAGTCTGCTGCCATTTTTCAAACCCGACCGGTTGAGACAGCTCCGAACTGCGGGTCGGCCAGTTTTGGCGAGAGGACACTTACGCAAAATGTTCTGGCGTTTATACTCTCCCCGCTAAGCAGGCCAGCCTTGCTGGCAAAACGCAATTATTCACCACTTCTGATGACAGACCTATCGCCCGGCAGAGAAGAGAGAGCACGCGAAGTGCGGGGTCTCTTGGAAGAGATCGCATCGCTCCCGATGAGTGATGCCTGGTCCGTGTGCCGCCGGGTGGAGTCGCTGCCGGACTCATACCGTCCGGCTGTGGACGTCTTTCGAGAGGGGCTAAGGAGCGCCGCCGGCTTGGTTCAGATGGTCTCCGCCAATAGCCTCGTCCGGTTCGCGGCCCAAGAGAGCTGGGTGATCCCTGAGCTTGAAGCGTTCCTGCTGCGGGAAGAGAGGGATGTCTTCTCGGCGTCTGTGGCGCTGCAGGCCTTGCAGTCCTTACATTCGTGTGAGGCCGCTCACGCAATCGCTGGGGTTGTGCCGCGCATCATCGACGCGCCGATGAGGCTCTCCGATAAAGCCGCAGTCATCACGTACGCGCTGCGAACCCTTTCGTCGCTCGGGGGGATCGCGCTCAATGAGCGCCACGCCTTCCGCGAAGCGATCAACTTCTTCAACAAGCGATTCGAGGGGCTCTGGGCGACAGAATGCTTCTGGGAGTTCGAGCGCTTCATCGAGCGCACTCAGTTAGACTTGGAAGAGCTGTCGCGCGTGCGTCCGCAGCTGCCACTTGCATCTGAGGAGCTCTCGATGCGCGAGCTGCGGCAAGTGTCGGCTCCCACCTCGGTGGGATTTGGCGATTGGCGCGTCGCTTTCGACTCGTACTGCTCATTCGACGCGCGTGAGATCCCTGAAAAGCTCAGGCCGCAAGAGAACCCGCGGGACGGATTGCTGGGCATCGCCCGCGTTGTGGTTCTCAAGACAGACGCTGGCGACTGTGCGGCGGTCGTTTGCTCAGACGACACCACGTTAGTAAAGGAGCGCGTGTTGGTTGAGGATCTGGCTGCCACACTCGTGCGCTTCGTCGATCTCGATCCCACAGCCACGCACCTCCTAGTCTACAAGCTCGGGCCCTCGGCGCCAGCACCGTACGGATCGCTAACTGTGCATTCGACGCCCTCTGCCCGAGTTTCGAGCGCGTCTGAACTCTTCACTGAATGTACCCAAAAGCTTCAGCGCTTTCTCTTCTCTGGTGTTTCTGTGCCAACGACGATTGCACCCGCCATCGAAGCGATGCGTAGAGACCAGAGAGCGTGGTAGAGGAGGGCCTCCCGGCGAGAGCATGAGAGTAGAAAAATCTGCGGTTCCGATGTTCAACAGAGAGGGCAGGCTGCGCGACGAGCTTGCGGTCATTGCAGATGCGCCACAACAAGCGCTCAAGAAAGCTGCGCAGCTTGATGGCAAGCCGACGCCATTTGCGCCGTCTCGAAAGGCCTTCGCCGTCCACCTGCCGTCTGGCAACACGTTAGAGGTTGAGCGGATTTCGTCATTCATGGTTGCGTACGGGATGACCATGAGTGGTCCGCGCGACATCAGCATGTTTCAGCCTGCCTTCTTCGCGATTGAGCGCGATAGGGCAGACCGAGTCGTGCGGCAGTTCTCTGAGCATGAGGCCGGCGTGCTGTGGGCAGCGATCGCCTCCAGGGTAGCGACCTTCCGAGAGGCAAAAGATCGAGAGATCGGAGCCCTGCTCGCCGAAGTGGCGCTTGATCCGCTGGGGGCAGCGTCGTGGAGAGTGCCGCAGCCGCACGACCGAGGCTGCCTGTTTCGGGCCTGGAGCGGCGACGTGATGCTCGAGCTTAGGCACATCCCGAGCAGCCTGTTCGGCTTGCGCCCGGAACGGCACGAGATCGTCGGCACACACGAGAGCGCACTCTACACGTCTTCGATGGCGATGAGCGGAGAGAGGGTCTCGGCGATGGTCGAGTCGGTGTCAGCCCGACTCCGACGCCCGCAGTAAAATCCTTTGGGCGATGCGCAGCCTTAGCCCTGTGCCTCGTGCCAGCTGTGGCCCGAGCCGACATCTACCTTGAGCGGAACGTCGAGGCTCAAGACGCTCTCCATTGCGTCTCTTACGGCGCTCGCCAGTTCGAGGTTCTTGGCCTCTCCGTGGTCTGGCGCCTCGATCAGCAGCTCGTCGTGAATCTGCAAGATCAGCCGCGCGCCCGAGAACTTCTCTTCGAGGAGGCGGTCGACGCTAATCATCGCAGCCTTAATGATGTCGGCAGCAGAGCCCTGGAGCGGCGCGTTGATGGCTGCCCGCAGCGCGAACCCCTGGTCACGGCCGCTGGTGTCGATGGAGCTGATGACGCGCTTGCGGCCGAAGATCGTCTGCACCTCTCCGTGCGACAGGGCAGCGTCCTCAAGCTTTGCGAAGTACGACTTCACGCGCGGGTAGCGGCTGAAGTAGTTCTGAATGTAGGAGCTGGCCTGCCCAACAGGGATCCCAAGCTCCTTGCCCAGGCGGAAGGCTCCCATGCCGTACACGATGCCGAAGTTGATCGTCTTGCCGACGCGGCGCTCGTTGTCTGAGACCTCAGCGCCAACGGGCAGCCCCATAATCTCTCGTGCTGTGCTGGCGTGGATGTCCGTGCCGTCCCTGAAGGCGCGCAGCAGGTTCTCGTCGCCACTCAGGTGCGCGAGCAGCCGCAGCTCAATCTGAGAGTAGTCTGCTGCGATGAAGAAGCTGCCCTTCTCAGGGATGAACGCCGAGCGGATGCGGCCGCCCTCGTGTCCCTTGACTGGGATGTTCTGCAGGTTGGGGTCAGAGCTTGAGAGCCGTCCAGTGCTCGTGATGGTCTGGTTGAGGCGCGTGTGCACTCGGCCGGTTTTTGCGCAGATCTGCTCCTGCAGGGCGTCGGTGTACGTGGACTTGAGCTTGTGCAGGCTGCGGAACTCAAGGATCAGCTTCGGAAGGTCGTGCGACTCAGCCAGCTTCTCAAGCACCGAAGAGTCGGTCGAGAATCCGCTCTTAGTCTTCTTGACCCCTTTGGTTGATATGGCGAGCTTGGTGAAGAGTACGTCTGCGAGCTGCTTGGTCGAGTTGATGTTGAACTCGCACCCGGCGATCTCGTAGATGCGCGACTCAAGGCTCTTGAGCTGGTCCTCGAACTCGGCCGACATCTGCTGGAGCTTGGCTCGGTCGACCTTCACGCCCGCCGACTCCATCTTCGCCAAGATCGGAATGAGCGGCACCTCAAGCTCGTTGAGCACCTTCGAGAGCTTTGCCTCCTCGATGAGCGGCAGCAGCTTCCCCTTGAGGAGCCACGCGTAGTGGGCATCCTGGCAGGCGTAGCGAGTCGCCTTCGGCACGGAAACGCCCGAGAAGTCTTGTGCGCCCTCGGTGACCTCCTCGTACTCAATGACTGGGAGCTGCAAGAACTCGTGCGCGAGCGCGGTGAGGTTGAAGCTGCGGCTGTCGGGATTGAGCAGGTAGGCGGCGACCATTGAGTCAAACGAGACGCCGCGCACCTCGATGCCGTTGATGAGCAGAACGCCGATGTCGTACTTGATGTTTTGGCCGCTCTTGGCGACGGTGGGGCTTGAGAAGATCGGCTGCATGGCCTTCGTGAAGTCGTGCCACGAAACTTGGCCCTCTTCGCCAGTGTGCCCGAGCGGGACGTACCACGCCTCTTCGTCGCTCCAGCAAAACGAAACGCCAACAATCTTCGCCTCGTGCAGGCTGAGGGATGTGGTTTCTAGGTCGAACGAAAATTCTTTCTGGGCAGCCAGCTTCTTCGACCACGCCTCGAAGTCGTCTCGCATGACAGCCTTGTACGCGAACGAGTCGGCCAGATCCTTGTTGTGTGACCCTCCGATGATTTTCTGGAAATCCTTGAAGAGCGAGTGGAACTCGAACTTTTCGAACAGCTCGCGCAGGTGATCCACATCGAGCGGCTTCTTGGTGAGCAGCTCTTCGATGTCCGTGCTCCCGTCCTGAATCTCTTCGAGCGGCACGCGCGGGTCGACCTCCACCAGCTTGCGCGAGAGCCGCAGGATGTCGAGGCTGCCCTCAATCGACTCAGCGATCTTCTTGCGGTTGCGTATCTCGGGGTCGTTTTTGATCTCCTCAACCTTGGAGATAATGTTCTCTACGGTGCCGTACTTCTGCACTAGCTGCGTGGCGGTCTTAGGGCCAATCCCGTCGACTCCCGGCACGTTGTCAGAGGAGTCTCCCGTCAGCCCCAGGATCTCTGTGACCTGCGAGGGCAGCACGCCGAACTTCTCCCTGACTCCTTCGATGCCGTAGTGCTTGTCCTTCATCGTGTCCCAGATCTGGACATGATTGGAGACGAGCTGCATGAGATCTTTGTCCCCTGAGACGATCACAACGTCGCGCGCTCTCTCGACGAGCTTCGCCGCGAGCGTTGCGATGATGTCGTCTGCCTCGTAGCCCGGGCACATCAGCACCGGCAGCCCGAGCGCGCGCGAGAGCTCGCTAAAATAGGGCATCTGTTCGAGCAGCTCAGGCGGGCACTCAGTTCGGTTCGCCTTGTACTCGGGGTACATGTCGTTTCGGAAGGTCTTCTTGCCAGCGTCAAAGATGATGGCGACCTTCGATGAGTTCGCTTCGCTTATGGTCTTCTGGATCATCTTGAGGAAGCCGAACAGGGCGTTGGTCGGAAAGCCGCTCTTCGTCGAGAGGCGTTGAATCGCGTAGAAAGCCCGGAAGATGTAGCCAGAGCCGTCGATGAGGTAGGTGCGGTCGGAAGAGGTCGTCATATCGAGAGGTTACGAGGCGCTTTGGGTCACGTCAACAGCGCCCTACGGCAAGGTGTTACCAAATTGTTACCCCTTCTCGATCGGGACGTTACCTTGGGCCGCAATATCCCTCGCGTGAACGTTATCCCATCTTTGTGGAGGGTTTTAGACAATGAAGAAGGTTAGCACAGGAATCGCGGCAATCATGATAGCGGCTCTCAGCGTGTCGGTAACAGCTCGGCCGGCCGAGGCAGAATCGCTGACGGCAGTAATCGACTCGATCTCAAGCTTCGGCAACACCATGGGGAATCTCACAGCGCGGCCCGTCAAGAACCGCTCAGTGGGCCTCATCTTGGTCGTTTCGGGAAGGGTTTACACCCAGGACACAAAGAGTGCGAAGGTACAGGAGGTTGGCGACCTCAAGCAGCTCAGCGTGGTTCTGCCCGACAAGATTGGTGACCGCACGAACGCTGAAGATCTCTGCGTTAGGCGCGCCGAGGCTCTCATGGCCGGAGAAAACAGCAAGGCTCGCCTTGAGATCTCCTTCGAGGGCGCACGCGTCGGCAAGGGTCACTACAAAGTCGAGAAGCTCCACGGGTGTTCGGATTTGCGGGTGCAGCTCGTTGTTAAGCCAACTCCGACCCCCACTCCGACGAAGAAACCAGCTCGATAAGCTACGATCGGCGCGCGGCGCCGGTTGCTCTCTAGCAGGAAGGGCTTGCCTTACGCGATGTAGGTGAGGTTTAGCCCAAGCCGCTGGTTGAGGGCTTTGCGGAGCCGGTTCTGAACATCAACAGAGATCGGCTCCTCTGGCTCGCGCAGCTCTGCGGCGCTATCGATTACGTGATTGTACGAGGCCAGGAACGCAGCGCACTCCGGGCAGTCGTTAAGGTGAGACTCAACTGCTAGGCGCTCGACGCGCAGCAGGTCGTTGTCAACGTAGTCACCGAATCTGGCAACGACATCGCCACAGTCAAGAAACTCAATCATGTCGGTATTTGCGCTCGAATCGAAGTTGTTATTGTTTTCCATCTGACGGCCCTCTTCGAAAAGTTTCTGTTCGTGCTCGCTAAACTCTCTTGCCCCGAAATCTTGAAACCTTCCTCTCCGAACCAGCCAGGGCATCTCGTGCTTGGGCCTGGCAAACTGCAACTTCTGGCAACAACCAACCTCGTAACCGCGGGGTAGCCACATCGTGACTTCCCCTTTTTGATTCCGGCTAAGAGGGAATGGATGCAAATTTGTTACAAATTCCCGAAAATTCTTTTACACCCGCGGATCGCTCCTAAAGACCTGAAAACAATGATCTTTACTGCCATGGCTGGCTGGGTGGATTTTCGAGTAGGAGCTAACTTGCTGAAACTAGGCTACGAACTTGTAGCCGACCCCGTGCACGGTCAGGATGTGCTGAGGCTCGTCCACGTTGGCCTCAATCTTCTGGCGAAGGCGGGCTATATGATTGTCTACCGTGCGGGTGGTTGGGTACGAGTTGTATCCCCACACCTCGTCTAACAGCTCATCGCGCGTAACCACGTTGCCCTGCTTCACCACCAGGTAGCGCAGCAGCCGGTACTCGCGGGCTGAGAGGTCGATAGGCTGCTCGTTCTTAACAGCCCGGTAGGCCTTAAAGTCTACGACTACGTCTGAGAATCGGATCTCGTCAACCGACGTAACCCTTTGAACTCGCCTAAGAAGTGCCTTTACCCGGGCGAGCAGCTCAAGCATCCCAAAAGGCTTGGCAAGGTAGTCGTCAGCCCCGAGGTCGAGACCGAGAACCTTGTCTACTTCGCTTGAGCGGGCGGTGAGGAGGATGAGTGGGGTAGAGATTCCGGCAGTGCGCAGTTCGCGGCAGGTTTGCAGGCCGTCTTTGCGCGGCATCATCACGTCCATGATGATCAGGTCTGGCTTGCGCTCGTTTACGAGCTGAATACCTTCTTCGCCGTCTGCGGCCGTAACGACCTCAAACCCTTCGAGTTCGAGGTTCATCGTCACGCTCTTGCGGATGATCTCCTCGTCCTCAATGACCGCGATTACAAAACCCTCTCCCCGCATGGGCTGGCACCTGGCTTCCGAAAGACAATATGGGCAGTATAGCAAGGATTTAGGGGCTCATCATATAGCCCCTCGCCTTGCTTTTCGCGGCTCATCTCTGTATCTTTACCGCTCTGAAGTTCTGACTCTAGTACTTTCAGGCGGTTACCGCTAGTCACGAAGTTCGCAAAAGGCCTCAATAGGTCGCGCGACGATTTGGCGGGCAGCACACACAATTTTAGTCACTCCTTGGTTTTTTAACCGGAGGGTGTCTTCCCGGAGCAGTCGTACTGCCAGGGGGCAAAAGGAGTCTCTGAGGCAGTGAGTCTTTGAGGCTAGAAGAGGCGGGGTTGAGTTCGAAAAAGCGATTCGACTCCGGCGTAAAGAAGTAGGGCGTTATGGCAAAGAAGCAGGCAGCAAAGACTGAAAATGCAGCAGCTGAGCCGCAGGTATTCGCAGTAGTCCGCACGTGCGGCAAGCAGTACCGCGTTACTCCTGGCACCAAGATCGCGATCGACGCGCAGGAGGGAGAGCCGGGCGACAAGATTACCTTCTCGGACGTCCTCATGGCCGGCAAGACTGGCGGCAGCGACGTGAAGGTGCTCTCGGGCTCTGACAAGTCACTCGGCGTGACGGTCACAGGGCGGCTCGTTCGCCACACGCGCGCAAAGAAGGTCATCATCTTCAAGAAGCGCCTCAAGGGCGGATACACCAAGAAGCAGGGACATCGCCAAGACCAGAGCGAGATCGTTATCGAGAGCGTATCGCTCTAATTGAATTTCTGGCCGCGAGAGCGGCGCGTGACATAAAGTAGGTGGCGTCATGGCACATAAAAAAGCAGTAGGTAGCACCAAGAACGGACGAGACAGTCGTGGCAAGCGCCTCGGCGTAAAGAAGTTCGGCGGTGAGGTTGTTCGCGCAGGCAACATCCTCGTTCGTCAGCGCGGCAACACGTACCACGCTGGCCCAAACGTCGGCACGGGCCGCGATTTCACCCTCTTTGCGCTCGTTGACGGCGTCGTCGAGTTCAAGCAGGGCCTTCGCCAGTTCGTGACGGTTAAGCCGGCAGTAGCGGCGTAACTCTGTCGAGCGGCGCTTTGCGCCGCAGATTTTAGAAGAGGAGTTCGGGACCCGTTCCGAGCTCCTTTTTTGTTGGCTCCTGCGGGTCAGGCGCCAAACGGAACAGATCAATGAAGTTCATCGATGAGGCAGTAATAGAGGTAAAGGCGGGCAGGGGGGGTCCAGGCGCTCGAAGCTTCCGTCGCGAGAAGTTCGTGCCGCTCGGCGGCCCGGACGGCGGCAACGGCGGGCGTGGCGGATCAGTGATCCTGCGCGCTGACCTAAACGTCCACACGCTGCTCGACTTCAAGTTCCAGGCTGTGTGGGAGGCGCAGAGCGGGCAGGGCGGCAGCGGCTCGCGCAAAGACGGCAAGGCGGGCGATGACGTGGTCATCAGGCTCCCGGTCGGCACCCAAGTTTTCAAGTGTGAGCCCGACTCCTCAGAGCCCGGGGAGCTGGTCGTCGACCTCGACGCGCCGGACCGCGAGTTCGTGTTGGCGAAGGGCGGCAGGGGAGGGAAGGGGAACTCCTTCTTCAAGACCGCGACCAACCAGGCTCCAGAGCATGCGCAGCCGGGAGAAGAGGGCGAGAGCGGAACGTACATGCTCTCGCTCAAGCTCGTGGCGGACGTCGGCCTAGTCGGGTTCCCGAACGCCGGCAAGTCGACCCTCATCTCGCGCATCTCGGCAGCCCGGCCGAAGATCGCTGATTATCCTTTTACGACGCTCGTTCCGAACCTCGGCGTCGTGCAGGCCAAAGGCGGAAGGTCGTTCGTTGTTGCAGACATCCCCGGCCTGATTCCCGGCGCAAGCGAAGGGAAGGGGCTCGGCATCCGATTCTTGAAGCACGTTGAGCGCACCAAGATCATCGCGCACCTGCTCAGCTTGACCCAGCTCACCGAAGACGGCGAAGAGGCAGACCTCGAAGAGCTGTTTGACTGCATCAACGCTGAGCTCAAGAGCTTCTCTGAGGAGCTTGCAGCACGGGAGCAGATCGTGGTGCTGACGAAAGCCGACTCAGTCTCGTCGCCCGAGCGCCTCGAGCACTTCAAGAAGCGCTTCCAAGAGCGCGGCTACAACGTGCTTGTCATATCGAGCGTCGTTGGCACGGGAGTTGAGGAGCTGGTAGAGCGGCTTGCGAAGAGCGCGTTTGTTTAGCGATTTGCAGCGTCGGTAGATTAAGCCGTGAATCTGCAAATACCGTGGGGGTTGTGTGAAGTACGAAGAGATTGAGATTGGGCAGGTAGGCGAAGTTACGAAGTCGTTTGCGGAGGCCGACGTGCGCGCCTTTGCCGAGCTGTCACTCGACACCAACCCCGTGCACCTAGACGAAGCATACGCTGCCGGCACTCTGTTCAAACGCCGCATCGTGCACGGTGTTCTCTCGGCTTCTCTCA
>OMIG01000006.1 GCA_900299035.1 Pseudomonadota bacterium
GTGGACTCGGGCTCATCCGAGGCGGCTTCATCTTCCCCGTCGTACGCGTCATCCTCATGCGGGTCGCCTTCCTCGGTAGGCTCGTCGTCAGCGGGATTCTCAGAGGTGGGGAACTCTTGGATCGTAGTGAGGTCGGGGTTGGTGGCAGGAGCAGGAAGGCCACCGCCTGGACTGCTCGGGTCGGTTCCGCCCGGTGCTGGAGGCTTCAGGGTGCCGGGTCCGGGGCTAGAGGAAAATCCCGGCCCATTAGACTTGGTGCCATCGATCACCGCGGATTCGTTTGTGATGGGGCTTCGAGGTTGCCCTGGTCCGGGGTTGGGGTTGGCTGGGTTCCCTGAGTTGCCGGGATCCCCGGGACGGTCGTTGGGAAGGTCGGGTCCGAAGCTAGCATACGGCGGAGCGATGTCTGGACTCAAGGAGTTGGGACCGACCGTGTTTTCGGGATAGGTGGTGCCTACAGCGGTGGGCTCGGACTCGGGCTCGACCGGGGCGGCTTCATCGGCAGATGGGCTCGAGGTTGAATCAGAAGGTGAGCCCTGGTCTGCTCCGGCGGCGCCCGGCTGTGGTAGCGACTCTTGATCTGCCCCGAGGCAGCCCACGGCGACACCGACTGGAACTCCAGCTACGTCAGTGACCTGCTCCGCGGCTGCTTTTGAGTTAGCGACGCCAGCGGCTCCCTTCAACAGAGCGGCGGTCTTCTCGGGTGGCAATGCGGGCGACAGAAAGTCTGGAGCTGCTTTTATTAGCTGAGCGAGGGGCTCCTTGCCAGGGTTCGCCCAGTACGCGACTTGGTTGTGCGAGGCGACGCTTCTGACGCCGAAGCCCAAGGCTTCCAGCTCCTGCCGTCGTCGTGCGTCAGCTCCCTTGCGTTTTGGGGCACGAGTCTTCGATTCGATGATGGCGACCACGCCGCCTTCGGCTGTCTGTGTGAAGCTGACGTATCTTGAGCCCTTAGCGGTGAGTGCCTGCCCCGCTGCGGAGTTTCTGCCGGGATAGAACGGCTCTAACGCCACGAAAGGATCGGTCGGTTTTACGAGACGGCTGCCCTTGAGTTTTTGCGCCTGTGTTTGAAGGCCACTGAGCGAAACCCTTTCGAGCAGCTGGCGTCGCAAGGTCTGAGCCAGTGCACGAGCGGATTCAGTCCGAGGAAAAACCGCCGGCTCAGCGGGGGTGAGGCGCTTAGAATTGTTAGTGCTCGGTGAATCCTTTACAGTCCGAGAGCGGTCCCTCGCGGGGCGACTCTGAGACTCTGCGCTCAAAGTGAGGCCGCCAAATACGAGGGCGCAGAGGCCCACGAGGAAGACAGTCCTCACGAGAGTCAGGCATGGCTTCCACGGTTCGCTCTTCACGCACAATCCTCCGGACAGCTCTCCGCAGTTTCAGGAGAGGGACATCCGATCGCCATGCAGACGATATCTTCGCAGATGCCGTTTCCGCAGCGGGGGGCTGAGCCTGTTCCTGGCCCAGATGAGCCTGTTCCTGACCCAGAGAAGAAGCTGGGCGGCAGCGGGTCTCCTCGGCAGAAGCCGCACTGCTCCGGGCCGCCAGGCATCGCGGCTGCGCAGAAGGAAGGGCTTCCGTCGGGACACTCTCTAGGGGATGTTCCCGAGCCACCGCTTGTATCGCCACCCCCGGAGGAAACCGAGCCGCCGGAGTTAGGGTCGCCTTCTGGGAGTTGCTGATCTGGGGGCTGCCAAGGATCGTCCCCTTGAAAACCGTCGTGTTCTTTGGGGCGTTTGCCTGGGCAGAAGCAGTCCGGTCCCGTGTATCCGCTGCCAGGAAGCACTTTCACGCAAACCATTTTTTCAGGTAGGCAGCTTGTTCCACTGCCGCCGCTAGCGCCACCCGAGTCGGTCCCGGGGCAGAACTGTACTTTTTTGCAGCCGCTTCTTGTTGCAGGGTCGTCGCAGATCTCCTCAGTCCGGCATCCATCGGAGCTGGAGGGCGGGTTAGAGCCCGGACAGATTTCTTCTTCTTTGCATCCGTAATCGCCAGGATTCGGGTTCCGCATCCCTGGGGGCGGGTCTACGCACACAATGGCCTTCTGGCAATCACCCGGCCCAGAGGGCGGGTTAACATCCGGGTCCTGGCCTCCGGTGCCGCGGCCATTGCCGCTGCCGCCACCGTCACCGGTTGCGCTGTCTCCGTCGCACCAGCAATCAGGGCCCCCTGGAGCCGCTACGCCCGCAGTGGAAGCGCCTTTGCAGAGCATCGGCTTGCCATCAGGACAGCCGCTACTGTTTCCGCCGGTGTTGTCAGGAGGGCAATATGTCTCAGCGAAGCAGCCGTAGATCTTCGGGTCGGGGTAAACTCCAGGTCCGGGATCCCTGCACACAGTGTAGTGTTGGCAGGGGTCCCCACTCGACGAACCACCCTGAGAGCTGCCGGGGACGGTTCCGCCGAGATTCCGTTCCGGTCTCCAATCTGGATCCCTGATGGTTCCACACCAGTTGAAAGAGTCTTTGATGCCCTTAGGTATGCCGCTGGGCAGAGAGGGGCTTCCCAGCACCTTCGACGCTGCGCTGGCGGGAATTGGCCTGGACCGGAAGATTGGCTCCCCTGCAACCGTCTGTGCGAGGGAAGAGCCTTCGCCGGTGTTGCCGGAGCGCTTCGGAAAGACCTGCACTGCGTAGCTCTGGACGGCGAGATTTTGCTGAACGCCTATCGCTTCCAGCGCCTTCTTTGAATTCTGGTCGGCTTTGTTGCCTACTCGGAGCTGCCTCGTCTTAAGCTCGACGAGCGCAGTTATTTGTCCGTTTGGACCTGGGCGATAGGTCACGAATTTTTTAACTCCGTTCTTGAGTGTAACGGCACCCGTTGCTGGTTCCCCGGCCTTGGGGGAGCCGAACACCGCGAATGAAGCCCCTTGGAGGGGATCTCCCCCTTTGCTCTTATTCGCGGCGAACTGCTGCACTCTCTTGCTTCGAATGTTTAGCGGCGGCGGCTGAACAGATTGACCCAGGTTCACCGCCGCGGTGGTTAGCGGCTGAACTGAAGGGACGACTAGGTTCGAATTTTTTGCTCCCGAGGTAGGGGGGGGCTTTGAATTTGGCAACCGACCTGACGCCACACGTTCGCGGCTTGAGTGGCAAAGCCGTCGTCCATCTGACATGGTTTTGCAGCTGATCACAGGAACAGGTAGCCGCTGGCTGCTCTGCGCACTAACCCCGAGCGGAAACGAGACAAGCGTGGCGCAAATCGGCAACGCCATCAGCCGGAGAAAAACCCTTCTGTTCAGCATAGCTCCCCCAAAACCCTACCAGAGTTATCAACGGCTGTTTCACCAACGTGCTTTACGACCAGGAGCAAAAAATCTTTGAGGGTTGGGCGAGGGCGGATGCTTCGAGCCGCCGCTCAGACTTAAAGTTCAAGAGCCCAGGGCTGTTAGCGTCAGGACGGGCGCCGACATGAGCCTCACCGGTAGGGGCTCTTTTAAGGGCTCCGAGAAGTGACCTGTCGAGCCGTGTCCGCAACGGGTTTGCAGTTGACGGCAAAGACAGCTTCAAGCTCAAATGGAAGGGTTGTCCCACCAGGCGCCGAGCTCACAGACGAGCTGCTCCGGCCGCTTTTTTTCTGTAGGTCAAGAATGACTGTCCTCCACAGAGCAACCCACCGTTTCTACTGCTTAATTCTTGGCCTCGCTGCCGTGGCCCTCGCTCCGGCAACGAGCGCGCACGCTGCCAACTGCTCCGACCCGGGGGTCAACATCTCTGTTGTTCGGGAGTCTTCGCCGGTTCTGTACTTCGACCCAGCCTCGAACCAGAACCCGAAGCTGAACGCGAGCTACGTGCAGTACACCATCACGAACAACACGGGCTCTGCCATCCAAGACCTGTGGGTGAAGCTCCAGGACTTCTCCGGAACGAAGGTCTCGCTCTCCAGCACCGAGAATGGCATCACCCACGTCGGCGCGTTTCCGGCTGGTGCGACTAAGAACGTCTACTTCCTCTTGGCCGTGAGCGGCACCGGTTCGAGCCAGACGCACAACGTCGGCATCTACCCTTCGAACCCGTCCGTTGTCGCCAACACATGCCTGCAGAACTTCTCGTACAGCACCCTGGATGCCATCGCCGCGAACGCGAACAAGGTCACAGGCATCTCGATTTCGCCTAATCCTCCGCAGCTCGGCGGCCTTTTCAACATCGTCGTGACGGGCGATACCGGCACGATCGGAGCAGCGAGGATCTTCTCCACCACGCCATCAGCGATTACTGCCTGGTTGGCGAACGCCTTTGAGCTCACGAACGTCTCTATCGTCTTAAGTGGCGGCAACTCGGGCACCGTCTCAAACGACCTCTTCTTCACCCTCGCGAATGCGGCAGACACGCACTACGTCACCACCTTCACCTTCCGCGCGAAGGCCCCTACGTCTAGCAACTCGTCCATATATCCAGTCTCGTACATCAGCAGCGGCACGCAGATTAAGCACACTGACACGGGCAACTTGGCAGCCCTCGGCTCGATTCAGCCGGTCACAAACCAGGTCATCCTCGGCACCTCGACTGCAAGCCCTGGCCAGTCACCAAGCTGCTTGGGTGGGGGAGGGGGCACGAGCGTTGTCTCAGTCAACATCACCAACAACGGCTCTAATGCTGTCACCTTGGACGACATCGTTGTGACCTTGCCGACCTCGCCGGCCACGGTGACCCTCGACGCTGGCTACACGGAGACGTTCGACGGAACGGCCCTCCCGGTTGACCCAGTCATCTCAGGCCACACCGTCACCTGGTACTACCAGTTCACGGTTCCGGCCGGCAGCACAAAGACGCTGCAGTTCCAGGTGAACATTCCAGCGACAAACGGCTCGTACACGATACGGTCGGTCGGCCACATAGACACCACAGCGATAGACACGAGCTCGAACACTACGTCGAACTCGCCTGCAAATGTCGATATCTGCGTCGGGCCAACTCCGACCCCAACGTCCACGCCGACTAGCACTCCGGCCTCATCCGCACCCGACAGTGACGGCGACGGCATTCCGAACTCAGACGAGGGCTCAGGCGACTCAGACGGTGACGGCACAAAAGACAAGCGTGACACGGACTCTGACAACGACGGCATCCCTGACTCAACGGAGGGAGACGGCGACACGGATGACGACGGTGTTCCCGACTACCGCGACCGAGACTCGGACAATGACGGCATCCCAGACATCATCGAGGGAGGCGGAGAGGACTCTGATGGCGACGGACAGGCCGACGACGACAAGGACACAGACGACGACGGCTTGCCTGACACCTACGATCCAGACAACGGCGGCACTCCGGAGACTGTGCCCGATACCGATGGCGACGGCACCCCTGACTACAAGGACCAGGACTCCGACGGCGACGGCATCCGAGACCGGATTGAGGGCCAGACGGACGATAACACCCGACCACCGTCCGGAAACGACGAAGACGGCGATGGCATCGACGACACGTACGACTACGACGAAGACGGAAGGCGTGACAATCCGCCGCCAGATGGCGATGGAGATGGCGTGCCTGACTACCAAGACCCCGACTCTGACAACGACGGCAACAGTGATACCGACGAGGCCTTCGACGAGGACGGCGACGGCAACCCGGACGTCACCCCAGGCGGAACTGACTCAGACGGAGACGGGCTGGACGATGAGTACGAGGACTACCGGCGCTTCAACCAGCTCGATGATGACTGGCGTGCTGTCCCGGAATCCAGTCAATGTACCCGTCGCAGAGGCTCGTTGCAGGTGACGGCGGCTCGCAGGGCGGCGCAGACGCTCAACAGCCGCGCAGCCATCTTTGCGGCGAAGGCGAAGGCGTGTGGCGGCGCAGACCAGACGGCTGGAGTCGAGCGGGCTGCCGCGGCGTACGGGCGCCTCATCACGCTCCTTTCCAAGACGTACAGTGGACTGACGTACTCGTGCCCTACAGGGGTCTGTGCCAAGAACGCGACTGCGCGCGCCAATAGCAGGCTGCTCAAGCTCGCCGCGGCGCTCACGGCTGAGGCGAAGGCGGTTAAGTTGAACGCGATCGGAGCCTGCCGGACTCCGCCTTCAACAGGAGATGATCCGCGCAAGAACAACGATGACTACCTGGCTGACCTGAAGAGCGCTATCAATGGGCTGCCAAAGACGGTTACTCGCTGTAGCGCGCCGTAGGCGCTGAGCGTGTCTATTTGAATGGCCAGAGAGATTCGGCTGGGTTGTGCGGCCTGGGCGCTTCGTCTGTTTCAGCGAACGCAGGGGCGTACCACACACCTTGGTCGCACTCAGGCCCATCGCCACCGTCGCTAACCATGATGTCGATGGACTTAGCAGAGTGAAGCGGTGCGAGCAGCAGTTCAGGGTGGCGCCTACTCCGAAATGTCTCTGTTTCAGCCAGTGTTACTCCGGATTCGTCTCTGACGAAAAATCGAATTGAGGCCCGGTCGCAGTGGGTCGTGGCGATCGATGTATCGACCACCGCGGTGAAGAGGCTGGAGCCGGGCGGCACGTCGTACGTGAGCACCGTCCCAGGGCGCATCGTAATGTGACTGTGGGCATCAGGCGGTGCGCTGCTCTGAGCGCGCAGCAGCTTTTCGTACCCCCTGTTTCCCAGCAGACTGAGCGTTGAGTAGTAGCTTTTAGAAGGAGCAAGGTCTCGCAGGGGAATCCGCTTTGTTATGTGCCGAAGCTCCCCGGAGTCGTGCCAGACGAGTTGCGAGAACCAGGCCCGGTATGCAGGTTCGGCCTTAAGGTTGTAGACAAAATTCCACTCTAGGGAGCAGGAGACCATAACGACGCAAGAGAAAGCCACGGCACCCGCGAATATCCTCCTTGCCCCCGTCCGCCAAGGCAGAGACTGCAGCGCCACAATCAGGCCGAGAGCGAAGAGAGGCAGCAGTTCTGCGATGTACCTCTCTGTCACGAAGTGAAATGAGAGGATTAAGATGGCTTGAACTGCTAGGCACAGTCCGTAGAGGAGAAGCGGTCTTGCAGGGCGCTTGCTGAAGGCCCAGAGAGCCGGGAAAAAAAGCCACGAGGATGCGAACGAGAGAGAGATGCACTGTTCCCGAAAATCCGGCACAAAGAAATCGGGGGCAAAGATTGTTGGCGAAGCAAGCCAAACAAAGGGGGTATGCCCAGGAAAGTACTCCCATGAGAATCCAAAGTAGTTCCACGCTGTCGATGGGATGCCCTGGATGTTGAAGTAGCCTCCGGCATGCCGCATCTGTGGCAAGTAGATGCTTCGGTCAAAGAACACCCAAGGGGAGTGAAACCGATCGTAGTTGTACCAAAGCTGTAGAGCTATCCCAGCTAGGGCTGGCAGGAGCGGGAGAAGCCTGGGCCTGAGGAATTTTTGCACGGCAGGCCATGATTGCCCTTGCGCTTGTATACCCCACAGAAACATGAAAGGCGCCGCAAGGCACATAGGGATTCCGAAGGTGACGCGAGAGGTGAATGCGACTGCAAGCGCAGCCGAAAATATCCAAAGCGCAGCGATCGGCCGCCGGGGCTCAAGCGTCATCAACGTGAGGCTGTAGAGACCCCAAACTGAGCCGCACAGTCCCCACAAGATCGCTTCATGGTAGATCCGCGATGAGATAACGAGGTAGACGACCGGAGAGCCAAACGCGAACCCTACAGTGCAAAACAGTGCCATGCGTGTCCGCTGCCGGTCTGTCAGGCCCGCGTTGGCTAGAAGCGCTCTCGAAACCGCCAGGGAGAACGGAATCACCGTCAAAATAGCCGCAAGCAGGCACGAAACGCGCGCCCAGTTGCCGTAAAACTGCGGAAAAGTGGCGTTTAAGACAATCCTCAGCAAAGCTGGCCAGGGGCCGAAGTACATGAAGCTCTGTCCGTCGCGGCTGAAGCGCTCGAAGAGGATCGCCTGCTCTTTTACAGAGCTTTCGCCTCGCAGGAGGCTCTCCGCAAGAGAGTCGTACGACGAAGAGAGCCAGTCACCTGCTAGGAGATGTCCGGTGCCGTGGGTCACAATCGCAAAGAAAGCGAGTAGAACTCCGGCGATCAAAAGATTCAGGCATCGGTTCACGGTAGAGGGAGACTCCCTAGCATCTCAGAAGTGTCGAAGGCGGGCGGACTCATGGCTCAGGCGGGGTGCCCTGCCGAATCCGCGTCGAGCCTCACACAGTGGCCGCTGCGCACACTCTTAGGGATAGATGAGAGCCGGAGTCCTCACGGTGCGGGCAGGGTATCGCTTGTTGCCACGGCTAATTGCAGGATTGGAATACGGTTTTGCCCTACGAAGTTCTCTCGAACATTCGCCGAAGTGTCTCATCTCTCTCAGGAAGTCTCCCCTGCGGCCAAGTTTTGCCGTGTGCCGGAGGGGGCTGCGGGGCTATAGTCAGAGGATAGGCTTCTGCTGAAGGCGCATCATAAGTATACGAAGTAACATGCTTTCAGGCTTGGCGGGTTGAGATGACGACGAAGAGAAAGACACGGAAGGCGAAAGGCGAAAAGACGAGTCGAGAGGGCGCCCCAGAGCCGATCCACGTTCCCGACACGCTGCCGGTGCTCGCCGCTAAGGATATGGTGCCGTTCCCCGGCGTCATGATGTCGCTCTACTTGAGCCGGCCCGCGAGCATTCGCGCGATGGAAGCTGCCATGGCGGGAGACCGGCTGGCGTTCGTCGTCGCTCAAGAGAACACAGAGGTAGAGGACCCTCGCGGGCGCGACCTCTACAAAGTGGGCGTGGTCGCGCACGTGGTGCGCACCCTGCAAGTCTCTGATGGCCGCCACAAGGTCCTGCTCCAGGGCCTCGTGCGCGCTAAGGCCCGCAAGTACGAGGTCAAACAGCGCTTCATAGTGACTAAGATTTCGCCGCTGCCAGCGCCGCCGATCCGCAAGCTGTCGGCTGAGAACCAGGCGATCATGAACCGCATCCGCGAGAACCTGCAGGTGCTCGTTGAGTATGAGCACCTGCCCGAAGAGATGCTGCTCGTGACAGAAGAAGTGCACGACCCGGGAGTGCTGTCGGACGTTGTGCTGGCGCACTACAAGATAGAGCTTGAAGACGCGCAAGCGGCCCTCGAAGAGCTCGACCCGCTCAAGCGGCTGCGCCTCACTGACGGGGCCATTACCGACGACCTCAACAAGTTTATCTTGACCGAGAAGATAAAGGACAAGGCCCGTGACGAGATGAGCAAGGGCCAGCGGGAGTACTACCTGCGCGAACAGATTAAGCAGATTCAGCGAGAGCTGGGCGACAACGACACCGGCTCAGACGACCTGATCGCCCTCAAGGAGCGCCTGACAGCGCTCAACCTGCCGCCGCAGGCGAAGGAGGAGTCGTTCAAGCAGCTCAAGCGCCTCGACCACATGAGCCCAGAGTCGAGCGAGTACGCGCTGCTTCGCACCTACCTAGAGTGGGTCACCGACCTGCCGTGGAGCACCAGCACCAAAGACCAGCTCAACCTCGCCACGGCGAAGCAGATCCTCGACGAGGACCACTTCGGGCTCGACAAGGTCAAGGATCGCATCCTTGAGTACCTGAGCGTGCGCGCCCTCAACCCCGACTCGAAGGGCCCAATTCTGTGCTTCGTCGGTCCGCCAGGCGTGGGGAAGACCTCGCTCGGAAAGTCGATCGCTCGCGCCCTAGGCCGCAACTTCACCCGCATGTCCCTAGGCGGCATGAGAGATGAGGCCGAGATTCGCGGTCACCGCCGCACGTACGTCGGCGCCCTGCCGGGGCGCATCGTGCAGGGGCTCAAGCACGCTGGCTCTCGCAACCCAGTCTTCGTGCTCGATGAGCTAGACAAGATCGGCGCAGACTTCCGAGGCGACCCGGCGTCGGCGCTGCTTGAAGTGCTCGACCCGCACCAGAACGCCGAGTTCCGCGACCACTACCTGAACGTGCCGTTTGACCTCTCCGACGTACTGTTCCTAGCCACTGCCAACACGGTTGACACTATCCCGGAGCCGCTGATCGACCGCCTCGAGCTGATCTTTATCCCCGGGTACACATCAGCCGAGAAGGAGAAGATCGCCACCAAGTACATCATCCCGCGACAGCTCGCTGAAGGCGGACTCGCCGCGCAGAAAGTTCAGTTTACCGACGAGGCCATCACGCTCGTGATCGACCGCTACACCCGCGAGGCGGGAGTCCGCGGCCTGGAGCGCGAGTTCGGGGCGCTGTGCCGCAAGCTGGCGCGCGAGGTTGCCGAGAGCAAGAAGCTCACGAAGGTCATCGACGCAGAGCGCGTGTCGCAGCTCCTCGGCCCGACGAAGTACGACCCAGAGACGACCGAGCAGCGGGAGGCGGTTGGGCTAGTGCGTGGCCTCGCATGGACGTCGCTGGGCGGAGAGGTCATGCCGGTTGAGGTTTCGACGGCGAAGGGCACCGGCGGAATGACGCTGACTGGCCAGCTCGGAAGCGTCATGCAGGAGTCGGCTCAGGCGGCGCTGTTCTACGCTCGCGCAAACTCAGGCGTGCTCGGCCTGGAGCCAGACTTCCACTCCAAGCACGACATTCACGTGCATGTTCCCGGTGGCGCCACGCCAAAAGACGGCCCGTCCGCCGGCATCACGATAGCGACTGCACTCGTCTCTGCGCTCTCGGGCCGCAAGGTTTCAAAAGAGATTGCGATGACGGGCGAGATGACGCTGCGCGGCAACATCCTGGCTGTTGGCGGGCTTCGCGAGAAGGCACTCGCAGCGCTCCAGCACGGCATTCGAAAGGTGATCATTCCCTTTGAGAACATCAAAGACCTTGAGGAGATCCCTGAAGAGCAGCGCAAGCAGATACAGTTTATCCCGGTGAAGCACGTCAGTGAAGTGCTTGAGCTTGCGCTCCTCGGGCGCCGCAAGCGCGTCTCCGGCCCCCGCAAGCGCGGCAAGCGCCGCGAGATCTCGGTTGGGCAGTAAGGTGAGGGCGGCGCGCTGCTCGTTGCTCGCCGTGCTACAGCTCCTCGCCGCACAGTCGGCCCTAGCCGAAGGCTCATGCCTGTACGTTGATGGAACAAGCTTCATCCGCCAGGTTGCGCGGATTGAGGACGTTCCGCGCGAGTACCGTGACAAGGCCAAGTGCAGCGGCAGGGGAAACGCTGAGCCGATCGCTCAGCCGAAAGAGGTCGAGCTGTCTGAACCAGTCCGTTCTTCGTCGTTCACCACCGACCTCGGGCGCATGGAGGTGCGCTGGCAGCGCAAGACTGAGGAGTGCTTCGGCAAGAGCCCGAGCAGGGCGGTGTCCGATGCAGCGAGAGCGGCGAATCGGGCCGTAAAGAGCGCAAGGTTCTCGCCGCGCGCCAAGCGCCCCGGGCAGGATTGGCAGATCGTCTTCACGGACAAAGAGAGCGCCCTGGCCCAGTTTCCTTCCTCCATCGCCGTCGAGGGGCACCCAGGCTTCATGGTGCCGCCGAGCCAGATCTACATCATCTCAGACTTCGTGTCGGAGGGGTGCTCGGGGAGCCCGGTTGCGGACGTGACTCTGGAGCAGGTGCTTTTGCACGAGATTGGGCACGCCATCGAGCACATCCTCCTGGACGGCTCGAAGGTTCCGCCAGACCGGGCCCGCAGCGAGGGCTTCGCCTCCTGGTTCGAGCAGTACAGCGCAGAGTACGCAGTAGACATACCGGACGGGCAGGTGGTTGCGTACTACAATGGGCTCGCGCGCGAGGGGATAGGAAGCAGCGAGGAGCCGCAGCCATTCGACGGCTCAGCGCAGGCATACGCCGTGTCGGCCTTGCGATTCCGGGCCATAGTCGATCGGCAGGGAGTCTCTGGCCTTATGCGTGTCTATGACCTCATGGCAGAGAAAGAGCTGCCGTTTGACGCTGCGGTTCGAGAGGTGTTGCGCTGGAACGACGGAGCGATGCAGCGCGAGATGGTTCGTGTGCTGCGCAAGTAGCGGCCGCGCTCTTGCTTCTGCTTCTACTTCTTCTTGCTCCCCAACGCCCCCTTGAGCAGCGTGCCGAACGATGAGCTAGCCTTCTGTGCGGGTGCCTCCGCTGCCTGGCCGCTGCTCCACTGCCGCCCCGAGCAGGGCCGCTTGCAGAACGTGCAGCGGTCTTGGCTATCGCGCGGCGGGTGCCAAAACGGGGAGAGCGTAAGTATGAGCGCCTCTTGCAGGTGCTCTTCGAGGTTGATGTGGTCGCCCTCGTACACGATCACCCCGGGGTCGTCGAGCTCGTCGTCGAGCCCTGCGCGGTCGCTGGAGGTCTGAAGCAGCCAGTCGATCGGCGCCAGGACCTCGTGCGGGACGGTGTCCCCGCAGGTCGAGCAGCCCTGCGTGCAGGCTCCAGTGACGATGCCCTTCACCATCACCCCGCCGTGGGTGCGGGTCAGAGTGATGTCCACCAGGGGGTCTTCGGTAAAGGTGACCGGCTCTCCAGTGGCCCCCTCTTGAAGACGGCAATTTAGGGCGTCTTTGGGGATGGGGGCGTCGATTTTCATCCCCGAAAAGGGGATAGTTGTGACCAGAATTCTCATAGCGGGGGTGGAGCTTATCGTAATGGCCGGAGAAGCTCAAAGTTCCCTCAAACAGCTATTTGAGCCGGGTTCAAAGTGGGCTATAACCCGTTGCCGCGCAACCTTTTTGGGGCGAATAGCGATTACCTCACAGTTTGCGGAGTCGCGTTATTAAGGCGCGGTCCCGTTAGTAAGTTTTGGAGGCTTTTATGGGCATAAACAAAGTCATGTTACTCGGAAACTTGGGCAAGGATCCCGAGGTTCGTTACACCCCACAACAGATGGCGATCTGCCGCTTCTCGCTGGCAACTGGCGAGCGCAAGAAGGACCAGAGCGGACAGTGGGTCGACCACACCGAGTGGCACAACATCGTCACCTTCGGCCGCACTGCAGAGACCTGCGCAAAGTTCCTCAAGAAGGGGCGCCAGTGTTTCGTTGAGGGCCGCATCCGCACCAACAAGTGGCAGGACAAGGAGGGCAAGGACCGCTACACCACAGAGATCATCGCCGACGCTGTCCAGTTCGTGGGCGGCAAAGGAGAGTCAGCTGGTGATGCCGACTACGGCAGCGAGCCTGCTAACGACAACGTGCTCGCGGGCATTCCGACTGCTGATGCGCTTCCGAAGGCAGCCAACGGCGGCCGTGGCGCGCCAGCATCGAGCGAGCCGGTGACCTTCGACGACGACGATATCCCGTTCTAGGGAGCTGATGCGTCGGTGACGGCGCATCCCCTTGCGGCGTGAGAACACGCCCGCCGCAAGCAACGTGCCCCAGGGCTGAGCAGCACTCGGTCCTGGGGCATTTACGTTTCTGGCGTTGCCCGATAGTGTGCCCGCACGAAGCTTATGGATAACAGCGCTCTCTCTTTGTGGTCAGTTCCCGTTGTGTCTGCCCTGATTGGGTACGTGACGAACTACGTCGCGGTGCGGATGCTCTTCCGTCCTCACCGTCCGCGGCGCTTCCTCGGCATGACCATTCAGGGGCTCGTGCCGCGCAGGCAGAGAGAGATAGCCAATAGCCTCGGCACGATGATCGAGCGCGATCTGTTCTCGCACGAAGACATCCAAGCTGCGCTCGCAAGCGCAGAGACAACCCAAGAGGCAGCCGCGTTTGTGAGCGAGCAGGTGGACCTCTTCGCGTCGCGCATCGGCAGCCAGAACCCGATGGTCGGCATGTTTTTGCAGGGGGCGCTGCTTGAGCAGGTGAAGGGCATGCTCACCGAGCAGATGAGGGAGAAGTTCCCGCAGCTCGTGGAGCGGGTCGTTGAGCGAGCGGAGCACAAGCTAGACGTCAGCGCGATAGTCTCCTCTAAAGTTGAGAAGTTTGACCTATCTAAGCTAGAGGCTCTGATCTACGAGGTCTCAAGCCGAGAGCTAAAGACCATCGAGATTCTTGGAGGGGTCTTGGGGTTTTTCGTAGGCGTTGCCCAGGTGGGGCTCCTTTTGGTGTTGCGCTGAGACTCCCACGGCGGTAAGTGCCTGACCTAAGGTGCAAAAATAAGAAAGGTCTTTTAACCCCAGACTAACAAGCAGCTATACTAAAAGGGAAAGGTTGTTGGTGTCCTAAATGGCAGTTCATCGTGCTAGCCCAGCTCGGCCCCTGTTGGCGCTGTTCTTTGCGTCGCTCACCGTTCTATCCGTAGGACTCGATCGCTCATCGATGGCCGATCCGCAGTCGGGAGGCCCTGAGGACATGGCTCCGTTTAACGATCCCTGCTTAGGCAGAGGACCGGGGCCCTTGAATCCAGCCAATCCGTGCAACGACTGCGATGCCTCTGACGTGAGCTGCCTGCCGACCTTCACGCCAACATTCACTTTCACTGCGTCTGCCACGGCGACGTTCACGCACACTGCAACGCCGA
>OMIG01000007.1 GCA_900299035.1 Pseudomonadota bacterium
CCTCGGGACCCTGAGTCTCCAGAATGAGTCTGCTCATGCGTGGGAAGTGCCAGTAGTTTGAAACAACCCGCGTTTCTGCAAAGTAGTTTCCGGGCGAGTCGATAATGAGGCCAAGGCTGTCTTTGCCGAAGCGCTTACGTGCCTTGATGAAGAGCTTCTTGAGACCCTGGTGGTATGACATCGAGGAATATGTGAGCGATCCAGAGAACGCCTCGGCGATAGGGTAGGGGTCGGCGGTGTTTCGGCCAGAGAAGAGGGCAGCGAAGTTGCCGACAGCAATCACCGAGACTAGCACGGCCACGACGCGGGCGTGCCAGAGAGAGGATGATGCGCATCGCCAAACAACCAGTGCTAGTGCCAGCGACATCGGACCTACGATCCCCAGGAAGTACCTCATGTACAGGCCCGTAGTCTTGAAGCAGAGGAATAGGTAGCAGAAGCAAAGGACGACAAGCCCCAAGGGCGCAAGTCCTGAGCGCACGGGCCGCAAGAGAAGGATTCCAAGTGCGATCGGCGCGAGGGTTAGCGGCGCAAAACCGAAAGAGTAGTCGCCGTTTTCAACGAAGTGGGAGCCAAAAAACGTCAGCCTCCAGAGAGTAAGCCAGTTGAATGGCTCACTCCAGCGCCCGTCAACGAGGTCTTGCTCAGGCCAGAATGGTGACTTGAAGATTGCGTTATAGAAAGGGAAGAGCGGATTTCCGGAGAGTATGTAGTTGTGGATGAGGGGGGGGCTGATGAAGACCAGGAATAAAAAGCACGCCATGCCCGCCGCCCTAAGAGTCTCGAAAAGCGCGTTGCGCGCGCAGCTGATTGCCCTGGTGGCCAGCGGGATCGACAGTGGGATGGCGATAAAGATGATCTGCTGCTTTGACAGGTAGCCAAAAGCAGCCATCAGCCCAATCCCTGGCAGGCGAGACGGCGAACCATTCTCGATAAACTCCAGCGCAAGGAGCACGAGGGCTGTAGCGGTGGCGAAGAACAGGGCATCGCTGAAGCAGATGGCCAAGGTCCAGTGAGTGAAAGGAGTGAGCACCGCAAAGAGCACCGCGAGAGCAGCAACGGCGCCGTTCCACCGACGGCGAGTGAAGGACTCTAGGGCCAAGAATCCAAGTGTAAACATGCTCAGGTTGAGAAGCCTAACGGCATGCTCGCCTCCGAGCATGTAGGCACCAGTGAACGCGCCCATGGGAAGCATGGAGGCATTGAGGCCACTAACGAAATCCGGAGAGAAGGAGAATTGCCCGAAGAGCAGCGTCTGGTGGGGAATAAAGAGGTGCGCCACCAGGTCGTCAAAGTTGTGAACTGGAACCAGAGCATAGGGCAGAAACAGAAGGGCATGGAGCAGAATGATCACCTGCCCTACGCTCCAGGCCCGTGCAGGCAATGGGAGCGAGAGCCCGCCGAGGTAACCGAAGATCGCTACCTCGGCAACGAAGAAAGCCCAGTAGGTGCCGGGGGTGTTAACCGGAAAGTGCATGGCAGCCCACACGAGGAGCGCGTTGAGAGAGAGCCCCACGAGGCAGAAGAGCGGCTTTGAGAGAGCACTCTCGGCAAAGCTCGACAAGGGGCTCCAGCGCCTGCAGAGCCAAGAGCCCAGAAGGAATGAGCCGAGGAGGAAGGTAAGCAATCCCGTGAGGGCGAGAGCTTTCCCGCAAGCGGCGCAAAGGAGAGCCGGCAGCAGCAGCAGCCATCGGTAGTTCCGCGTTGATCTCAGGACCGCTGCGATGATCGCGCTCCAGGCCGCCAGGGATCCAGCAGCAAGCAATATGCTGTCGTAGATGAAGACCTCCGGCCGCCTCAGCGCCTCCTGCGCAACGAAAAATCCCACAGTGAGGGCCAGCACAAGCAGAAGGGCACTCAAGAGGGAGTAGAGGCTCGACCGGGGAGACGCGTCACTCATTGTCCAATACCCCTTCGCTGGATGGCTCACGCCGGAGGGCGAGGCTTGTCTGGCTCACTGGGGACATCGCGTCTAGTCGCTCGCGAAGCTCGTCAGGCCACCATGAGTCCTCGAGCATGAAGCGCAAGCTTGACTCAATGTGCTCCATGACCACAAACCGATAGCCGGTGGGGAGTTCGTGGAATTTATCGTGCATTTCCAGGAACGGGATCTTGTGGATCGATGAAAAGAAGCCCGTAAGGCCTGCCCGGAGGAAGGCGTCGGCAAACGAGTCGCCAATCAGCACAGTTGCCGGGAGCAGGGTGTTTGGCTGGCTGCCTGAGCCAGCGACGTAGCCCCACTGATTTGGGTTCTTAGTTGAAGAGAACTGCCCCTGCGGATGAGCTAAAGGCTTCTCAAGCATGAGGGCGCGCTCTCTACGCGGAAAGAAGATGGCGAGGTAATTGTTCTCACCGCCCGAAACCTCTGGCTCTCGACGCGTCGTCACTCGCGGCAAAGGGGGAAGCGGCAGCTGCGCGTCCCGGTACAGGCCTGACAGGAGGCTCTTCATCACCACGGCGCCAGCCGGATCCGTCCAGTGAAAGTCAGTCTTGTGAAAGAGCTGCATGCGAGGCTTTAGCTGCTGAAGTATCTGCTGCACCTCAACGCTGTGAACTTCGGGATGACTCGCCAAGAACTCCCTGTATCGTTGGAAGGC
>OMIG01000008.1 GCA_900299035.1 Pseudomonadota bacterium
GAGAAGGGGAGAGGAGACGAGTCTTTTAGGGATTAGAAAACGAAGAATCGGGGTAAAAGGATTTGAACCTTCGACCTCACGGTCCCGAACCGTGCGCTCTAGCCGGACTGAGCTATACCCCGCTAAGTTATCGAAAACATAGTGCCCTTTGCGTTAGGTTGCAAGTCCTTGGGGCTCTTTTTCCTCACGCATATTCAGCTAGATGCCCCAACTGAGGCTTTTGTCGCAATCGTTATGCAACAGTTCGAATCGGTTCTGGAATAACCAGATAAGACCGGTTCGGAGGCTTGTTGACGCCGCGTTGTTTTGGCCTGCGAGCCGCAGTTTAATATCGATTCAGTCGTTTAGTATGGCAGAGAGCAAGATAGAACAGCGCGCGGAAGCACACGCCGCTCAGCAGGACGACCTGCTGTGGACGCGCAAACTTGCCGCAGGACCATCGCAAGCTCTTACGGGAAGGCTGCTGCCGTCTCTCAAGTCGCGTGTTGCGTCGCTGCTAGACGAGCGCTTCGAGAAGTTCTTTAAGACGGTCTCTGAGGAGGCTGCGGGTCGCAAGCAGGGCAGCGTCGAGCAGCGAGTTCGAGCCGAGCGGGACCTCCGGCAGGAGCAGGCAGCCCAGAATACAGACCGCACGCAGAATGCGGTTACGCAGATCAAGGGAGCCTTCGAGGCTGCTATTGGCGAGGCGCACCGATTTTCGCCGACAGCGGCAGGGACAGAGTCGAGAGACAACCGCGAAAGGCCCACGACTCCGCAGCAGCTCTCGCGCCGACAGGAACACGCAAAGGAGCTCGCGAAGCTCGTAGATACAGCCCAACGCTCGTGGGTAACCTTCGCGGCACAGCTCATAGGGGCAAACCTTAAGCGGCTCGGTGTCGAGCCATCAGAGCTTGATGATATTAGGCTCTTCCTGATTCGGGAGGGCGCAGCGTCTTACGAGGAGCTGAAGCGATTGACGCGGTTGCCTGATTCGCTTGACCCGGCAGCTGAGCTGAAGGCTCTGGAAGACGTTAGGACGTTGATGCTCGCGTACGTGGTTCAGGCCACACAAGAGCAGATTTTGGCGGACCTTGAGAGTGAGTCAGAGGTTGAGCCGCTTGGATTCCCGAAGCCCTTGGTTAACCGCTTCGCGGGTATCCCGGAGCGTGAGATTGACCAGGAGAAGCTTCTTGAGCTGGCGCAAACAATATAGAGAGAGGAAGGCATGTTTCCGGTAATTGGAAGATACGACGAAGTTTTTAAGATAGAGATCGAAGGCTGGTGTTTCGGCATATCGAACTACCCGGGCGAGGTATCCGCGGCAGTGGTGCACCGCATCATTCGCGAGCTCGCTTCGGCATTCCAGGCGGCCATTGAGCACAACGTTGTCTTCGATATCCTTGAGATGTCTGCCAAGTTCTCTGAGTCGGCTCGGTGCCAAATTCACCCAGAAGAGATTGCGATGGCGATGGTAGCGCAGCTTCCGAATCCGGCTATCCTCACAGAGGAGCAGCAGTGCGTTTTGGGCCAGATCCTCGACAAGGTCGACCAGGCATACAACGGTGCCCTCGAAAATTTCTACAAGCGCTGGAATCTCGGCGTGCGTGACGCCGCGTAGGTTGAAGCTAGGCGAGAGAGACTCGAAGCTTAGAACCGCGGTGCAGAACATTACCCCGGTCAACTCTCCCCTGAAATGTTACGCCTTTCGTGGCCTTCCCCTCTTTCGAGCGGGCTTGGCCTTCGGACACTCCAGCAGCTTTTTCCAGAACTTTCGGCTCTGGGGACTGCTGGCTATCTCTCGGCGCTTGATCGATGCTTCCAGGATCCGGCGGTCAGAAAAGCTTGCTTCTCGAAGAAGCCGCTTTATGGCCGTCGCCCTGTTGTGGGCAGTTATCTTCATGTTAGCGGCCCGTCGCTTGAACAAGCGGGCGCCTTTAAGAAGAATCAAGACCTCAACGATAAGCATGTCCATTTCTAGAAGCTGAGACTTAAGGGTTTTCATATTCCCTCCTTTGTGCGCGCGGAAATCACGTGGGACCTGGCGCACTATCAGGCCCTCTCTCCGGTGCACGCACGCGCAGCGGAGAGAGGGCCTGAAAAAAACCTGGACTTCGAGTCTCTTCCCGTATGGAGGTCCAGGCGCGAGGCCGGACGCATGTTCAATTAGCTTCCCACAGGCACGACGGCTAATAAAAAAAACCTGCTGTCTATTCCTGTGTGTTTCAGTCGGAATAGTGAGGTAGTTGCGGAGCCTGGAGAAGGGAGGCCCGAATTACTGGGCCGCCTTGCGGGCTTCTTCGGCTCGAAAAGGTGAGTACCGAACTCCGTACTTTTTCTCGAGCTGCGCCAGCTTCTCATGCACAGAATCCAGCCCCCGCGAGCGGGCGAAGTACAGAACGCCACCCCGGAAGGGAGGAAATCCAATCCCCATGACTGTGCCGAGGTCTATCTGTTTTTCCGCGGCAGCGGCATCGCTCCCCGCAACGCCTTCCAGTAGGCACTTCATCGCCTCGTTGACGAGGTGGAGCGTAAGGCGATCCGTGAGTTGCTCCGTCGAGAGGGAAGCCGCGGGAGCAGCAGGAAGACTGAGGGCCTCTCTTAGGCCGGCCCACGGTGTTGCTGATTTCCCTTGGTAGTCGAAGAAGCCGGCATTCGATTTCTTCCCCTTCCGGCCGAGCGTCAGCAGCTTTTCGGCGAAGGGAGGCACCGCCATCCGCTCACCGTAGCCGTCTACCATAACCTTGGAAACGTGAGCGGCGACGTCGAGCCCCACTTCATCGAGCAGCCGGATCGGGCCCATCGGCATGCCGAACGAGAGGGCGGCTCCGTCGATGGCCTCAATAGAGTGCCCCTCTTGGAGCAGGTATACAGCCTCGTTTAGGTAGGGAATGAGGATGCGGTTTATTAGGAAGCCAGGCACGTCGCTCACGACGATCGGGAACTTCCCCATCTCGGTCGAGAGAGCGGCGACTCGCGCAATGACATCTTCGCTCGTAGAGGCTCCCCGAATGATCTCTACCAGCGGCATCTTCTCAACGGGGTTAAAGAAGTGCATGCCAACGCATCGCTCTGGGTGGGGCAGCTCCCGCGCAATCTCCGTGACCGATAGAGATGAGGTATTGCTCGCCAGAATACAGGAGGAGGGAACCTGGTTAGCTAGGTCCTTAAAGATGCGCTTCTTGAGGGCCATGTCTTCAAATACTGCTTCGATGACGATGCCCGAGCGAGCTATCGTTTCGCTTGAGAACTGCAGCCAGTCTATGCGGTTCGCCACAGCCGCCCGCTCAAACGACGAGAGGTAGCGAAGCTTCGATAGCTCCTTAGAGACGTGGTCTCTACCGCGCTTAAGCGCAGAGTCCGTTGTGTCCTTTACGATTACCTGATGGCCGTTGCGAGCGAGGGTCCCAGCGATTCCGGCCCCCATAGTTCCGGCACCGACGACGAGCGCATGCGCTCCTTCGATGGACTTGCGTGCGGGTTTTCCAAGACCTTTGGAAGCCTCGGTCAGGAAGAAGAGGTGAACGAGTGCTTTGCTCTCTGGCGTAACGATAAGCTCTCCGAGCTTCTGAGCCTCGATGGCTAATGCGGCGGGTCGGGAGCGCCCGAGCCCTCGTGCTGTTACCTCAAGCGCGCAGGGCGGTGCAGGGTAGAATCCCTTGGTCTGCTTTCGAAGAGCGGAGCCTGCTCTGCTTTGAACCACGGCACGCCCCAGCGGATTGCTCGACAGAAGCCGGTCCATGAGGGGAACGCTCCTGCGGCGAGGCGGCCGCTGGTTTCTCGCGATCTCTTCAGCGCGCTCGAAAAGCTTTGATGCCGGCACGACCTCATCGACGAGGGCCGCCTTGTATGCCTGCGAGGCTTTTAGGGTTTTGCCAGCGAGGATGATGTCGAGCGCCTTGGGCAGCCCGACCAGCCGGGGCAACCGGTAGGTCCCGCCGAAGCCCGGCAGTATCCCGAGCTTGGTCTCAGGAAGCCCGATGGCGCTTGAGGGAGAATCGGAGATGATGCGGTGCCTGCATGCAAGCACCATCTCGCATCCGCCGCCTACGCAAGGGCCGCTTATCGCCGCAACTGTCGTGATGCCGAGATCTTCCAGCCGGTCGTACGCTCGCTGGCCCTCGGCGGCGAGGAGAGCGCCCTTCGAGGGGTCTGTGACGCTTTGAATGAGTGATATATCCGCCCCGACACAGAAGGAGTCGAGCGATGGCGCCCGAATGACGAGCCCTCGCGCATTCGACTTTGCGACTCTGTGCAGCGCCTCTGTGAACGATTCAAGTCTGCTCGGAGTTAGGGTGATAGCCCGTTCGTCAGGCGCGCCGAGGGTTATCGTTGCAACTAGCTCGTCTGTAGAGAAGGTGAGGTGAACTGTGCCGGTCATAGGCTCCTTACGGGAGGGGGATTCGCAGGCGACCCCACATAACACGTTAGGATATCAACGCATCTCAAACGGTGTCGACATACAATCGCCTGCTCAGTACTATGTTCAGATGCCGTTTCGAACGCCATCAAATCAAGATATTCCGGGTTCCTCCGTCTGGAGTGCAGCCGTCGAGAAGTTCGGAGGAGTCGACTTCGTCGTAGAGGTCACACGACGGGCCTCTGAGGCGATCCTCGAGGTTTACGGCCGCACCGACGTTCAGCACCGTGAGAAGGAGGACCGCTCGCCCGTTACGGAGGCTGATCTGGCGGCCGCTGCCCTGATCGAGGCGGAGCTCGCTGCCACGGGGATTCCGGTCGTATGTGAGGAAACGGTGTCCAGCGCGACGGAGGCCGGAGAGCTATTTTGGCTCGTTGACCCGCTCGATGGCACGAAAGAGTTCTTGGCGAAGAACGGCGAGTTCACCGTCAATATCGCGCTTATTTCGGCAGGCTCGCCTGTGCTAGGGGTAATCGGCATTCCCGTCACCGGAGAGATATATGCCGCCGTTCGTGGTTGTGGCGCCTGGAGAGTTACTGGAGACGAGGCTCGACCTATTAGGAACGGGCGAGCGGAAGAGCATCTTATAGCGGCAGTCAGCCGTTCGCACGGCTCAGATGCTGGCGAGCGCTGGCTTGAGGAGCGAGGCATATCGGGGCGCGTACGGTGCGGCTCGGCCATAAAGTTTTGTCGGGTGGCTGAGGGGGCAGCAGACCTCTACGTGCGCTTCGGGCGCACGATGGAGTGGGATACTGCCGCTGGGCACTGCATCCTGCTCGAATCGGGATGCAGGGTGATCTCAGAGAAAGATGGTCACGAGCTGACCTACGGAAAGCCCGGTTTCGATAACCCTAGCTTCATCGCCTGTCGGGCTGATTTGTCACTAACTGCGCCCGCCCCGATGCAACCCAAGGTCGGCAACCTGTAAAAATCCTAGGACCTTACGAGCGGTTCGTCGGCTGAGAACCGGCGCCTGCCGTCGCCAGAAATTGTGCAGGGTGGCGGTGTTTCAAGGGCGCCGGTTCGGGTATACTTCCGTCGGCTCGATTTCGGTCTCGGTAGACCGCTCTTAAGGCTTGTAAAGGTATGAACAAACGTAGTGCTCTCGTCATCCTGCTAGTTGTAGCTGCTGTGGCCGTTGGAATTGGTTTCTCTAGAGGGTCGGGGGTCGCGAAGCGGAGTGTGCTCGTGTTGATGCTCGATACCCTGCGCGCCGACCACCTTGGCACTTACGGTTACCAGCGGGACACTAGCCCGGTGCTCGACACTTTCGCCAAAGAGAACGTGAAGTTCTCTTACGCCGTGACAGCCGCTCCGTGGACACCTCCATCAGTTGCCTCAATGTTTACGGGTGTGTACCCGGCTACTCACGGTTGGATGCCGCCCAACAGACGGGACGAAGTGAAGCAGATGGCGGTAAAGCTTGACCAGAACCTAACGACCCTTGCCGAGACATTCAAGGCAAACGGGTACTCCACAGCCGCAGTCTCGCCTAATCCCTGGATTACGGAGGAGTTCGGGTACCAGCAGGGCTTCGACACCTTCACCTTTTCGGCGCGCGCTCCGGCAGAAGAGATCGTCAAGATCGGAACCGCAAAGATTGACCAGCTGGCCGGAGAGGGGAAGCCGTTCTTTGTGTACCTGCACTTCCTCGACCCACACGACCCATACACGCCGCCGGGAGAGTACAAGACCGCTTTTACCGGAGAGGTTCCAGGGCGGTCGTATCCGCCAAAAGAGCTTCAGCGCATGAATCTCTACGACGGAGAGATTAAGTACATGGATAACCAGATCGGCAAGCTGTTTGCCCACCTGAAAGACGAGGGGCTCTACGACGACCTTACGATCATCGTCGTCGCAGACCACGGCGAGCAGTTTATGGAGCATGGCCAGCACGGCCACGGCCATCAGCTGTTCAACGAAGAGGTGCACGTGCCGCTGCTCGTAAAGTCGCCCAAGATCGATGCTGGCCGGGTAATCGACGTGACAGCTAGCACCGTGGACATCTTCCCAACGGCGCTTGATGCGGCAGGGATTGCGTCACCCCAGGGGCTTCCGGGAGTATCGCTCATGAACGATACCGCCCTCGAGGCTCGGGCCGGAGTCTTTACAGAGATCGAGAAGGACTTCCGCCAGAAGGCCTTCACCACACCAGACGGAGTTAAGCTGATTCGGCAGACCAACCCGAATGAGTCCGATGTCGTTCTGGGCGTGTTCGACTTCCGCAAGGACCCGCTTGAGAAGAGCTCTATTAAGGACCAGGAAGTAGTCGCCACGCTAAGCAACGAGCTCTCTGAGGCGAATCGCTACGCGCTCGAGGGCCGCCTTGAGGGCAGCGAAACTGCCCGCGCCCAGATGAAGGACTCAACGATCGAGCAGCTTAAGACGCTCGGCTACCTGCAGTAGGGCGTTTCCCCGCGTACCGTGTTCGTGAGAGAGCAATGAAAAATTCCTGGAAGGTTGTCGCATCGGTTTTTGTTCTCGTTTTTTGCCCACTAGCTGATTGCTTCGCCTACATCGGCCCAGGGGCGGGCTTTGCGTTCCTTGGCTCCGGAGCGGTGTTTCTGCTCACGATCGTTCTCGGCCTCTTAACGATCTTGCTCTGGCCTCTTCAGAACCTTTGGCTCCTTGTAAGGGGGAATGGCCGCCCAAAGAACGCCCGCGCAAAAAGGGTGGTGATTTTAGGCTTGGACGGTCTCGACCCGAAGCTCCTTGAGCGCTACATGGAAGACGGTAAGCTGCCTAACTTCTCGCAGCTCAAGCAGCAGGGCTCTTACGCACGCCTCGGCACGACTCTGCCTGCGCTGTCGCCGGTTGCTTGGTCGACCTTCCAAACTGGCGTTAATCCTGGAGCCCACAACATCTTCGACTTCCTCACTCGGGACAAGCGGTTCTGCTTGCCCGAACTTTCTGCGGTCAAAACTGAGACGTCAACGCGCGAGATCAAGATTGGGCCGTTTCGAATTCCGAGGACACGCTCGCAGGTGCGGCTGATGCGCCGCTCGCAGCCCTTCTGGAAGCTGCTTGGGGCCCGCAACATCATGGCGAATATTATTCGGGTGCCGATCTCGTATCCGCCTGAGAAGTTCAAGGGAAACATTCTTTCGGCGATGTGCACCCCTGATCTGCGCGGAACCCAGGGGACGTTCACGCTCTTTACGACACGCGATGGCGTGCAGGGCTCGGCTGGTGGCGATTCCACAGGGGGCGAAGTTCGCACGATTGTGCGCGATGGCAATACTTTGCGCGCGGAGCTTGAAGGGCCGCCTCACCCGGACGGAAAGAGCGGTAACCTAAAAGTTGAATTCAGCATCACGCTCGGGGCTGCAGGCGCGGCGGAGCTGTCGCTTCAAGCGGAGTCTGAGCGGCTAACGCTCAATTCGTTCTCGAGGTGGATCCCTGTTGAGTTTAAGGCGGGCCGCAAAAAAGTGCAGGGCATCGTGCGCTTCTGCATTAGAGAGCTTGGCGAGCACGTGACGGTGTATGCATCCCCGGTGAACGTTGACCCCGCCAAGCCCGCGCTTCCGATCTCGTACCCGCTGCTCTTTTCGAGCTGGCTTGCGAAGCGACAGGGGCGCTACGGGACGCTCGGCCTGTTGGAAGACACCTGGGGCAGAAACGAGCTAGCGCTGGACGACAGGCGATTCCTCGACCAGGCATGGCTTTCTCACGAAGAGCGAAAAAAGATGTTCTTTGAGACGCTGCGCCGCACTCGCGAGGGGATCTGCATCTGCGTGTTCGACGCCAGCGACAGAATTCAGCACATGTTCTGGCGCTACATTGACCC
>OMIG01000009.1 GCA_900299035.1 Pseudomonadota bacterium
GGGTCAGGGGGCCGTAAGAGCTTCTAAATCTCTGGGGTTCTTCCGGCGATTCGGGCTCTGCTGATCGGGTACGGGAATGTTCACGTTCACGTTTACGTGCACGTTCACGATTCTAGAGGCTCAGGAGCATTTAAAACCGCGGGGTTGAAGGGGGCGCAGACCGACAAGGGTTGAAACCATATCGGAATCTGGAGCTGAATCCGTATCCGAGCAACTTCTTTGCCTTTTCCGGCGATAGTATCTCTGACTACAGCGGCCGGGAGGGGCCAGAGATGCAGGGAAACACATTCACTATGCATTTTGAGGGAGCG
Source organism: Pseudomonadota bacterium (assembly GCA_900299035.1). GTDB lineage: Bacteria > Bdellovibrionota_C > UBA2361 > UBA2361 > OMII01 > OMII01. Next base: position 312 of record OMIG01000009.1, read on the forward strand.
GAGCGGCTTGAGCTTATCCGGTCGGAGTTTAGGCCTTCGAGCCAGACAACCGCAAAGCCGAACATAGCGATCCGCGGCAAGTCTGCCGGCGCATTCCCGCTGTATGGGAGCTTCCAGTGGACATCAGGTGTTCGCGCTGTTTGCGCCGTCTTTCTGCGCTATGCGATATCTGAACAGAGCTCTGGGGTCGACTACTGCCTGATCGGCTCAAAGGGCAGCTTGGCAGCCTCGCTCGACTACGCCCTTAGCAAGGGGCCTTCATGGATAGGGGAGATGTTCGGCGCCACCCCTGGAGGCGGGCTCTACGCCAAGCGGCTGTTCCGCATAACCAACCCCAACCGCAAGCGCCCAGGACCCGTCGCTCTCTCTGTCAACAAGACCTTGATGTCTGGCAGCTCGGTTGAGGTGTTCTGGAACGGCGAGCGCATCACAGCCACAAGCACACTGGAATCAATCCTTCGAAGCATCGAAAACCAGGCCGATGAGGGAGACGACTCAGACGATTCAGTCTCTCAACAAAGGCAAAAGAGCATCGCAAACTCCTAGCGGACCTACTACGTCCACCGTTCGACTCCGGCCGCGCGCTCTCGGTACGTGCAGTGGGCGCAAGCCTCGGCCGGCTCAGGAATACTGGAGCTACACAGGCACCTATGGATCTCGCGCAACACCCCCTCGACCCATGCGGTTGATCCCTTGTAGGGGATAACCTTTATCGAGAAGTTAAGCCGCGAATTGAAGGCGTCGCCCGACTTATCCCCGTTGCAGTACACGAAGTACGCGGTGTCGCACACGGCAAAACCGTTCTGCCTGAAGAGCCACTGGTAGATCTCAACCTGGCGCTTGTAGGCTATCTGCCAGTCGGCATCTAAGCTGACCTCTTCGTTCTTTGAGGTCGCCTTGTAGTCTGCGATCAGCAGCTCGCCCTTGGGATTAACCCACACGTCGTCGATACCACCGGTGATGAGCAGGGGCGTTCCCGCAAGCGGAGCCGAGATGCCACTGCGCAGCGCCTCCCGCCAGGTCTCAAGGTCTTTGTGCTGGAACGGCACCGCCTCGACACCGTTATCGGTCATAAGCGGGTGCGGTTTCTGCAGCTCTCGGTACCGATCGAACTCCTTCTTGAGCAGCTCGTCGACTGCGATGTTGAGGCTAAACGGAGGGCTGCCCGGCTGGCCGATCCCGTGCCTCCGGTCGAGGTAGAAGCAGCGCTTACACTTCAGGTACAGGTCGATCTTTGACCTGCTCAGGCGGAAGGGCTTGTCGCTCTCGGGGTCGAAGGTGCTGCTCTTGCGCGGTGCCATAGGGTGCCTCCTGCCGAAGTGGGAACCTCGACATTCGAGCCTGGAGCGGCAAGCCGCGCAACCCCCTAAAGGCTAGAAACCCGTGGAGACGGTAGCGAGAGCCTCGTCGACCATTTTCTCGACAAACTCTTGGCGAATGAACCCGTCGCCGAAGGTGTAGTCGGTGCGCTCCCAGCGCTGGGAGACCTCGGCTTTGCCGCGCTTCACTTGCGCCTTCACCAGGACGTTCTCGAATTTCTTTACCGAGAACAAGTAGCTTACTAGCAGCGCCTCACCATCGAAGCTGCACGAGAGGTTGAGCTCATCTACCATTGAGAAACGCTTGGCGTCGGGCGCCTTGAGCTTGGCTGTGGTGAGCCCTTCCTTCCAGGTCTCGCCCTTGTTGATGAAGCTAAAAACGGTGGTCAGCGAATCGAAGACGCTCCGCACGTACGGATGCGGGTGCACCGTTAAGAGCATCTGGCCGAGCGTGGCTTCGTTCTCAGCGTTGCCAAACAGGACGTACGGGCTCTGAGACTTATCAGAGATGGCGCCATTTACGTCGAGCGCAAAGGTGTGACGGAATGAAAGCTCTGCGCCAGGAGCAACCTCGCTCCCACGCTCGATCTCCCCCTCGGCCAGGACAGCAAACGCCGAAGGGTCCTTCGCCTTCACCTTCTTGAGGCTCCCGAGGGCGAGCCGGAGCGCCAACTGGCTAAGCACTACCGGGGCAGGACCGTGGTTCTTGACGGTGAGAGTGCAGGGCACTTGCGCACCCTGGGGGAACGAATCGCCGGGAACTTCCGCGCGAAACTCGAGGGGGGATTGGATAACGATGCTTCTCATGCCTCGTTGTATAGCCCGTTCGTGGCGCCTTTGGAAGCAACCAGCCTAACGCCTGCCACGAGCAGAGGGGGCTCGGCGGGCTTGCAGCCTACCAGCTTCCGCCCCCGCCGCCGCCTCCTCCGCCACCGCTGAATCCGCCGCCGGAATCGCTGCTACTAGAAGACGAAGTGGAGAAGGCGCTACCCATCGTGGCCATGCACGAATCGAAGCTCGAGCCGAAGTTGTGGAAGCTATTGTCGTGCTGCAAGCCTGATGAGTACCAGGCCGGAGCAGCGGCCAGCAGGCCATCGAACTTGTCGGCCCACGCGGCGGCAAAACCAAACGCGACCGCGTACGGGATGGTTGCGTCGAAGTAGTTCGGATCCTCTGCCAGCAGCACCTTGAGCCTTGGAGCTTCGGCCCGCTGCATAAACTCCTTGAAGCCCTGAACCTCCTGTAGCGCTTGTAGTCCCTCCCTTGTCTTCTTCGTCATAAGGGGCCCAAAGACAAAAAACGGGACGACCGTCGTTAAGCCAACGCCCGGATGAAAGATATATCCAGCCACGACCGCTATCCCCAAGCCGACCGCCAGAACGAGCCCCTTTAGGCGCTGCGAGCCTGCCACGTACAGGCTCGATTTCGCCACAGCCGCTTGAAGCTGACTGCCACTCTCGAGCACCGCCTTCCTCATCTGCACTGTCTTGAGCTCGCTCAACCGAACCTCATCGGACCCGGAGAAGATTGCGCCGAAGAGCGTCTTCTCGTACTGCTTCGCGTCCGCCGAGAGATCCTTGAGCTTATGGAGCGTGTAGTCGGGGCTGAGCGGGCTGGAGTCAGAGTCCTGCCCGTCCTTCCCAATAGACAGCACGCCCTTCGTTGCCCAGTAGGGGATGAGACTTAACACCTCAGTTCTATCTGCTGTCTCATCCAGAATCACCCCAGCCTCCGCCGGCGAGAAGCGCGCTGGTGGCTTGAAGAACACCATCGAGGTTACCTTCTCGTCACGTCCGACCACGAACCAGAGCAAGTAGAGGAATACAGCGCACACCGCCGGCACGACTGCGATGGCCCAGCTCACAGCGAAGAGCCGCAAACGAAGCGCAAGGCTTCCGTCAACTAAGACACCCTTCGGAATCATTATCGCCACGGTGATGCCTTCGCCGGCCCCTAAAGCGGCTGTCGAGTGCCCCTGCAGCACTCCCCCCTTCATCGAGACGACAGCCTTCGAGGCTGTCGATTCTCGTCGCCCGGTATGGACCGCATGCCTAAGCGGCTCGCCAGGGGGAAGGGGAGGAAGCGAAACAGAGAATGTCGCGCGCTCTATCCCAGTCTCCCAGTCATGGCCAATTACGTTCCAGTAGAACTCGTCGAAGCCGTCAAGGAACTTTACCCCGCCGTATACCTTGTACCTGATGACGTATCGCCGCTCACCCGAGACAGTTTCGTTCGCAGAGCCTATCTTTATCGTGACGTAGCCCCCTGACCGCGACACCTCAAACTTCTCCCCGGGCACCTCAATGCCAAAGAGCGAGGTGTCGTAGGTGAGCAGCGAGTCCGCCCGCTTGTACTGGTACGGGACTTTTCGGAAGATGCCGTGCCGAGGCTCGGAAAAAACTACGTCTATAACCTCTTCGACGTTTAACACCGACTCGCTATCCACGACGATCTTCGTGTCGTAGCTCTTAATCTCGAAGAACTCAGCGCTAGCGGAGGCCGACCACAGCAAAAAAGTTAAGACCCCTGCCGCAACGATGGTCGCCCGACGCCACGCACTCTTCATAAAACGGCTCCGAGCCACTAAAGTTTGACAGACACCGCAGCCCGCTCGCTCTCCTCTATCTGGAAGAACTGCCGCTGCTTGAACCCAAAAAGCGATGCCACAATCACAGAAGGGAACGACTCGCAGGCCGTGTTGAGGTCCCGAACCACTGCGTTGTAGTACCGCCGCGCGAGCTGAATATGATCTTCGACCTCGATTAGGCTCTTCTGCAGATCTCGGAAGCCCTCGCTCGCTTTCAGGTCCGGGTAGGCTTCGCTGAGCGCAAATATCGAGCGAAACGCCCCCGTAAGCGAGTCCTCCGCCTTCGCCCGCTCTTCGACGTTCGAGCAGGCGACTGCTGAGTTCCTAGCCTCCACCAAGCGCTGCAACACCTCTTTCTCGTGGCCCGCGTAACCTTTCACCGCCTCCACAAGGTTAGGGACGAGGTCGTACCGACGCTTGAGCTGGACATCGATACCGCTCCAGGACTCGTTGCCCTGGTTCCTGAGCCGCACCAAGCCGTTGTAGTAGTACCCAACGACACAGACAGCCAACACCAATCCAGTAACCAAATAAGCCATATCCCTCCGAGTA
>OMIG01000010.1 GCA_900299035.1 Pseudomonadota bacterium
ACCATGAGGACCTGGCTGACAGCCGTAGCTAGCAAGCAGGCCAAAGCCACCCAGCGGCCTTGAAGCAGGCTGCGCTTGCTTGCATTCGCCTCGGGGGCTACTCGGTTCTGGTTGCTCATGTAAACGGCCTGGAATGACGGGGCTGCTTTCTCTCTTACGACGGAGGCTCCTTGAGAACCTCGCCTTTCGCCTCGCGCTTCGACAAAAAAGGGGCGCTAAAAGGATTAGTGTCACACTCTCAATCCACCGTCCACACCTTCCCCTCACTGTTGAGGAACATCTTGCGCATCTCCTCAAGGGTGAACGGACGTGAGCCGATGCGGCCAAGGACGCTCACCTGGTGACCAGTCTCGTCTACGGCGCGGTCGCGGTCGAGCGGCTTGGAGAGCGCTACCGCAGGGCCAGCGAGTTGCTTACGGGCTATCACCTTCGGCTTCACTGCCGGCGAGAACCCGTAGAAGCCCGGCACCCTGTCAGGGTCGGTGAGCTGCAGGACGACGAGCCCGTTCTTTCCGTCGGCGACGTAGCCGATCAGGCTCGCGTTTGTGGTGGCGACTTTGACGTCATTGGTGTCGTTAATCTCGCCATCGGCGCTGAACTTCTGGTACACCGACGGCTTCTCGGGCTTCTCAACGTCGATGATAACCATACCTTCCCTGCCGCCTCCAACGTAGGCGTACGTGCGGGCCACGTAGACACTGCGGGCATCTGGCAGGCTCAGCGACGCGCCGGGCACCATGCGCGGCTTCTCTGGGTGCGTGATGTCGATCACGTGGAAGCCATCCGCATCGGTCATGAACGCGTAACGGAACTGGACCGCGACTCCAGTCGGACGGCGCGCTGGCCAGGTTGCCTCAACCCGCGGGCTGAGCGGGTCATCGAGGTCTAGCACTACGATCTTGTCTTCTGTTCCGATGAAGGCTCGCGCGCCAGTTAGGTAGATGAACTGGGCGCCCGTCAGGATCCCGTCCTCGTTCCACGTAAGCTCTCTGTCGAGGTAGTTGTTGCGCGGCTCGCCGTCTTGCAGCGTGTCGACGTTCACCACGATCAGGCCCTCCACGCTGTCCGAGATGAACGCGTAGTGGTAGAGCGGGTGCATCGGCGACTCAAGGTTTTCCGGGAGCTGTGTCTTGAACGGCGCCACGGGCATGTTGGTCGGCAGGGCGACTCCGGTGGCGTTCTCGCTTGAGACGTGCGTGTCCTGTCCCAGCGGCGATACAGGGCTCGTGACGATGCGCTCCGAGAAGCCCTTGTTGGCGACGTTTGCGATGTCGTACACGCGGAAGCCGTCAGGGCCCGCTGCTGTGTAGAGGTACTCACCGCGCATCTGGATGGAGCGCGTGTTGCCTCCAACGCCGTGGTGGCGGTGGCTCTGCTCGAGCTCGAGGCCGCGCTCTTGGTGCGCTTTGTAGTAGTCAGGGTAGGCGTACTTGTGGAGGTAGCTGCCGATGACTGCCTGGGGCTCATCCCACTCGGTGACTTGCACCGCTTCAAGCCCCTCTTCGCCCGCTGCCACCCAGGCGTAGTGCCCCATGAAGTTGACGAAGTTCGTCCCGAGCAGGAGCAGCTGCGCCATGATGGCGTTGTTGTCGTTCTCCTTAGAGACGTGGCAGTCCTTACAGCCCTTGGTCTCTTTCGTTCTTACGGTGTGCGGGAAGTGCGGCGCAAACGCCTGCGAGCTGTAGCCTCCGGCAGACGTAGGAGGCTGCTGTATGTAGATCTTCTGGCGATTGACGTCCATCGAGCTGAGCACCAGGGCGCTCGATGACCGAATCGGGACGATCTTCCCGTTCTTGGCGGGCCCGTGACGCCCGAGCTGGTACATGTCGTCTCGCGCAACCTGCGGGTTGTAGGTCGCCCAGTTGCGGGTGGTTTTTAGTTCGTAGTGGTGCGATGGGCTCTTCCAGTTGGCCTGAATCGGAAGGTGGCAGCCGCCACACGCTGTCGTCCAGGAGCTGTGGCAGGCGAAGCACGACATGTCTTCGTTGGAGTGAGCAAGCTTCTCCGAGAACTCAGGGTTAGACGCCTGGCCGCTTGAGGCAACCGCGTACTTCTCTGCGCCCTCGTCGAGCTTCATGACGAGCTTGGCCTTGGCAGCCTTGCTGTTGTAGTCCGGGCTGGATGGGTTAACCGAGTCTTTCACCTGCTTGACGCGCCACTTGAGGCCCTCCGTGACGAGCGAACGCTGCACGAGCTGGTCGCCCTCCCACACGAACTGTCGCTCTCCCCACGGCGTTCGCTTGAGGGAGAGGTCATGCCCCCCTGCTGGCGCTGCAGGGCCTGATGTCTTGAGCGTGGCGCGCTTCGTTAGGTCTCCGTGACAGTCCTCGCATCCGATCTCAACCGCCTGCGCGACCTCGCCGTAGATGTTTCCGTCACCGTGCGTGTCCTGGCCGAAGTGGCAGTCGACACACTGCATCCCGTAGTCGACGTGGATGTCTTGCAGGTGCACCGCTTTCTTGAACTTCTGCGGGTCCTCAAACGACACGAGCTTGTCGTTCTTGTCGAGCAGGTTCCCCTTGCGGTCACGCTTGAACACCGCCCGGAAGTTCCAACCGTGGCCGTGGTAGTCGGCGAACTGGGTGGTCTTGAGCTTCGGGTTTAAGTCGGCAACTCGGCGCAGGAAGTCGATGTCGGTCCACTTGCCGCGCATCGCCGCTTCCTCTGGGTTGTGGGTCAGCGAAGCGTGCTTCTCTTCGTCGGTCGGGTAGCGCTGCTTCTCTGGCCACATGGATGGGGCGTCTGACTCATAGTCCCACATCGTGTAGCCCAAGTACGTGTTCAAGAACATGTTCGGCTGGTGCATGTGGCACACCATGCACTGGCTGGTGGGGATAGCGCGGGTGAACACGTGCTTGAGCGGGTGGCCCTCCTCGTTCTTCGGGATGGTCGGATCAACCGTCACCGACTTGCCGTCGTGGCCAAACTTCGCGTACGGCCCGGAGTGGAGCGGGTCGCGGTCGTTAGCGTACACGGCGTGGCATGACGTACAGCCGCTGCTCCGGTAGTCTCCCGGGTGGTCGTTGGTCCCGAGGAAGCTTAGGTGCGGATCATTGAGGCGCGTCTTGTGGATGTTGAGCAACGGAACAGCTATGCGAGCCCCAGTTCCCGGCCCTCGGTTTGATGCCTTGACGTCTGGCTTGCCCGGCTCTTCGAGCGGATTCGGGACGCCAACTTCAGCGAACTGGCTGCGGTTGAATATTCCGCCTCGCTCAAACACGCGGAAGATGTCGGCCGGGGCGAACACCTCCCAGGCCGGCAGCGGCAGGAGCTTCTCGAGTGCGCCGCGCGCCTTCATCTCGTCCGTGAAAGGACGGGCCTCGTCGTGGACGATCGAGGCAGGGTCGCCCTGCTGCGTGTACCCCTCGCCAAGGATGTAGCGCTTGTAGGGGAGGATGCCGTTGTTGTACGAGGCTCCGCCGAACAGCATCGCTGAAGTCGTCATGAGGCTCTTCTTTACGGCGCTCGTTATCTCTGAGTGACAGCCGCCGCAGGCCTGAGGAGCAGCCCGCAGGTCGCCAGGATTGATGAAGCGGGCAAACTCAAGCGACTCCTCTGTGAGCTCATTGTACGTGTGCTTCGGGTTAGCCGACGTAGGCCACCACTCAGGGTGGAGCGGCTGGACGTGCGCCAGCTTCTTGGCAGCATCGTACGCTGCATCGGACGCCTTAACCCCTTTCGCCCTTACGCTTGGGTTGCCGCCGTGGCACTCCGCGCAGCCGATGTGCACCGCTGGGTTCTCGTGCATGGTGGGCGCGTCTGTTTTCGTGTGGCAGTCGAGGCAGCCTGCGCTCGTCTCAGCCATCTTCTGCGGACTTCCGAAGGGCTGAATGACGTCCGTGTAGGGATCCTCAGCATGCGCGGCTGAAGCGATAGCTGTGAGCAGGAGCGCTCCAAGCGCTCGTACCCCTGCTCGCCACACCGCCTGAGTTCTCTCTGAAGTCGCTCCCATCCTGCCCGTTAGTACTGAAAGATGAAGTTAGTAAACGCGTCGTACAGCACCTGGTCGCCGAATAGGTTCTTCTGGCCACTACCCGGAAACAACATTCCAGCGCCCAGGCGAATCACGACGTTGTTGTTGAGGAAGGGCCGGTAGAAGAAGCCCGCTGAAAGGTCTACCCCGATATCATTCGAGATCGAGCCGTCCTGGCGTAGGGCCTGGAGCACCGCAGTCTGATCGAACTGGAGGAAGCTCGTGTTGGTGATGAGCTTCAGCTCTGGCAGCAGCTCAAAGTCCACGCCAGCGTTGTAGACGCGGACACCAGGGTTCACGAAGTTCGCCTGCCCTAGCTCTTTGCCGGCCTTGAGGTCTGGTAGCAAGCTGTTGCGGTTGACCAAGTTGACTCCGCCTCCGCCAACGAACGGAATCGCCTCACGCTGGAAGAACGAGAGATCGCCGCCTGCGAAGTTTGGGTTGTCGAAGATTGAGTCGAAGCCCTGCCCCTGGCCGTCGTACGGATTCTTGTCTCCCGATGCCCAGAAGAACGAGGCGCGAAATCGCACGAAGTCGACGTCGTACGAGAACTCCTGGGCAAACATCGCGGCGTTAATGTTGACGCCGCGGTTCGCTATCTGGTTGTGGCTCTCTGATCCCATCACGTAATAGAACTGCGTCGTCGTGTTGACACGCCCGACGTGGCCGTCACCTCCCACGCCGAAGTACGTGGAGTTGAGGTTCTTGAACCGCTGGTCACCGATCGGCGCTGGGCGCACGAGGAAGTTGTTGCGGTCGTACTTGTAGCCCGCGTCGCCTGCGTTGTCCTGCCGGTTCACGACGCTGAACAGCATCGTGTGGCCCTGGAAAAACATGTCCTGGCGGTACATGTTCGCAACGAACACGTCTTGGTGCCGGTAGTCGAAGGTGGTGTTGATGCCGGTGTTGGTGTCCTTGTCGAGCAGGAAGAAGGCAGCCGCGTTAAACTGCGTCTTGTTGTTGTCGTAGTTGCCGAAGAATCGCACGCCAGGCTCGTTGTCGTTGAACAGGAAGCCGCGGAAGTCGGCGTTGAACTGCTGGATGCCGATGCGTGTCGAGACGAAGTCGTAGCGTTCCGAAAG
>OMIG01000011.1 GCA_900299035.1 Pseudomonadota bacterium
CCAAGCGCTGTTCGGCTCGGCAAGGCGCTGCTGCTCTCGGCTGTGTCGTTCATGTCGACGGTGAGCCAGCTTGGGCGCTTTCACGCGATCATTCGCTCGAAGTCGCGCGCGCACAAGCGTGACCCCTTGAGATGGCCCTACATCTTCGCCGCAGTGAGAGACAACCTAAACGCCGCAAGGGACGAGAGCTGGTCTCACCGGCAGGACGCTTGGCAGATAGCTGCGTGGCACACCCTCTCGGCGATTGAGCGCGGACGGCTCTCGGTGCGCGACCTCACGGCGAAGCACCGCCAGTTCCTCGGAGCCATCGTGCCGTTTCTCATCAGCGTTGATTTCGTGACGATGGAGAGCAGCGGCTCGTGGGAAGAAGTTGCTGCGGTCAGAAGCTCGGTCAGGGCCTGGGAGCATCGGCTCATCGTGAAGCTGGCTGAGCTCTCGGCGAAGCGCGAGTTCTCGTTTTTGTCTCGGGAGTTCTTAAAGCTCCGCAAGTTCCTGCCTGCACCCTACCGCCAGCGAACGCTCGCGCAGGCCGCCTCGCTCATCGAGCGCAGGGCTATCGCAGCCATGGTGCGCGATCTCCCGTTTGAGAGCCCTGGGTACCCAAAGAGCGACGTGCGCTACCGCACCGGGGACGGGGCGCTCATCTACCTGTTGATGCTCGACTACCCGCGCTTTCTCGCCGAGCGCGCAGGGAAGGGCGCAGCGTGGGGCGCGCGGCTTGAGAAGCAGGTGCTCGCACAGGTGCTCAAGCTGGTTGATAGCAAGTCAGGCGGCGTCTACCGCTACGGCGACGACTCGTACCAGCGCTGCGGGTTCTTCCGCAACGAGACGGTGGAGACCTTAAACAGGCTCTTCGGCGGCCCCTCGGGAGACGCGAGCCTCCAGATCGCCACGCGCAACAAAGTAGTGCCCAAGGGGCGCAAGGCGGCCTGGACGCACTTCGTGTGGCAGCTCGCGGCGTGGGCGGGAGAGCGATTCCTGGAGACGGGCACCAAGCGCTACCAGCAGCTCCACGAGAGGTTCTTCCGCTCAGGGCTTGGGCTTGTGACGGGCGCGCGCGAGGTCTCGTGGGAGGTGGGGCCAGACGGGCACACCCGCATCATCCGCGTGCCGAAGCTGCGGATGCCTGAGTGTTACGTCGCTGAGCTGTCGCCATCCGGCAAGGAGATGATCTTTCCGTCGCCGCACACTCCGCTCAACTGGGCGGTAGGGGAGATGTTTAACGCGTTTCAGGTGCGGGAGCAGGTGCTGGCGCAGCAGGCGGACAGGAGGCACGTCGCGGCAGCCTGAAAGGCTGCTCGGGGCGGCTAAAAATGCTCACGGGACCGCCGCGAGCCGCGCTCTTTTTCCTTTTCAATGGTGTACGGAACCGGCGTTTTTGCGCTATCGTGCGTGAAAAATCAGCAATGTAGGCTTCATTCATCATGTCGACACAACAGCCACAGGGAGAAGAGACCGTAGAGGTAACAACCGACCGCGTCGCAGAGCGCGCTAATCGCCTTGCAAAGCTCGAGGGTTTCAAGGCCGCAGGGATCCACCCCTACCCGGCGAAGTTCGACAAAGCCATGGACCTCAAGGACGCGCGAGAGCTTGAGGAGAACGCCGCGGTGACGAGTGCTGGGCGCATCATGCTCTTCCGCCAGATGGGGAGCATCACCTTCGCGCACCTGCAAGACAGCACCGGCCGCATGCAGGTGGTCTTCAAGAAGGACACGCTCGGCGCTGACCTCTACAAGCTCATCACGAAGAACCACGACCTTGGTGACTTCATCGGTGTTGAGGGCACGATCTTCACGACCAAGACTGGCGAGAAGTCGATTCTCGTAAAGACCTGGACGTTTCTCGGCAAGGCGCTCTTGCCGCCGCCGGACAAGTTCCACGGCCTCAAGGATCGCGAGCTGCTCTACCGCCAGCGTTACCTGGACCTCATGGCGAACGAGGAGACCCGCAAGCGCTTCACGCTGCGCTCGGACTTCCTGCGCGGCATCCGCGAGTTCTACTGGCAGGAGGGGTTCATGGAGGTTGAGACCTCAACCCTCATGCACAACGCAACAGGCGCCGCTGCCCGCCCGTACCACACGCACAACAATGCGCTCGACATCGACGTGGTGCTGCGCATCTCGCACGAGCTTCCGCTCAAGGAGCTGATCGTGGGCGGCTTTGAGAAGGTTTTCGAGATGGGGAAGGCGTTCCGCAACGAGGGGCACGACCCGTCGCACCTCCCCGAGCACACGCACCTTGAGCACTACGCTGCGTTCTGGAGCTTTGAGGAGAACATCCGCTTCACCGAGCGCATGTTCGATTTCTTGCTCGACCGCCTCAACCTGCCCAGGCAGATGACGCTCAAGGACCGCGACGGCAACGAACACACCGTTGACTGGAGCACCCCGTGGCCGAGAGAAGACTACGTTGAGCTGATAAAGCGCGACTCCGGGATCGATGTCATGGCGTACGACTCGGCCGACAAGCTGCGCGCCGACATCCGCGCCAAGGGCATCGAGTTCGACGGAATGAAGAGCATGGGGCTCACGACCTTGATAGACAACCTCTACAAGAAGGTGAGCCGCCCCAAGATCATTCGCCCGACGATCCTGGTGAACTACCCAAAGATTCTCCAGCCGCTCGCGCGAGTGAGCGACAAGGACTCCCGCCTCGTCGACCAGTTCCAGCTCGTCGTAAACGGCTGGGAGATCGTCAAAGCGTACTCAGAGCTCGTCGATCCGATCGACCAGCGCGAGCGCTTCGTTGAGCAGTCTGCGGCGAAGAGCCAGGGAGACGAAGAGGCGATGGACGTCGACGAGGGCTACCTCGTGGCGATGGAGCACGGCATGCCGCCCATAAGCGGATGGGGCATGGGCGTTGATCGTGTGATGGCGCTCCTCACCGGGCAGGACAACTTGCGGGACGTGATTCTCTTCCCGCTGATGCGGCCGGAGTAGCTTACGGGTCGGCGTCTTGCCGACTGCGTGAGTAGAGCGCGGCGATCACCCAGTAGCTCCACGACCCACCCCATCATACAGCGATTAGCCAGTAGCGCCGCGATAGCCGAGTAGCGCCACGACCCACCCCGTAGCGCCGGCTTTCTAGCCGGCAGTGAAGGGGCTAGAGGGTCGTTGCTGCCCCTTGAGCTAAGTCAGCTCTTGAGCTGAAGTGCCAAACGAAGCGGCATAGCCAATCCAACCCTTTCACTGCCGGCTAGAAAGCCGGCGGTACTGGGGGGCTCTAG
>OMIG01000012.1 GCA_900299035.1 Pseudomonadota bacterium
AGTTGTCGCACGCGCCGCACGAGAGCGTCGGCTTGCCGTTGGCGTCGCTGTACTCCTCGCCGAAGTAGCGCAGCAGCGACACGCGGCGGCACACGGAGGCTTCAGCAAACTGCAAGATCTGCGAGAGCTGCTTGCCCGCCACCTCGCGCTCGGTCGGGTCGCTGGCCTGCTCGATGAACTGCCTGAGCTTCGCCGCATCGGCCGCGCTGTACAGCATGACGCACTCGCTCGGGAGCCCGTCGCGCCCAGCCCGTCCAGTCTCTTGGTAGTAGCTCTCGAGGTTCTTGGGGAGGTCGTGGTGGATGACGAAGCGCACGTCAGGCTTGTCGACGCCCATGCCGAACGCAATCGTTGCCACCATCACTTGCAGCTCGTCTTGGACAAACTGCTCCTGTCGCCTGTCTCTCTCTGCTGACGTTAGCCCGGCGTGGTAGGCCGCGGCCTTGACGCCTTTGCGCACCAGCTCTTCCGCCACCGACTCCGTGCGCGCCCGGCTCAAGCAGTAGATGATGCCGCTCTCGCCCTTGTGGTCAGCGAGAACCTCCGCGATCTGCTTAAGCGGCGAGAGCCGCGGAATGATGCGGTACGAGAGATTTGGGCGGTTGAAGCTTGCGATGAAGGTGCGCGCGTCACCCATCCCGAGCATCTCCAGGATGTCAGCGCGCACGCGCTCGGTCGCCGACGCCGTGAGCGCCAGCACCGGCACATCAGGGAAGCGGTCGCGCAGCGTCTTGAGCGCGCGATACTCCGGCCGAAAGTCGTGCCCCCACGACGAGATGCAGTGCGCCTCATCGACGGCGACGAACTCTAGGTTGAGCTGCGCGAGCGTCTCAAACATCCCCTCGACCATCAGCCGCTCAGGCGAGAGGTAGAGAATCTTAATTTCCCCACGGAAGAGCTGCCGCCAGGTGTCTTTAGACTCCTCTTCGTTGAGGGCTGAGTTGAGGAAGGCAGCCTTGACGCCGTTCTCGGTCAGGCCGTCCACCTGGTCCTTCATCAGCGCGATGAGCGGCGACACAACCAGCGTGAGCCCCGGACGCAGCAGGGCAGGGAGCTGGTAGCAGAGCGACTTCCCGCCCCCAGTCGGCAGGATGGCGAGCGCGTCACGCCCTGCCATGGTCTCTTCGATAATCTCTCGCTGCAGCGGGCGGAACTTCGAGAAGCCGAAGACCTCCTTCAGCTTTGCGGTGAGCGGATCAGTTGAGAAGAGTCCCATACGTGCGAGTTTCGCCGAGGTTGGCTACGGAGTCCAGCGCGCAGTGATGTTTTGCCTGCGCTGCCGCTGCGGGCAGTGATGCTTTGCCCGCGCTGCCGCCGCAGTCAGTGGCGCTTTTGCCCGCGCCGCCGCTGCGGTACTATTCGGGCTGCATGGAGAAAAAGTTGCCCATCGCCGCGATGGTTTTTGACATGGACGGGCTGCTGCTGGACAGCGAACGCCGCTCGCAAGAGGTGCTGCACACGGCTGCGGCCCGTATCGGAAAGCCCCTCAGCCCGGAAGTAATGCTGGGCATGGTCGGCAGGAACGTGCAGGACGGCCCCAAGTACCTGGAGCAGCACCTGGGCAGCAAGGAGCTCGTGGTGGAGCTCCTGACCCTGTTCGTGGAGCTGTACGACGAGGAGGTGGCCCAGGGCCGAATCCCGGTGAAGCCAGGTGTGCTCGAAGTTCTGGCGACTCTCGACGAGCTGAACATTCCGCGCGCCATCGCCACATCGACCATCACGCCGGTCGCCAGGCGCAAGCTTGAGCGCAAGTCGCTCCTGAGCCGCTTCGATGCCGTCATAGGCGGCGACCAGGTGCAGCGCGGCAAGCCCGCGCCAGACATCTACCTCAAGGCGTGCCAAGCCCTGGGGCAGGAGCCTGCCGTCTCGTGGGCGTGCGAAGACTCTCCCTTCGGCCTAGAAGCCGCTTCAAAAGCCGGGCTGCGGGCTATCTTGGTTCCTGACCTGATAGCACCCACTGAGCGCACGGTGTCGCTCGCGTGGAGGGTGGCTTCAGACCTGCACGAAGTAGACCGCATGCTGCGCGCTGAAGCTCAGGTGGTAGGGAGAACTCCTACCAGGTAGTGGTAACTTTTACTCCGAGCCCCCGGCCCGGGAACCACGGGTCGAAATCAGAGCCCGCTCCGGATGGGCGGCGGCCCGTGGTCCCCTGAGGGTTGCTTTCGGCGGCTGCGGGAATGAGCTGTCCCCGCTGAGGCAGAGACAGGTCCAGCTTCCGTCGAGAGTGCCTAGCGGCTGCTTGGGGTTGCGCCTCAACTATCTGCGCGGCGCCCTCCAGCTTTTGGGCTGGATCGCCTTCACCCGGCTGCTGCCGAGACGATGAAGCCTCGGCGACAGACGCCCCAAACGATATGAGAAAAGCCGTTACAACAAGCACTCGCCTCATGCCCTAATCTTCGGCCAGGGCTGGGCAGAGCGACAGCGCTAGCCGCTAGAATGCCGGGAAACCCAAGAAAGTTGCACGAAAGCGTGCGGGAAGCTTTTAGTAAAGGAGTACGAGCAACTCGCAGCAGTCGGCTACTTGAGCATCTTGATGATGTCGTCGGTGATGTCGGCCGACTTTTCGCCGAAGAGCACCGGACCACGGAACTTCTCGCTCTTGTCGAGCACGAGGTCGTAGTCGTGAGACTTAGCGTAGCTCTCAATCTTTGACATGACCTTCTCGGAGATCTCTTTGTTCATCTTCATGAACTTCTTTTCGAGCTCGGCCTTGGCGTCGGCGCGCATGCGCTCGAAGTCTCTGGCCTGGTTGCGGAAGTTCTCCGCCTCTTTTGAGTCCGGAGAAACCTTGGCCTTCTCAAGCTTCTCTTGCAGAGCCTGAAGCTCCTTGCCCTTCGCCTCGAGCTTCGCCTTGGCCTTCTCAGAAGCGGCATCCAGCTCCTCCTTCTTGGCGACAGCGTCTGGCACTTCGTTGATGATTCGCGCGACATCGACGGTGGCGATGCGCACATCAGCCTGTGCAGCCACAGCCGGGATGGCCAGGAGGGACAGCAGCGAGAGAGTTAGGGCAGGGAGCGCGCGGATCTTCATAGGGAGCAGCCTCACGGATTAGTTCCCGAAGCATAGTAAGGTTTCAGGGCAGGTGCAACGCTCGCCTTCCGCTTTCCCCAGCCGGGGAAATTGGGGTATCGTCCGGGCGACTAGACCGCCCTCGGCAAGCCACGCAAACGGGGGCAAAAGCCGCTTTTTGGAGCCATACGTATGGGAACGAGGAAAGAGAGAGACTCAATGGGCGAGATGGAAGTGCCGGAGGATGCGCTCTGGGGAGCCTCCACGCAGCGCGCCGTGCTCAACTTTCCTGTCTCGCAGCTCCGCCTCTCGAAAGGCTTCATCGCTGCCGTGGGCACCATCAAGGTTGCCGCCGCGCAGGCGAACATGGAGCTTGGGCTGCTCGACCGCGAGCGCGGAGACGCGATCGTAAAGGCTGGCAAGGAAGTCATCGACGGCACGCTCTACCGCCACTTCGTGGTTGACGTCTTCCAGACAGGCTCGGGCACCTCAACCAACATGAACGCCAACGAGGTCATCGCCAACCGGGCTCTAGAGGTGCTCGGCAAGGGCAAGGGAGACCGCGGCTTCGTGCACCCCAACGACCACGTCAACAACTGCCAGTCTTCCAACGACGTGTTTCCCTCAGCGATTCACATCTCGGCGCACGAGGCGATCAAGAAGCAGCTCGTGCCAGCCCTGAAAGAGCTGGCAGCCGTCTTTGAGTCGAAGAGCAAGGCCTTCGCTAACGTGATCAAGGCTGGCCGAACGCACCTGCAAGACGCCACTCCGATAACGCTGGGCCAGGAATTCAGCGGCTACGCGTCGCAGCTCAGGCACGGCGTTGAGCGCGTCGAGCACTCAAGCAAGCGCCTGCTCCAGCTCGCGCTGGGCGGCACCGCCGTCGGCACAGGCCTCAACACGCACCCAGAGTTCGCGCGCACAGCGATTTCAAACATCGCGTCGATGACCGGCTCTCCGTTCGTCGAGGCAGAGAACCACTTCGAGGCCCAAGCCACGCAGGACGCTGCGGTTGAGGTGAGCGGGCAGCTGCGCACGGTCGCAGTGTCGCTCATGAAGATTGCAAACGACGTGCGCTGGCTCTCATCCGGCCCGCGCTGCGCCGTCGGCGAGATCTACCTGCCAGAGATTCAGCCCGGCTCAAGCATCATGCCGGCTAAGGTGAACCCAGTCGTGTGCGAGTCGGTCATGATGGCGTGCGCGCACATCATGGGCAACGACACGACGATTGCGGTGTGCGGACAGCACGGCAACTTTGAGCTGAACGTGATGATGCCGGCCCTCGCCTACAGCCTGCTTGAAGCGATCGAGCTGCTGGCGAGCGCCGCCAACAACTTCAACAAGAACTGCGTCTCCGGAATCACGGCGAACGAAGAGCGTTGCCGTGAGCTTGCCGAGAAGAGCCTCGCGACGGTCACCTCGCTGGCTCCCAAGATCGGGTACGACAAGGCAGCCGAGCTCGCCAAGCGTGCCATGAAAGAGGACAAGACCGTCAGGGCAGTCGCCCAGGAGATGAAGCTCCTGCCGGAGGCTGAGCTGGCTCGACTGCTCGACCTGATGGCGATGACCAAGCCAGGGCTGTAGCCACGGGGCCGCTCTAAGTAGCTGAAAAAAGGCTTCTCGCGGCCCCGCTCGTAGGCCGAGCAGGACTTAGTGCGCAAAAAATTACAAAATAGCCAAAAAACTTAAAGAATTTTGGGCTATGACCGACATCTCACTTGTAAGGCCTCAAGTCAGGGGGCCAGTGAAAGTGGGTAGGCATGTCCAGTATCTTTAATATCTTTGACGCGCTGATTGCGGCTCTGCTTGGTCTCAAGCCCGTGCCGGTGCCCGTGAAGAGCCGTCCTCATCGGTAAGGACTCTCCCTCCTCGCTCTGCGAGCAGAGTCCCACCGGCGTTAGTTGTGTGGTGTTCCGCCGTGTGTTCTCATCGTCGCATGCCAATTTCCCAGTCTCCCCGAAACGATGACCGCCATCCGTTTGCCGGCTGCAGCCGCTTGCTCGACCAGTACCAGCAGGTGGGCCGAGCGCTGCTCGCTTACGAAGGCCGCGTCGGCGGGGCGCTCATTCCAGTTCACCGCTACGTGAGAGACTTCCACTTCGCCGTTGCCTTCGTGCCGGTGGAAGTCCTTGAGTCGTACCTCGATGATTTGCTCGACCTGGGAGTGTGTGACGACAGCCTCTTCATCAAGAAGTCTCGCCTCTCAAAGCGGGCCCTGGCGCTCTTGAGCCTCGGGGTCGTGGCTCTCTCTTCTGTGCTGTGGTTCGGCAGAGAAGGGGAGCAGCTCATGTCAGTTCCGGCGCTCGTGATGGTTGCGTTCTTGGCGGGCCTCGGCAGCGCGCTCTACTTCTTGCCGCGCACGAAAGTGCTGCGACGCTTTAGCTTTGCCACCCTCGTATCGCGCGAGATAGCGGCGCGGCGTGGCCACGACAAGACGTCGATGGGTGACTTTGCGACTAAGCTGCTCTCTCGCGAGTTCTGGATCGGGCGCGCCTCAGGCACGCGGGTTGGCAACATGCCGCCAGCGCCGGCCAGGGTCGTTTTGCGCCAGTACCACTAGAAAAAAGGGGACAGACACATTTATCCGTGCGGCGTAGCCGCGGTACATGTGTCTGTCCCCTGTCTTTACGTAAACGTGCTCGTGCACGTGAACGTGAACGTGCCCGGGCGCGACTTCCTTCCTATCTCTTCCAGCCTATCCAGCTACCTCGGATACCTGCACTTTCGGGTTGCGTTCACGTTCACGTTCATGACCACGTGCACGATCGGATAGCTCCGAACTTATCCGGTTATTTCGCCACAGGTGCGGACAAATGTGCCTGCCCCATGTCTCTACGTTTACGTGCTCGTGCTCGTGCACGTAAACGTGAACGTGCCCGAAGCAGCGCGGTGTACTCGACTTAGAAACTATTATTTCCGGGCAAGCATTAGAGCAACACCCTCTGGCCCAGCCTCTACTCGAGCGTAAGTCTCTTCTCCGGGTAGGTTCACGTTCACGCGCACGAGCACGTTCACGTGGTCCGATTCTCAGCTACGCACTCTTCTGAAAGTACCAAGGCGCCACCTTGCGGTTGCCGCGGCGTGGCATGGCGCGAATCTTGTTCGCTATCCGGTACGGGTCGAGGTCGAGCTGCTCACACACCCAGTAGAACGAGAACTGTCCGGGGCCCGGATGGTCGAGCTCGCCAAAGAGCCAGCGCTCGGCCTCTTCGATCTCCTTTGGCTCGTTACCGACATAGTCCAGTATGGCGCGCTCTAGTATTGCCAAAAGGAGGCGGCGCTCCGGAGTTCCTGTCATGTTCGGCAGCCCGGTAGCCTCTTGGTACTCTCTGTCGATTCCGGGAAATGAGCTGCTGCTGGAGTCTTCCATGGTTGCCTTAAAAAAAGACACTGTGCTTTAAAAGGCGCTGATTGAAGTACGGCTGTACGGTTTAACCTTGCCCGCCAGGCGTTTCGCCCTATATACCTTAGGCGAATCAACGCACATGCCGCCTGAGACGCGACATGTCGCTCGGTATTCAGCCCATGCGCACCTCTTTTTATTCCTCTCTGTCTCTGCTCGTGGCCGTCGTGGCGGCAGCTTTGCCGCTTGGCATCGCGCGGGCCGAAGTGCTCTGTTCTGCTGATGTTTCATACACCTGGGTGAAGTCGCCGCCGGAGCAGGAGAAGGACGACGATGACGACGATGATCCTCCGCCGACAGGCAAGCCGGGCCAGAAGACGCCGCCAGGTGGGCAGACAGCAGCCCCTGCGGCTGCCCCTGCTGCTGCCCCTGATGCCCCCAGCCAGCCGAAACCGTCGGTGGTCCGGTTCGCTGGCGTCCAGCGGGCCGGCTACGATGAGGCCGGGGCGAAAGCTAACCTTCAGGTAGAGCTAAATCGCCAGAAGGTGCGGGCGTCCGAACAGTGCAAACGCGACCACGAGTCGCTCGGCGACTGCCTCGCTACCAAGCTCTCGGCTCGTGCTTCTATCCTGAATTCATTGGGTTTTTCTGCGCGCAACGAGCTTGAGAAGGCGCTCCAGAAGGAGTGCTCGACGCAACAGGGTGTGTGTCTCTCGGTCGACTCCAGCGACCCGCAGTGCCGAACCCTTTCAGCCGGAAAGGGGTCTGACGGGGCTGCTGCGGACAAGAAAAATCAGGGTAAAAAGCCAGAATCAAAGAAAAAGTAGGGGTCTGCGCGCCTCTTGATTCATCTTATTGCAGTGGTTAACGTACCCCGTATTCTCGGCCCTCTCGCGTTCGCCGTGTTCGGCAGCGGAGATGAAGCCACTGTTCTAACTAATTGTGGAGGAACTTTTTGAAACCCTTTCCCAAGCCTGCTTTCCGTGGCGGTCGCTTTAATCGTCCCCAGACCCCCCCAGACACCCATCGCATCAACGAATTCATCACAGCAAGAGAAGTAAGGGTAATTGCCCCCGATGGCGAGCAGCTTGGCGTGCTGTCGCGTGAAGAGGCACTTCAGAAGGCACAAGCGCTCGAGCTTGACCTGGTTGAGGTGGCCTCGCAAGCGAAGCCTCCTGTATGCAAGATCCTCGACTACGGCAAGTTCAAGTACAAAGAGCAGAAGAAAGAAGCCGAGGCGCGCAAGAACCGAACGGAGACAACACTGAAGGAGCTGCGGCTCCGCTACCGCACAGACGTTGGCGACTTTGAGCTCAAGATTAAGCAGGCTCGCGAGTTTCTTGGCGAGGGCGACAAGGTGAAGTTCTCGATGCGCTTCAAGGGCCGCGAGGCGATGTACGTCGACCTCGGAAAAGAGAAGTTCGACCAGATCGTCGAGCGCTTAAAGGATGTCGCCACTGTCGATGACCGCTCGCCGAGCTCTGGCCGACAGATCCACATCACCTTCGCACCAATTAAGTAAGATGGCTTCCTCTGAGAGCGCGCCGGCAGTAACGCCTTTCAGGGGCCACACGTGCCGAGACCTGTACAACGCAGTCTTTGAGTCCGACGTGCCCGAGCAAGTTGTTCGGCAGCTTCCGTCGCAGAGCCTGTTCATGGTGGTCAAGGAGCGCGGGATTGAGTCCAGCGCTGACCTGATTGGCATGGCGTCGCTCGATCAGTGTCGCGCGCTGACGGACTTCGACCTGTGGCATGGCGACTCGCTCAACGAGGAGGCCCTGTGGCGCTGGCTGGCGCTCGCTGATGAGGCGGACTCGCTAGAGCTGCTCCAGAAGCTGGTGAAGTTCATCGACTTAAAGCTCATTGCAGTCCTGATAGGGCGCTACGTCGAGGCCAAGGTCTTTGACGAGCCCACAGAGCAGCCGCCGGGGCCGGGCTTCCACACGCCGGACAAGGGCTACACCTGGATCGGCATTAAGACAGAGAATCCAGACCACCACTTCCTGCTCGCGCGCCTGCTGGCGCTGATCTTTGAGTCGAGCGCGGAGGTTTTCTACCAGCTCCTCGCGACGCCCTCTGTCGCGACGGTGACGATGCTCGAGGAAGAGGCCTTCGGCGAGCGCATGAAGCGGCTCGCTTCCGAGGGTGTGCCTGAGCCAGAGGTGGCTGCCGCTGTGCACGCCCCGTACTCAACA
Source organism: Pseudomonadota bacterium (assembly GCA_900299035.1). Taxonomy (GTDB): domain Bacteria; phylum Bdellovibrionota_C; class UBA2361; order UBA2361; family OMII01; genus OMII01. The sequence goes on from OMIG01000012.1 coordinate 8,548, forward strand.
GCTGAGGCGCTGCGCGACATCAAAGAGGCGTCTCACCCGAAAGTCGTCGAGGACATCCGTGCAGTTGAGCCGCTGGTGTACGAGGCGCGCTCGCGCCGGATGTTCGCCGCGCTGCTCGGAGAGGTTTCAGACCACGAGGCGTTCGAAATGGAGTTCACCTACATCATGAACGCCGCAGTCGTGCGCTGGGGCGTAGACTTTTCCGAGCAGCCGAAGGTGCTGGAGCTAGCTGAGCAGGTTAAGGGCGCAATCAACTTGGCGCTAGAAAAGCTGACCAAGGATGGAGCCGCCACCGTGAAGGCAGCGTACACAGCGCTGGGGCTTGAGAAGCTCTACAGGCTCGGGCTGACTGAGCTGATGGCACTCCGCAATAAGGCTCGCAAGATTTCACTGGAAGCAGCGGAGAAGATACGAGACTCAAACCAGCCAGCCTTCTCGGCCGTTGCCTGCGCGCGAGAGGCATTCCCGGTGATGCCGCTCTTCTTGAACGACGATGGAACCATCATCGACGAAGGCGGAGCACTTCCGTCCGGCACGAAGCCGATCGGAACGCTACAGGCGGTTCAGACCGTGTCCGCTCTGATCGAGCAGGTTAGCTAAAAAAAGCGGCTCGGATCTTCAATCCACATCCAGCAGGTGCTCGATTCCTGCTTAGGTTGTTTTTGGATGTGGGCAAATAAGTTTGGCGTCGGCGATTGCATCGCCTGCCGTCGAGAGGGGCATATGCGGCCCTAGGCTACGTGCTGCCCCTTGCGGGGAGTAGGCAGGCTAGCCTTCGGGAGAATAGTGCTTCACGTTCACGGCTGCCGTTCCGTATGCGAGGAGCCGGACTGTACAAGTCATTCAGCGCAAGCGTCGCTAGAAAAGTGGCCGTGGCTTGCGAGTCTCGCTTGTTAGGGTTGTTTTGCCGCTCAACACGGTAGCGTGCACCTTTATATCCTTGATTGCAGAAGGAGAAACCGTTTGTGGGTCTGCATCTAGCACCGCGAAGTCAGCAAACTTACCGGGCTCGATGCTTCCTACCTTATCCTCTACGCCGAGCGTGTAGGCGGCATCTATCGTAACCATTCTGAGTGCCTGGTAGGGAGAGACCTTCTCCGCCGGGGCTTCTGTGGTGTGGGAGTACAGCTCTCCTCTGGTAACGGCGAACCAGACGTGGTGGAGCGGAAAAGGAGGAGCGACGGGTGAGTCGGAGTGCATCGACGTCACGACACCCTCGCGGACGAGGCTACCGAGCCTCGTTGCGGTTGAGGCACGATCGCTCCCGAGGCTGTCCTTCTGGATGTGAGAGCGAGCGTACACGTAGGAGGGGTTTACGCTCGCTACGGCGCCGAGCTGCTTCAATTTCCGAACGTTCATGCTGGACGATAGTCCGTAGTGCTCGAAGGTGAAGCGGTGGTCGAAGCGGGGCTTGCTGTCCTGAAGAATCTGGAGCGCCTCGGTAGTAAAGTCGTTCCCGATAGTGCCGTTTGAGTGAACGTGGATGTGCAGGCCGGCGTCCCAGAACGGGCGCATGGCGTCAGCGAAGTCCTGCGGGGTCTTGTTAAAGATCACCCCCTCGTGCCAGTCAGTGTAACTCGGGTCCTGAACCATCATGGTGTTTGAGAGGTAGGCATCGTCACTGAAAAATTTTATGCCTCTGAAGATGAGGGTATCTGTGCTGGATGCTGCGAACTCTTTCGCCTTGTCTGCAGCACCAGAACCGTGCTCCTGTAGGAGGCCCGGGCCGTTCAAGACAGCCACGATTCGTTGGGTAATAATCGGCGACGTTACGTACTTCTGGAAGAGAGCGCGCTCCTTCTCGAAGTCTAGAGCGCCGAGATCGAGTTCGCTCATGGTAGTGATGCCGTTCTGCTGGCCTAGGTCTGAGATGTACTGAAAGTTTCTCAACGATTGCTCAGGCGTGAGGAGCTCTTTCATGACGGGTGTTAGCAGGAGAGTAGAAGCGGGGACACCGTAGAACTCACCGGATAGCTCGCCATTTGGGGAGAGTCCAACGCCGAGCACCCCTTTAGCGTTTCCAGCGTTAATGTCGAAGGCCTTCAGCGCTGCTGAGTTGGCGAACGTGTTGTGTTCAGACGAATCCCACACGACTATCGGCCGGGTTGTCGAGATCTGGTCCAAGAGCTGTCGATTCGGAGCTGAGCCAGTCGCTGAGATATCGTAGCCCCAGGCGACAAGGAGCTCGGTTGGATCTGGCATGGCGCCAGAGTACTCCTTGAGCTTTGCCATCGCGGCCTCCTTCGTTTTGACTCCAGGAAACGGCGGGCCGTACGGGCTCGGGAGTGGCAGGTACGTGAGAGGCGGGCGCGTGAGGGTGGTGCCCCCTAGGAACGGGTGCCCGTGCGGCTCAATAAAGCCGGGGTAGATGACCTTATTAGCGAAGCTGCGGTCGATAGTATGCGGGTACCGGGTAAGCCACGGCTTTAAGTCCTCTAGGGACCCCACTGAGAGAATCTTTCCATCAGCTACGGCTACGGCCGTCGCTTCTGGGATAGCTGGATCCATCGTAACGACTTTCTTGGCCACGAATACGGTCACCTGCTTGGGCCGCTGCATGAACTGAGAGGGGGTGTCCGCGTAGACGGCGGGGGCTGAGAGAGCGGCGATATAGAGGGCAGCTAGGGTAACGAGGAGGGGACGCATTCGATGCTCCGAAAATAATATTTCTGAAGGATGTAATTACAGATTCCAAAGCTGTGCAACGTAGAAACATGCAAGGTAGATCTGACAAAACAGGCTGAGAGCTTGGTGTCCTTGATGATAGCTGCTCGATACTTGCACCAGCGGCCCTGGCTTATTACTCGCACGGCGCAGGGTTAAGGACCGGCCAATCGGGCGCTTTTTTGTAAGCGGCTGAAGGGTGGTGACTAGCCGGTGACTAGCAAATTGCGGCTCTGCCGATGCTGCACGCCTGAGCTGGTAGCTACTGTTCCTGCTCCGTCCTAGGCGCCTCAGAAGACGAGGCAAGGTTGATGAGCCTGCCCATTAACACCACCAGGTACAGGTTTCCAATAAATCCTTCGACTGCAACAAGGTTTCGAGCCGGATAGGACATGGAGGAATAGGCGGGCGAGTTGCCGATGATCGCGCACATCGATGAATACAGGGCCTCTGACACTGAGCCGTAACCCGGCTCTGCCGCCACTCCGATCGCGCCTGGATCAATTAAAATCAAGATATTGAAGAGTCCAGCGAAGAACAGCGTGATGAGCAACAGAATGCACACCGCTCCCCACACATCGTTTCCTGTCACCGATCGCGCCAAGAAGATGTCTCGGAAAACGAGGAAGGTTACCCACATCCCTACTGCCGCTGCGAGGGCATGCTCACCGATAAGCCACGGTCGAGGGTCCTCAAAGACACGGAGGAAGGGATTGGTTGCGGCTAGCGAGATGCCAAATATCGAAACGATTGCAGCGAAGAAGAGCATCAGCATCCAAGGGCTCTTCGATAGCCCTCGGACGAGGCCCCAGATGACGAAAAAGTATGCTGCAGTCATTGCTAGGTGGAGCGATACGAATACCCACTCTTGCCGCGATAGCTGTAGCACCGAAAAGATATCATCAAGTAGCATCGAGCTCAGTATTACGCATGCCTGCAGAATCACAACTTCACGATACTGCCTTGTTTTGGCTACCGGCTTGAGCTCCTCTGGCTCAAACATCTCAATGGCTACTTCTTCCAGGGATCTTTTCATAGCAGCAGTGCTCTGTATGAATTTTTTGCCGCTGCAGCGAGGGAGTCACTGCTAGGTTTGCTTTTACGGCTCTGCATGACGCTATCCTTAAGCTAATTACGGCGGATAGGCAAATCGATTGATCGTTTGTAAGTAGCTAAACAGGGGGTAACCTGCAGGTGATGGTTCTGCCGAGATTGATCAGGCTAGGGCCAGAATGCGTGGTTGATGGCTCTACGACAGGGCTCCCGTTTCGAATACGAGTTAGGAATCGTCAAGAGATGCCAACGAATTCGGCGAGGGCCCACACGAGCTCGGGGTGAGCGTGGGGTTGCCGCCCCAGGGACGCAGCACGCAACAGCTAGCAAAGAGCTAGCCCCACCGCTACTCCGGAAACAACATCGAGAAAGTAAAGCGAAGCTGCCACTCCGGCCCGTCATCGGGGGTGACAACGTTGTAAAAGGGCGCCAGGTTCATATTTACTGGTGTGCCGAAGAAGGTGTGAACTTTGCCGACTCCGGCACCGATCGGCACGATGCAGGCCGTTGCCACGCTGCCTGCGCTCATCGTGAAAGCGAGCTAGCGGGCTTTTCAAAAGGAAGAAGCGCTGGCCCGAATGAGGAGTCCACAGTCGCCGCGCCGAGCACCCCGCGAGCGCAGACAAAGGTCGGCTGCTGAGCCGTTTATGAGGCCGTCTTTAGTAGAGACATTAAAAACGTGGCTGCTTTAGCTTGAATCGGTTCGTATTAGCGAGGAGGTTGGCCTGCTGCCCTTACACCGGAATACCGATAAGCCTACACTCCTCGGATTGAGGAAGCGGAGCCCTGCTGCGGCTCTGCTGCTCGACTTGATCTTGACTCTCTTTCCACTATGCCGGACCCCAGTAGTTCCACCTCGAGTTCGGACGAGCACCTCCCGAGCGGTCCTACGCCACGGGCCGACCGGGCAGCTTCTTCCGCTGACCCGCTCCGAGAGCTAAAGCCTCCGGGCACCCCCCCGTTGCGCGAGACGCCTCACGAAAAAGAGCCGAAAGACACCGAGACAAAGTCGCTCACCTCCGAAAGGCCTGCGTGGAACAGCGTAGTTCAAGTCGTGCAAAGAGCTTGTCAGTGGAATACCGACCATGATCGACTAAGAGCCATCCAGAGAGGCATCATCGTGGCAGCACGGGGCAAGGGTGGTGAGAAATCGGACAACCTGCTGATCGATCGACTCCTCATTAGCCCCCAAGCCTTTGGCGAGGCAGTGTACTCCGAGTGCATTCGGGGAGAGCACGAACTTGAAGAGCTGGCCGAGGCGGCTCTCCAGCTCTACCTTCAGGGAGCGTACGCAACCCTCGTCAAGCCCGAGAGCTATCGCAGAAAGAATGGGCACTCGCCATGTGGATTAGCTCTCGAGACCATGAAGGTAGTGCTCTCCAGAGAGAGAGAGGCAACGAAAGGTGATATTCAGAGATGTGCAGCAGCTCTTTCGGTGCTGTTTCGAGCGCGGGTAGTCCCGCTCGTTATGGATGTCGAGCCCATCGAGCCCGATTCTCAGGCTCTGTCGATGGGGGAAGAGATGCACGGCCGCATCTTGGAGCTCCTCCAAACGGTGGGCACCCAAATCGCAAGCGAGAACCTGCATCATTGGCTGTTGGGGCCGGTTGAGTGCGTGTCCATGAGTGATCAGTCTAGCTGGCCAGAAGTAGAAGGAACCTCGTGCCGCGCCGCAAGGGAGATGGTGCTTGCCACGTGCCCCATGCAAACCCCCCCGGAGAAGCTTGACCCAATTAGGCAACGACTGCTCGAAGCCGCAGAACGTCATGTCGGAGGCGGCCGACTGACAATGCGGGTCGATGAACGAGAGGTGAGCACTCGATCACTCGCGGCGGCTCTTTTTTCGGAGCTTGCAAGTCCCGTCGTTTCTCATAAGGAAGTTATAGAGGCTGCCGCCCAGATCTACCTCGAGGGTGCCTATGATACCACTATCCCAGCCCGCAAGTACGAGATCGTTCGCTACGCCGTTTTCCGGCGGCCAGGAGTCCCATACTCAACGGTAGCCTGTCAGGGGATCTTCGCCCACGCAGAGGCTCTGGCACAGATGCTCTCGTCATCTGACAGCTCTCTTAGGCGAGTAGGGATAGCCCTATTCGAGAGCGGCAAGGTCGCGCACCTCATTTTGTGGGCCCGTGGCATGCCCGCATCTTTTATCGGGGAGTTCCTAGCGCAGCTATCTCATGAGGCGCGCTCGGGGAGTACGGATAGCGCGCTAAAGCCGGTAGCACCCTCTGAATTTATTGAACACATTCTTCCGATTCTTCTAGCAAGTCTAGCGGCAGGATGGCCCGCGACGACGCTTTCTCGAATCGGGCGTCGCCTCCACTTCTTCGTGCAAAGCGTAAGCGGAAATCCTGTGCTTCCGCACATTCCGCACCCTTCGAGCGCCATCCCCTGCGTGAGCCTGACTGCCAAGCTGCCTCGTCAGTACGTGCAGCAGGCTAAGGCTGAGATTTTCGAGAGGAAGGCGCTGGGGGCCTCGCCCACGGTGGACCCCGCATGGCTTCTTGACCGAACCCGCGACATACCCTGGAAGAACCCCAAAACCGACTGGCACTTCGGCACGAGTGAGATGTACCAAAAAATCATGAATCATCTTGCCAGGGTGAAGCCTAGCGGCGACGGCGCCGCCCTGCGCGGATTCTTTCCGCAGGGCACATTTGATAAAGAGCGGTGGCTCCCAGTTTTGCGGGCGGCAATACCTCGTGAAACCGATATTCCTCGACAGTACGCCGACCTCATCGACCGCAAGAACGCCGCGGAGGCAATGGGCTTCGCCATGATGATTGACACGCTCAGGAGGCTAAAACTCATACAAGACGAAGACGACTTAGATGGAGCGCTCGAAGCGCTGAAGAAGCCTCAGCTATTCAAAAAAGGCTCGGAGCACTCGATGCTTAAAATTGCCGTTTACGGCTCCGAGCTGCTAGTGGCCGCCCAGGCTGCCGACACCGTTGGTATGTACAACACGCTGCTCCGCGATTCGGCGGAGCGAGGCGTAGCAATCGCACCTGACGACCTGCGCCTCCTTAAGGATTGGGGCCTGCCTGTCTGTCTAGAGAGCGCTAAGCTTAAGCCTCTCTATCCATTTCAGCGTGTTGCTGAATTCAGAAGTCCTTCAGCTCTTCGGGCGGTGGACTCTTTTGTTCAGCTCCTTGTTCGGAGCCATGAGCCTACGTACGACCCTTACAGGCCACTCCTCTCGCCTGGAAGGCCATTCCTCTCGTTGGGGGTTGAGCTTGTTCGGAGCCATGAGCGTAAGTACGAGGCTAGTAGGCCATTCCTCTCGTTGGGGGTCGATGCAATCTTGAAGCATCCCTTGGCCGCGGCTCATTTTTTTGAGCGTGTTGAGTTCGAATTGTATTTCAATAACCGTCTGCACCGCCCCGGCTGGAAAGATTTTCTTGAGGAGAAAAAGCACCAGCTCCAAGAGCTGAGTTTGCGGCTATTTATAGGGCTATCTCGGGGCAAAGAGGCTGCCTCGCGCACGTGGCGGCGCTTTCGCAGCGAGCGAGCAGGAGAGTTGTTCCGGAAGCGATTAGGGCAAATTCCTGAGCTTGCCGGTCGGATGCAGACAATTCAAAAGTCCGTCACCAAGGGTAGGTTGCCGGCGCAAGAGCTCCGTATTCTGG
>OMIG01000013.1 GCA_900299035.1 Pseudomonadota bacterium
ACTCTGCTTGACCCATCGAGCTACCAGATGGCAGGCGAGCTCGCCGTAGCGAGCAGCAAGCTCTCTGAACGCAAGCACCTCGTGCCACACTCGGGACCGACAGAGCTCGTGCGCATTCGGGAAAAGGCACTGCGGGCGACCGGAGAGGCCTTGAAGCATCTCAGCGGAATCAAGCTGGGTGACGTTGCCGCCAGGTACAGCAAAGGAGTTATTGCTAAGGTGAACTGGAAGCACGCCGCGGAAACTGAGCCCTACGAGCAGCGAAAGATCGATAGCGAGGTCATCTCCTTGATCGGAAAAAGCGCGGTGTTGGCCCTCCAGGCAGCAGCGCTGAGCCTAGAAGCGCTCAAGAGCGGCAACGGCTCTGCCAGTCAGGTGGTAAAAGCAGATCCAATCCAGCTCAAAGCAGAGCAGGAAAAAGCCCGCAAGTGGGAGCAGACCGGACTTGCCTTTTGCGAGCAGTTTCTGCTGGTCCAGGACTACCCGGCAGGCTGGAGAGCAGCCGGACCAGAGCTCCAAAAAGCGGTGAAGGACTGCCCGGAGCTTCTCGAGCCCGCAAATAACCCTTGGGGTATTGAGCCGCTCTCCGCTGATTTTCCGGACCTATTCAGAGCCCTTGGGCAGCTCTACCGGGCGAAGGGCGACAGCGAGAACAGCGCGCTGTGTGAGAAGATAAGCCAGGACCTTTCACGTAAGGGAAAACAGCATGGTGAAAAGCAGCCGCAGGTAACTGCGCAGCCCAAGGCTTCGCGATCTCAGCATGCGGCGTAGCCCAAGCCGAAAGAGAACTCTGAATGAGAGCTTGAAGATGCGGAAAGAAGCCCTAGGTTGCCAAAGAAAAAAAAGCAAAACCTAGGGCAGTAACATCGCTAGCTCGCCGAATCCGAAAAGCGTGGGTCCTCACAGGGTTCCCACACTGGTACGGGGCCGTCGACCAAACGATGCAAGAAGAACATCGCGGTGCCTTGCATGGCGCCGCCCCGGTGATCCAGATCCTGACGGGTCTGGTTAATCGGGTCTGGCCATGACTGTTTTGAAAAAGCGGCGATCAGCTCCTCGGCAGTGCCTTCAAACAAAACGGACCACTGGATTGAGTTGCAGTTCAAGCTCTGCACTCGGTATCGACTCGTTTTTGTCTGCACAAAAACCTCACTTTCTGCCCTTTTGGGGCAACCTAGGGAAGCTTCAAAAATAAGCGTTTTTAGGGCTCTAATCAACAAAACGGGGCAATCTGTCGTGCTGCGTACGCAAGTGGCTGATCCTGCATCCTCGTCTGACTCCACCGCGGGCTGCTACCGGCTCATGAACTGCTACCGTAGGTGGCGTCCCGAGCAGTTGGGACGATGCTCTTTTACAGCCTTATCAGAGAGGGTCTCTGAACCTGAAGAAGGTTTTTTTCTCTAACTTCCCGAAACGGGAAAAAGGAGCATGTTATGACCGCTGCAACCCACGTAGTGGTTGCGCTAGCCTCGATTAGCCTCTACGAGAGCTACTTCGGCGGCAGCGCATCACTCTTGAGCCTGCCAGTGATCGTCCTTGGTTCCCTGGCGCCTGACATCGACAATAGCGGAGCTATCGTTCGGTGGAGGCGCTGGATTAAGCCCTTTGTCGGCAATCTCCTGGCGGATGCCATCGAGCGAGCGCTCCTTGGTGTAAGCGAGGTGGTGCGCTCGATCTTTGGGCACCGTGGGTTCCTCCACACCCCGGTCTTCTGCTCCTTGCTGTTCGCAGCAGGGTCGGTGACCGGCTGGGAGTGGGTAACCCACTTCGCTTGGGGCTACGCCACTCACCTGGCGGCGGACATGTGCACCGTAGCGGGAATACCGCTGCTGGGGCCGTTCCGTCGTGAGCGAGTGAGCTTGCTTCCGATTCGCACGGGCAGCGCAGGTGAGCTTTTGGCGGTTTGCACCGTCTTGGCTCTCTTGGCGATCCGCTCGTTCGGCTCGGTGCTGCTCTAAGAGAGCCACCAAAGGACGGCAGCGAGGTTTTAACACGGTTTTTTCGTGAAGAGCCCTCGCTGCCCTTTCTCCTCACATCGGGCTACTGCTGCCCAACGATCCCTACAAGACGCTTACCGAGCTCAGCCGAGCTCCTCACTCCCTGAAACTGCTCAGCGCCCGGGCCCTGGGCAAACACCAAGACAGGCGTGTGCGTGTGAGCGCCAGTCGACCACACAACGCTCGAAGCCGCCGAGTCTGGCCGCCCGAGCAGCACGGCTGGGCTTGAGGTGTCGTAGGGGTACTCAGGCCCGAGCGGACAGCGCGACTCATCAACCTTGGGCTTGCCGGAATCCTTTGCGATGCAGGCCAGGAAATTCGCCGCGTCCTTCTCGGTGAACGCTCGCTGCTTGTTGGCGCTGCCCTTGAGTTTGGCCAGCGTGGCCGCAGTCTGCTCGGCCTCTGGCAGCGAAAAGAACTCCTTGAGGATCGAACGGTTCGAGCGCCGCCCGCCAGCCATAGGCCAGAAGTCAGTCAGGTCGGGGAAGTGCAGCAGCGCGCCGCCGGACGAAGCGTTTGTGCTGTCAGAGTCTCTGGCGCGCCGGTAGCTAAAGCCGAAACCGCCCGTTTCGTGGTCGCCCGTCACGATAACGAGCGTGTCTGGGTTTGCGTCAACGAAGTGCTCCACAAACTCAAGCAGCCCGTCCATGCGCTTCATCTCAGCGAAGAGCCAATCTGGGTCATTGTCGTGCCCGGCCCAGTCGATCTGGCCAGCCTCTACCATCAGCGCGAAGCCGGCAGGATTATCGAGGAGGTCAAAAGAGCGGCGCGTCATCTCCACCAGAGAAGGCTCCCCGCTGGTGCCTTCCTCGTAGGCGTCCTTCATCTCGGACGGCGCAAAGAGCCCCAGCACCGGGGTCGTCTGTAACTTGCTAAGCTCATCCTGGCTGCAAGCAACCGCGTAGCCACGCCCCTGAAGCTCTCGGAGCAGGTTGCGAGAGTCCTTGCGAAGCCCCGGCGCCTTAAGCCGAGCGCACTCCACCTTGAGCGACGGGTCGCCATCCTTCGGCAGGAAGTACGACAGCCCGCCCGACATCAGGAGGTCGAGGCCCGATGACGCCATCTTCTCGGCGATCTCTGCTTCGCTGCCACGGTGCTCCACGTGCACCGAGAAAGACGCCGGAGTGGCGTGGGTCAAGCGAGTGTCCGACACGACACCGGCGCGCATCCCGCGCGCTCTCGCTACGTCCAGGAAAGACTGGCACGGGCGTCCAGAGCTGTTCACCCCGACCTGCAACGGGTCGCATGAGCAGCCTGAGCCAAGCTGGGTTGCAGAGCAGGCCGAGTCATTGACGATGCTGCTCTCAGAGACGGGGAGGTGAACCCCCACCGTCGACCGCTCGAAGAGCTGGCTGAACCCGCTGCCTATGAACGGGGTCTTCAGCGAAGCCAGCCCCACCTGCTGCGCCCCCATACCGTCGCCGATAATCACGATGACGTTGCGCGGCTTGCCTGAAGGCTGAAGAGTAGCTGTTGGTGCGGGCTGCCGAGCGCAGCCAACACAGAGCAAGGCGACAAGGAAGCTACGGGAGATGGTTCTCATGATTAGGCATCCAACAGAGTCGTGAGCGCGGGGAGGTGCTGAAGCTGCTGCTTGAGCGACAGCGCACAGTTGGACTTCTAACAGAACGGAGAAGCCCTCGGGAGTCACTTTTAAGTTGGCCCACGGCGAGTTTTGGCGCGCGTCGTCGGAGAGGGCGCACCTGCACAATCGGGAGGAAGCAGAGCCGAGAGTAATCTCGAAATAGGGGTCTGCTTCCTCGTTGGCTAATCCTCAGTAAAGCTTGAGGTGATAGCCAGGTTTGCAAGTAGGGCCAAACCAGCAAAGCTGAGGCCCATCTGAAACACGCCTGCCCCTGGAGGCAAGGCTTTGAGTCCGACGAAGGCAAGTGCCGAGGAAATCCCAGCAATTACAATCCGGCCCCAAGTTCTACCTGAGAAAAGCATCTCTCCCCCTCCTTCTAGAAAACAGCGAAAACCCTATATCGGATCTGCTGCCTCCCGAACGTACAGGGGCTCTGGGGAAGTTATGGGGCTGATTTGCTCGTCGAGGGCTTAAGGCCCCCTAAATCATTGGACTCCCGTGGACTTGGGGCCCCCTTTGGGACGAAGATGCCGCCAGGAGCCGTTATTCATGTATCAGCCTTCCCAGACAGAAACAGCGCGTGGTGTGGGGCATCAAGATCCAGCCCGAGATTTGGATACTGTGCGGCTTGCTCCAGAGCCAAGCCCTGAGCAGTGCGAGCAGGCGCGGGAGAGAGCGTTCGAGCGGTTGTTTGAGCTGAGGGTGTCTCAGCGAGCAGCGAGCGACGCCAGTCGCCTCATGTCCAAGCGTGACGTGCTCGTTGCGTTTCGGTCCGGAGTCGCAGCGGCGATCACCTGGGGCCTCTTAGGCAGGTCCGCGGTTCCAGCGGCGCTTGGGCAAGATGACGACGCAGCGAGAGGGCAGGAGCTGTTTAGGCTTCAAGAGGCAGGCCGATTCGCCTGGGAGACGCTGCTCTTTCAGTGTGGGCAGCTCGCCTTCGGGCAGATGTGCATCGCGCTAAAGCTGCCGATAGGAAATGCCGCCGTTAAGTCACAAGCCGTGACGAAGAGCAGCATCATCCGCACGATAGAGGCTTTTGAGAGAGACCCGGCGCTCGCGGTGAAGCTCTACGGCTCAGTCGGGATCTTGGGCCCTGCCCTCGAGGAGGGGCTGTTCCGCATCCTGCCCAGTAAGCTCATCGATCGCCAGGGGATGCAGTGGTCTGTCGGCATCCCGAGCAGCCTCGCCTTCGCCGCGTTGCACAACATCATCAGAGAAGGGCAGCCCGCAAATACGGCGATTCAGCTCACCGACAGGACGCTCTTTAGCCTCGATATGGTGCCACTCCCACAGTTCCTGTTGGGGGCCTTTTGCTGGTACGCCATGAAGCGCTACGGGGATCTCGCCCCGATTCTCGCGCATACCTTCAATAACCAGGCGCTAGCGCTCTCAGTCGTCTGGGGTGGCAGGGAGACGGCCGCTGACTTTAAGCGGCTCTTTCAAGAAGAGCTTGCTTTACAGCAGAGAAGACAGCGGATTGAGAGCTCTGAAGATTAAAACTCTCTGAGCCGTTGCAGCAGCGCTACAGCCGTACGACCGACTAGGCACCAAAGGTGTCGATGCTGGCCGAGAGCGGGTCGAGGTCCCCTGGAGTCTCTGCTGAAGCGGCATCAGTGAAGCGCAGGAACGAAGAGAGCACCCAGATGAACGATATCGTTGCGTACACCGCACGAACGTCCTCAGGGAAGCGCCACATAACTGCGCTCGCAACGCCAACCCAAACATCGATAAGCTCTACCGAGCCAGTCGATTCATGTCGGAGCAGGGTTAAGAGCAGCGTGAACGCGAGAATCGTTGGTGAGAAGCTGATCTTGATGCAGAAGAACGAGAGCATCAGGATCACAGCGCCGTAGATCTTCCAGGCCTCAGGGTTGTTCAGCCAGAACGTTACTGCGAGTCCGAGAATTGCCGATGTCGTTGCGAGCTTGTAGCCGATTCGAACCGAAGTCGAAGGACGGTTAGACTGAAGCTCCCTCCAGTAGCGACGCTGGCGCACGACGCAGCAGCAGATGAGGAAGATCAGGATGACTGATACTGAACGGTGTAAAAAGTAGTCCATGAGTCTCTATCGTATGGGGCAAACAACTTCAAAAAGCGCTTAAGAAAGCTAACTGCCTGCTTAAGACATCCCCTTGGTAACACGACGGAAATTCTAATCACAGCAAGTTAAGGTTAGAGTTCTGTTTGGTCTGAGTTGAGCAATCGCAATATTCGCGCAACATATTGTTATTACTGTGCAAAATCGGCTTTGGATCGGTCGAGTCGGAGGCCGAAAAGGATTCAGAGTTATCGAGACGAGCCTGAAAGCCGTTTTTTCGCCCCAAATCGACCGATCGCGACAGGCCGCGCCCACAGCAGTTCGGTTTTCCTCCTGAGCTTGTTGGCTAGCCAGTGCAAGCTCCCCTTGGTGCGGCATTTTGTCGCATTGAAAATCGAGCCTCATCAACCGTATATCCAGATTCCGTAAAGGTTTTTCCAGATCCTCAATCCTGAAAGGACGGGTTCGATGTTTTACCCTGGATGCCCCCTCTGCGTGGGGGCCGTGGCTGCATTGCTGAGCCTCGTTATCGGGCCGGCGGGGGCAGCAGCAGCTCGCAAAGATCCGCTCTGCTTGGGGCTCTTCTTCGTGTGGCTGCCGTTGAGTGGCTTGCAGGCCGTGGGTCACTTGGCAAGCGAGCAGTGGCTTGTTCATTTTCTGAACCTCGACCAGCTCTTCTTGCCAGCCTGGCTGCACGCGCTGCTCGGGTCGCTTTTTGCGACGCGCGTGTTCTTTGCGTGGCGTCAGGGAAAAGTTGATGCGATCTCTGCGGCGGCGAAAGCAGCAGCAGATGAGATGCAGAAGGTTGCCTGACTACTCTGGGCCAAAAACTGGGAGCTTCTTCGAGTAGTGCTGAAGCTCCACCCTTGAATGCGTACGTTGGAAACGAACATGGCAGCAGTGGTAAGCCAAAGCACATCACATCACCTCGAAATACCCGGCAATCCCGGCGTCATCGTGCTCTCAGGCTGGGGAGGAGCGGGGAAGACGAAGACGATATCTCGTGCGCTAGAGGGGCTCTCGGCACAAGTGAGCAAAGTGGGGGTAATCATCAATGAGCGCAACAGCAGCTCGGTTTCTGTTGACTTGGAGCGGCTTCCCAAAGGCTTCGAGAGGCTTGGGCTGCACGGGTGTGCTTGTTGCTCGCAGCTTAGTGATGTTTTAGCGGGCATAAAGCGGTTCGGAGACGCCGGGCGCTCGTTGACTTTCATCGAGCAGTCGCCACTCTCCGTCACGTCGGATCTCAAGCAGGCGCTGCGCCAGAAGGGGTACTCAAGCGCCGTGATTTTTCTGTTCAATCCCGCGCAGTTTCAGGACGCGCCTGCCGTTCATGTGCAGGGCATGCGAGACGCTGACATCGTCGTGGTTACGCACTCAGCAAGAGATAGCTCGGCGGCTGCGGCGGCGGAGCGGGTCGTTGAAGCCGCTCGCCGGGATCTGGGGAAAATACCGGTGTTCATCGACGCTGACCCCGTACAAGGTTTTTCAAGAGAGTTGTGGATGGCTGCATCCCTGATGATTGAGCCATCAAAAGCAGGGCTATTCTCGTCGGTGTGGGCGTCGCTGAAGATGCCAGCAGCGAAGCCGTCTGAATTCGTTGAGGAGCGCCAGAGACTCATCACTGACTACTCTGAGCTTACTCTGCGCTGCTTCCACGACAAGCCGGAGCAGCTTCTTGAGGCAGTTGAGGCGCTGGCTCGCAAGGGGGTGGTGCTGTCGCGAGTTAAGGGCTTCCTGCCGAGTGGTGTTGAGCTCGACGTGGTAAAAGAAGGAGGGCGTTTCCCAAGCTGCACATTAAAGGAGCGAACCGAAATAACACCCGTATTAGCTTCTGCCACAGGGCTTGCCGAGAGCCGGAAACGCCCTCCTTCTTTTACCACGTCGAGCTCAACACCACTCGGCAGGAAGCCCTTAACTCGCGACAGCACCACCC
>OMIG01000014.1 GCA_900299035.1 Pseudomonadota bacterium
CCGAGATCTACACAAGGAGTATCGTCGGCAGCGTCAGATGTGTATAAGAGACAGCTCTGAGACCTTGTAGCAACTATACGCCGCAGAGCGGTCCCTAAGTGTTTGATATGGTTTACTACAAGGTCTCTGAGACCTTGTAGTGAAGCGGGGTTGCAGGGGGCAAATGGGCGAATCCACTGGGGGGAACGGCGAGTCTTAAGCTTTGTTCTTCCTGCTAAAAGGGTGCCCGCTATGACCTCCCCAAACCAACCTCAGATCGCCGCGGTCCAGTCGCTCGTCATCGAAGCAACCAAGTTCCTGCAGGCGGGCGCGGTTCAGCAGGCGTTCGACACAACGCTGCGTGCCAAGAGCCTGCGCACCCCAGTGATAAATCTCGACCTGATTCGCAGCGCCTGCTTCATCAACATGGGCCGCTTGCACGAAGCGCTCGAGTCTCTGCGCGAGGAGCTGCGCCACTTTCCGAGCAACCTCGACGCACAGCGGCTGCTTGATCAGCTCGGGGCTGAAATGGGCCGCCCGCAGGCCACAGACTCGCTGCAGGATCCTGACTTCTCGCAGCTTCTTGAGGTGATTCGGCCCTACACGATGCTGAGCGTCGATCGGCTTCACTCGCTCTTCTCGCATGCGCGACGAATCTGTCTTGAGAACATTCCTGGAAACTTCGTTGAGTGTGGTGTCGCAGCTGGAGGCTCGTCCGCGCTGCTCGCGTACGTCATCCGACGGTACAGCAGAGCTCCTCGAGTACTGTGGTGCTTCGACTCGTTCAGCGGCATGCCACCGGCAGGCGAGCACGATAAGCACGACGGTGTGCCAGCCGACTTGACGGGCTGGGGAGAGGGAACCTGCTCCGCTCCGAGAGAGAGCCTCGAAGCGATCTGCGCAAAGCTCGGAGTGAGCGAGATTATCCGCCCAGTAGAGGGCTTCTTCGAGTCAACGCTCCCCGCGCGCAAGGACTGGGTCGGAACGATTGCCCTGCTTCACATGGACGGCGACTGGTACTCATCGACTGCAAGCATCCTTGAGAACCTCTACGATCGAGTCGTAGACCGCGGCATCATCCAGATCGACGACTACGGCCACTGGGAAGGGTGCAGAAAGGCCTGTAACGACTTCTTCGCAAAGCGCGGGCTCTCCCCGCAGCTCTCTCAGATCGACAGCACCGGCACCTGGTTCGAGAAGCCCGACCGCAGGCCGGTAAACCCGGCCATTGCTCCGGGTCTCGTTGAGGCATTCAACCAGCACGACGTTTCGCGCTTCGGAATAGAAAGCCAGATGTCCGAGAATGAGCGCTTCCAGCTCTTCTCTCTTCTTGCTTGCGAGCTGCAAACAGCTCCAGGACAGAGAGACATCGCCTTCGTCGAAGTCGGCTCGTACGCTGGCGCCTCGTTCTTGCAGAGCTACATCGCGCTCCGAAGCCACGGCCTGCCCGTAGCTGCTACCTCTGTTGAGCCGGCCGGCCAGAGCCAGTTCTACCAGGTTCTTCGCGAGCTGGGCCCCGACGCACGGCACTTAAAGATGAACTCCGATGTGGCAGCGCCGATCCTGGCCGCTGAATTCAAGCAGCAAGGTCGCCTCGCAGATGCCATCTTCATCGATGGCGACCACTCGTACTCCGGCGTCAAGCGCGACTTAGAGCTGTACTTTCCACTGATTCGAGCTGGCGGCCTACTCATCGTGCACGACTACCTTCCGCCGCTCACGCCCGAGAACTCGGAGTACATCCTCTTTCACCACGGCGGATCTGAGCCTGGCATCAGGCAGGCCTGCGACGAATTTTTCGCCGCTGCTCCAGCGCTCTCACTACGGCTCCCGCTTCTAAAACCGACAGATCCGACCCAAACGCAAGCGTGGCTGCCCATCATTCCAGGAGTCTTCTCGACCGTTCGCGCCTGGCGCAAGCTCTAGCCACTGGCCGCTCTCGCATTAGGTGCCCTGCTGTGATAACAGGACCAGCAAACCCCCAGTTTTTCTTGGGGTATCAGCGGCACGATGGGACCTACAGAGCAAGAGCAGCGCGGCGTCACGCCAGAGGGTGGGCATAGGCCTGATGCGCACCCGCTTGCTCCAGAATCGCTGCCAGCGGAGATCGCCCTTAGTCATTCTAGCCTTCCGCTGCGTAACAAGCCCACGAACGACGACCTCGATCCATCTGCTGAAACTCCGACCAAGCCCGAGCTCGCAGTGTCCGAGCTGATTGCGTCAACGGGAGACCGCTCGCTCATCCGGGACTACCTTCGCAGCATCAAGGAGGCCTGGGACCAGACCAAAGACACCTGGTCGAAGCGGCTCGCGTTCACAACTGCTGGCGCTGTCTTAGTCGTAGCCAGCTCGTACGCCACGTCGTCTACGTTAGGGCTAGTCAGTGACGCCGCGCAAAACCCAGCAATCATAAACACCGTGCTCGCCTGGCTCGGCATCAGCGTAGCAACGGCCGTCGCGTACCGCTTCTGCCAGTACCGAGAAGACGTTGCAGCGACAAAACACACGGAGAAGATAGAGCCCTACCTCTCCGAATCAATCTTTGACGCCACAACGAACCTCCCGCCAGAAGTCGTCGAGCGGCGAGACATTCAGAAGATCCTCACCAAGATCCGCCGCAACGAGTACTCGATCCGAGCCCTCGTCGAGGGGACGTTCGACGGAAGCAAGCAAGCCATAGAGCTCGGCGTGACAACGGCGGCGATAGTCGCCAGCGGCTACGGCCTCTGGACGTTGCCGGTCTTCCTCGGGGGATGGATTGCGTACAAGTGCGCCGTGCGCTGCTCTGCGCGCTCAATTGAGGCTGAAGACGAGGGCTCTGCCTTCGATCAGCGGGTGAACTACGGCCGCACTTCGCTTCTCAACAATAGTGGCCTCACAGACCTCTCTCTCCTAGCCGCATCGAAGCGCATGGTCGGCAAGGTAATGGAGTGGAGCCGTCTCAGTTACGCCGTCCGAAGCGTTGCAACCATCAAGAACCTCGCCGACGACCTCGTTTCTGACTACGGCTGCGAAGCCCTAGTATCGACCGCCTACGCCGGCGTTGTGCTGGCGGCAATCGGCGGTGACATATCCCCGGCAACGTGCCTTTGGCTCGTGTACTCACTCTACTCAATAAAGAGTGACATCAACGCCATGTCTGACCTCTTCAGCCGGCAGGTGCAGAAGCTCGAGTTCGCTTCTCTGCGCTACCAGCTGCTTGAGCTCTCCGCGAAGCTCAACGACGGAAAGCAGTTCCAGCTCCTGAACTCAGCTCCTGAGATAGTCCTTGAAGACGTGCGCCTTCGCTACCCCGGCTCCAAGCGCGACACACTCAACATTCCAGGCCGGATCGTGATCCCGGCGGGCTCGAAGGTCGGCATTATTGGCCCAAACGGCGCGGGCAAGTCTACGCTGGTCAAGCTGCTCTCCGGCAGGCTTGAGCCGTCGTCAGGCAACGTCGTTATCGGCGGGCACGACCTGAGGCGCAATCGAGTGTTCGGTGCCCACCTCACCCAAGACTACGAGTCTTTCCCTGGCCTCTCCATTGAGGAGATTATCGAGCTGGGCGTGCGGCCAGAAGCGGGCGGCCTCTCAGCAGAGGAAGTTGTCGACAAGCTCGGAATTAGGCAGGTGCTCTTCCACGACAAGCCTCTCGGCCTCAAGACAATAAATGGCAGCCAGTTTGAGAACGGGAAGAGCTTCTCCGGAGGCCAGCAGCAGCTCGTGTGCATCGCCCGTACTATTGCGACGGGAGCGAAGTTCTGCTCGCTGGACGAGCACACCTCTAAGCTCGATCCAGACATGCAGATCGACATCAACCGAAAGCTCTTTCAGTTCCCTGGCGAACGCACTTTCGTGCTCGTGACGCACAAGCTCGACCAGCTGCGCGACTGCGATCTCATCATCGTGTTAGGCAACGGCACCATCCGCGAGTTCGGCAGCCATGAGGCCCTGATCGCCAGCGGGGGCGAGTACCTGCGGCTCTACCGAAAGCAGGCTGAGGCCTACTTTGACGAGAGAAAACGAGACACTCTCGATTTTTCAGGCTCTTAGCAGCCCCTGACGCCCTGCCGCATGATCTACATCATGTGCGATAGAGATTAGGCGTGCTCTGCTGCCCAGTCTGATGAGCTGGCTTCTGACCCCTGCCGAAAGCGATTTTCGCCAGACAATGCCACTGCCGGACCGGCGGGCGGGCATGCTGGGCCTCTTGCTCGCGTTTGGAATTGGCGCCGCCCTCGCCATCATTCTCAAGCGTCCCTTTGAGGGGCAGCTCCCCTCAGTCGCAATCCTAGGGCTACTTGAGATTCTGCTGGTGTTTGCCCTGTTTAAGTCAGCTTGGCGATGGCTGCGGCGAGTCAAGGGCACAACTAGTGCGAAGGCTCCAGAGACTCAAGAGATTCAGGCGTACACCCGTCAACTGCTGCGTGAGCACGATGCCTACCGAGCGGTGTTCAACGCTCTTGCAGCCGGCTCAACGCTAGACTCAGTGCTCTCAACAATCGCCGATGCCGCCGAAACGATCATCCCTGGCTGCGCCTGCTGTTTCCTTGAGAAAACGGGCCCAAACGGGGATCTGCGCATCGCGCCGCGAGAACGATCGCCTGCTGCACGCCGTTGCTTCACGCCCACTCTCTCGCCGCACAACGTGGAGGTATTTGGCAGGCTTTCCGCCGAGCTGCCTGAGGTAGTCATTCCTGAGGCGCAGATCGCCTTCGATGAGCCAACATCGACGCAGCTTCAGGCTCGCCAGCTCACATCCTGCCACCTGCTCGCCATCCTGCTGGGAGACGGCCGCTCGTGGGGAATCCTGGCCCTGTGGTACCCAGCCGAGAGCCGGGAAACTGTTCGCAACGAAGCCAG
>OMIG01000015.1 GCA_900299035.1 Pseudomonadota bacterium
GGCGAGGCGCAAAATCATCGACCTTCATGCCGCGGCCGAGGCAGTGGTCGACGTAGCCGAGGCCGTCGGCGATGGTGAAGGCGAGCTCCTGCACCGCCGTCGCGCCGGCTTCGCGGATGTGGTAGCCGCTGATGCTCACAGGGTTGAACTTCGGGGCCGACTGCGCGCAGAACTCGATCACGTCGCACACGAGCTTGACTGACGGAGCCGGCGGAGAGATCCACTCTTTCTGCGCGATGAACTCCTTGAACATGTCGTTCTGGATGGTGCCGCCGATCTTGTCGAAGCCGATGCCGCGGCGCTTCGCCACTGCGAAGTAGAACGCGAAGGCGACTGTCGCTGTGCAGTTGATGGTCATCGACGTGGTGACTTGGTCGAGCGCGATCCCTGAGAAGAGGGTCTCCATGTCTTCGATCGTAGAGACGCTGACTCCCTCACGGCCCACCTCGCCGCGGGAGCGGGGGCTGTCAGGGTCGTAGCCCATCAGGGAGGGCATGTCGAATGCCGTCGACAGGCCGGTCTGGCCGTGCTCAAGGAGGTACTTGAAGCGCTTGTTGGTGTCTTCTGGGGTGCCGAAGCCCGCGAACTGGCGCATCGTCCAGAGGCGCCCTCGGTACATGGTGGGCTGCACGCCGCGGGTGTAGGGGTACTCTCCGGGGTAGCCCAGATCGCGCCCGTAGTCGACAGCTCCGCCGTTCTCGGGGGTGACCAGCTCTGGCTGCTCGCGGAAGCTGATTGAGGAGAAAGACGCCTTGCGCTCACGCTGCGACGCGTAGGCCGTATCCTTCCACGCTGCGTGCGAGGGGCTTTTGCCGAACTGAGCTGAATCCTTAGGTTTCTTCGTCATACTGAGGGAAAGCCGCTCCGGGGGGCTACAACCCCCCTAGCCTACTCCTTCAGGAGCTGCGTGGCTATCAGGACGCGCTGAATCTCGCTCGTGCCCTCGTAAATCTCGGTAATCTTTGCGTCCCTGAGGTGCCGCTCGGCTGGGTAATCGGTCACGTACCCGTAGCCGCCGTGTATCTGGATGCCTTTCACCGCGCACATCATCGCCGTCTCGGAAGCGAAGAGCTTCGCCATAGCGGCCTGGCGAATGAAGGAGCGCTTGCCGTCTTTGCGCTTCGCAGCGTCGAGGGTCAGGTAGCGAGAGCTGTCGATGTGGCACACCATGTCAGCGATGTAGTTCTGGATCGACTGGTGCTCACAGATGTTCTTGCCGAACGCCTTGCGCTCTTTGGAGTACTTCAGGGCGTCATCGAGCGCCGAGCGCGCGATGCCGACCGCTTGGGCTGCAACACCGATGCGGCCACCGTTTAGGGTGTTCATGGCGACGAGGAAGCCACGGTTCTCGTCGTAGAGCATCGAGCCTTTCGGCAGTCGCACGTTGTCGTACGTGATGCTCGACGTGGGCGAGCCGCGAATGCCGAGCTTGTCCTCGCGCTTGCCACGCGAGATGCCTGGCAGGCTTAGGTCGTGCACGAAGGCGCAGATCCCCTTGTTGCCCTTCGACGTGTCGGAGGTCGCAAAGAGGATGCAGACATCAGCCTCCGGCCCGTTTGTAATCCAGTTCTTCGTGCCGGAGATGACGAACTCATCGCCTTCTCGGCGCACGGTGGTCTTGATGGCTGCGGCGTCGCTGCCCGTTCCCGGCTCCGAGAGCGCGAAGCAGCCGAGAGCCTCGCCCGACGCTAGCTTAGGGAGAAAACGCTCTTTCTGCTCATCCGTCCCGAACTCAATGATGGGAGAGATGCACAGCGAGGTGTGCGCGCTGACGATGATGCCGGTTGATGCGCACGCAGCCGAGAGCTCTTCGATAATCAGGGCGTACGCGAGGGTTGAGAGCCCGGCTCCGCCGTACTCCTGCGGGACGATGGCGCCCATCAGGCCGAGGGCGCCCATCTTGGGGAGCAGCTCACGCGGGAAGTAGTGATCGCGGTCTATCTTTGCCGCTAGGGGTGCCACCTCTTTTTCGGCGAAAGCCCGCGCGGTCTCGCAAGCGAAGTTCTCTTCCTCTGAAAGGTCAAACGCTATGCTGTCTCGCCAAACCATACGAACCCTCCGGCAAAAGAAACTACCTGCCTGTGAAATTCGGGGCGCGCTTCTCTAGGAACGCCGTCATCCCTTCTTCCCTGTCGGCCGACCCGAACAGGCGCAGGAACTCTTCAACCTCGTGGCGCAGCCCCGAGAGGAGCATGCCTTCACAGGCGCGATTGACGACCCGCTTCACGCCCTGAACCGCCAGCGGAGCCTTAGAAGCGATCGTTTTCGCAAGCTTCTCTACCTCGGCCGAGAATTCCCCGTCGGGGAATACCATGTCGACAAGCCCTAGGGCCTTGGCATCCTGCGCCGAGAGCCGCTCGCCCGTCATGCACAGCCTGCGGGCAGTTCCGACTCCACACCTATGGATCAGCCGCTGAGTGCCGCCAAAGCCAGGGATGATTCCGAGGTCAACCTCAGGCTGGCCAAGCTTCGCACTCTCCTTGCTCACAATGATGTCGCACGCGAGCGCCAGCTCAAGGCCGCCGCCGAATGCAAAACCGTTGATAGCTGCCACAGTGGGCGGCGCAATGCTCTCAATCTTGCGCATCACGCGCTGCCCAAGCTCTAGGTACTCCGCCATCGCGCACGGGCCGAGCTGGTTCATCGAGTGGATGTCTGCTCCGGCCACAAACGACTTCTCGCCGCTACCGGTGATAACGACTACCCTGACTTCTTTTTCGGCCGCGATCTTGTCTAGCTCTATCAGGAGCCCTTGCAGAAGGTCGGGATTCAGGGCGTTGAGCCTCTCGGGGCGATTGAGGGTAACTGTGCGGACTGCGCCGTGGCGCTGCACCTGGACTGTGTTCTCTTCTTGAATTGGGCTCATACGCAGTTTTACCCTACATTTTTTGGCGGGTGTGCTGACACCCAGAAGCCTCTCTAGGGTACCTCGCTTTAGGATAGCGGGCTACCGATTCTTTCGGCCCTAAAGCGTCTCCGGCGAGGCCCTGCGCACAAGCCTGCGATGCTGCATTGGCACTTTCATCGCAGCCGATCGCTGTGGTATCCACTCGGCATGAAAAAGCTTACTCCTAACGTCCTCGCTCTGGTTCTGTCTTGCTCGCTGGCCACAGTCGCCCTCACCGGCTGCAGCTCGACCAAAACTACTTCCACAGTCACCCGAGAGGAGACCGTGCCAGCGCCATCCTCATCCCCCTCTGACGCGGCTGCTGCGAAGCCAGGCACCGTTGTCACCGAGAAAACTGAGACTGTCACAACGTCAGACTCAGGTGTCGGATGCAGCGGCGTGCTGAGCTGCACCTTCCACGCCCTCGGCTGGGTCATCGCCCTTCCCTTCAAGGCAGTGGGCGGAGTAATTGAGCTGATCTTCTAGTCGGCTCTCGCCGCAAGCACGAGACGCGTATCGTAACTACCCTACTCTCTGCGCCTCGCCGAAGTAGATGACGGCGCACGAGATTGCAGCGGCAGAGGAGCCAGCTTCAGTGCAGTTCGTGAATGAGATCGTCAGCGTCACGTCAGCGTTGTTGTCGCCGATCGCTAGGTAGCCAATAGCCGAAGAAGAAGACTCACAGGTGTACGGCGCGATGGAGCCGTAGTTGCCAAAGGTGTCTGCGTTAGCCAGGAGGCTGAACGTCTCTCCGTAACCCTGTCCACCTGTGGCAACGCTCCCGTCGACGGCCTCAACGGTAAACACGTCTTGGTCTATTGAAACGACCTGGGGAAAGAGCGGATTAATGTCCTGGGCAACCGAGAAGGGGCAGTCGTTTTGGAGCGAGGTGAAGGAGCCGTCCCACGTTCCGGCAAAATCTGGAGCACTACTGCCGCCGCATCCGGCGACCGCCGCCATTACCAAAAACGTCGCAATTCTCTTTATCATAGTGGCAGCCGTAAACTGGGGGTCAAACGCCCTTCTCTTATAGCGCACTGGGGCACAATGACAAGACGGGGCGCTAGCCCGGGGGCCACAAGCAGGGACGGCCGCCAAGGATGTGAAGGTGCAGGTGAAACACCGTCTGTCCGCCGTTGCGGCCGATATTGGTGACTATCCGGTACCCGTCCTCCTCTAGCCCCTCGCGGCGCGCGATGGCGGCCGCCTCAAGCAGCAGCTCGCCGAGCAGCTCCTTGTCCTCTTGAGTGGCGCTCGCCACGCTCGAAATCGGCTTCTTCGGGATGATCAATATGTGCGACGGAGCTGCCGGGCTTATGTCGCGGAAGGCGAGCACCGTCTCGGTCTCGTGGACTACCTCCGCCGGAATCTCTTTCCGGATTATCTTGCCAAAAATTGTGTCGCCGCCGTGCGCCATAGTGAGAGCCTCCCGTTTCGCTTGAGTGCGCCCAACAGCGATGGCGTGTGCGGCGCTACCGCAAGATTCATCACACATTGAGCGCCAAGGCAAGCTCCTCCGGCGCCTCTGAGGCTGCTACGACGTGCGCCGCGCCGCTCCCCTCGTCGTACTCGACCTGAATCATGTGCTGCACCCCGTCCTTGACGTCATCGAGGTGGGTAATAATGACGATCTGCTCAAAGCGCTTCCTGAGCTTCTCGAGGAGCGAGAGCACGTTTCCTCTTCGCCCTTCGTCGAGAGACCCGAACACCTCGTCCAGCATCAGCAGAGAGAAGTTTTGCCCAGCTCTCTCGGCAAGCATGTGAGAGAGCGAGATCCTCATGCACAGGTTGAGGATGTCCTCTTCGCCGCCGCTAATGACTCGCTTCGCCTCGCCATCTTCGACCACGGTCGGCGTGAAGTCTTCTGCAAGCTCTACCGCCGAGTAGCGGCCGTCAGTCAGGTCTGCGAGGTACTCGCTCGCCAGCTCTGCCATTCTCGGACGTATGGAGCTGTTCACGAACTTGCGGAAGTCTGTGAGGATCCGGTCGCACTCATCGAAAATGCGGACCTCGCGGCGCAGCCGCTCTACCTCAAGACAGCGCTCATCGAAGCGCACTATATCTTCCTTGGTCCGCTGCACGAGGGCTTCCTTCGTGTTTACTTCTCCCTCGAGCCGAACGCGCTGGAGACGCTGCACCTCAACGAGCCTCTGCGCTGCGTCGTGCGCCCCCTTCTCTTTGCTGTAGGTTTCTTCTGAGAAGCGCAGGTCCGTGAGCCGCTCTTCAGCTTGCGTGAGGCTCTTCTGGGCAAGGTCGAGGTCTGCTAGCACCGCGCTCCGCTCCTTCGCTATCTCGCCGAGCTTGGACTCTAGCTGGAGGCACGCTGAGAGCTCTTGCAGCTTGGCTTCACCTGCCTTCAGTGACTGCTCTGCATCTTTTTGCCCTGCGGCAAGCTTTACGAGGTTTTCGGGCTCTGCGCTGACAGCGGCGAGCGCTTCGCCCAGATCGCTCTGGCGCTTGAGCAGCTTCTTCTCCTCAGCCGCGAAGTGCTCCTGCACCTGCCGGAATGAGTCCCCGAGGGATTGTCCGCACGTGGGGCACTCGCTGCCCGCTTTGAGGCCCCCGGCGCGTTTCGACCGAGTCCGGAGCTGCTCCACCTGCTGGGAGACGGAGTCCCTCTCTGCCCTGGCCTTCGACACGGTCTCGCGCCACTCAAGCTCAGCTTTTCGCGCAGCTTCGGTCGCGGCAACGAGCGCCTCCCGCCTCTCGAACACGCGCCGCTTCGCTGCCGAGAGCGCCTCCTCAAGGCCAAGGCCTCCTGCAAGCGGCTTCAAGGCTCTGGCGAGCTGCTCTTCAGCCAGGGCTTGTGCGTCTGCCAGCGACTTGAGGCGCTTCTCACGCTCCTCTTTCCTGACGGTGAGGGCCTGTACGGCTTCTTTCTCGCGCAGGTGCCGAGAGCGCAGGTCCTCGAGCTTCAGCATGCGCTCACGCAGTGCGCCGAAATCTGTTTCGCCTTTCTTCAGGGCAGCGGACGCCTCGTCGTGCTTTGCGCGAACTGCCACAAGCTCCTGCTGCTCCTGGACGAGGCGCTGCTCAAGCTCTTCGCGCGTGCCGAGGCTCGCTTCGTAGCCCGAGAGAATCGAGCGCTTCTCTTTGCGATCGTCTCGCAACAGGTCCTGCACCTGCTCAAGCCGGTCGTAGCCCATCATTCGCAGGATGAACTTCTCGCGCTCGGTGGCGCCCTTCTTGCCGCTCAGAAACTCTAGCCCTTTCTGCTCCGTGCAGTACGTGGCGACGAACTCGTCGTGCGACATGCCCACGATTGCGCCGATGCGCGCTGAGACCTCGCGATTGCCGGCGGCGACGGGCTTCGGCTCGCCTCCTACGTACAGCTCTGCGTCGGACAGCGTGCGCTCAATTCGGAAGAGCACGCCTTCGTGCTCCAACGTGAGCTCTACCCGAAGGTCTTGGTCTTTCTTCCCTCTCCCGCTCTTAGGCTGGGCGAAACGAGTGCGAACGTCTTCTATCCGGCCGCGCAGGGCGCGCGAGCCAAAGAGAGCAAAGCCGATCGCTTCAAGAATGGTGGTTTTGCCGGCGCCGTTAGAGCCGATAATCCCTATCAGGCCGTCGGGGAAGTGCACGACGCTCGATGCGTGCTGCCGAAAGAGCTGGAGCGAGAGGCTACGAAGCTTCATGTTTCGCCTCCAGCTTGGCAAGGTAGCCCGCGAGCACCTCTGATAGCTCTTCGGTGCTAACTCCAGGAGCATCCCAGCCCTTCGAGAACTCGATCAGCTGGTCTTTGAGCAGCCCCTTTCCAGGCTGCTGGAGGCCCTCGACCTCAGGCCTGTGCGCCGAGAATGTGATGTCGAGGGTTAGGTTGAGGGCTTTTGCCCGCAGGGCTCGCAGCTCCTTGTGGTCAAGGTTGCGGTAGGTTTCGCGAGAGACGTTGTGGATCGACAGCCGCACGATCTTGCCGTCGAGGCCGCCGGCGACGGCTTCGCCGCGTTCCACGATCTGACGGGTAAGATCCTCGGGCTCCATGCCAGAGGCGTCCACTGACGGAAGCACGATGACCTCCCTGGGCGAAGTGAGAGGGTGGAAGGTGCGCTTGGCGGCTGGCAGCGATACCTCAAGGAAGCCCTTTAGCTCGGCAGCTTCTCCCCAGATGTTAGTCGACGTGTGCTCAAGGGAGCCGGAGTACGCTGCGTTGAGCCCCACGGTGCGGTGAACATGCACGTGGCCGAGCGCGATGTAGTCCCACTCGTGCGGCGAGAGAGCCTTTAGCTCAAGCTCAACTCCCCCAAAGTCGCTCACCCACTTCTCGTTCACCTGGGCGTGCACCACAAGGATGTTGTGGTCGAAACGGTCGTCGGCGCGCAGGGGCTTCCCTTCGCGATTGGCAATCGCTTGGTGCGGAAGGCAGGTTACTGCGAGGCTCTTGTCACGAAACGTGAAGGTCTCCTGTGTCGCATCGGCGACGTGCACGTTCTCGATCTCACTGAAGAGCTGGAGGACAGAGCCGGTGTCGGCCCGCTTCGGGGTCTCGTGGTTTCCGCCGACCACAATCACCGGCGCGCCAGTGTCTTTTGCCAGCCGCCGCAGCTGCCTGAAGCAGAAGGTGACAACGGCATTCGAGGGCCGCACCGAGTGGAAGAGGTCGCCGGCGATGATGGTGACATCGGGCTTTATCGAGATAATTCGAGTGATCGCCTCCTGAAAGGCGATGTTGACGTCCAGCTCGCGCTGGTTCAGGCCGCTCTTAGAGAGCTTGTTGTACCGCCGGTAACCCAGGTGAACATCGGCCAGATGACATACGCGCAACGCTCTCTTTGGGGTCGAATTCGGCATCCTGGGGAATGTACCTCAGGGTGGGAGCAACTACAATTACAGCGTAGCGGTCGAGGGGCTGTGGCGCCGAGCGGGAGCCCAGCAGGGTTGCGGAGTTAGCCCGCGGACGCCGACCCGCCCGCTTTTTAGGCCTTGCCGCGAGGTAATTTGATGTCAGCGCTAGGCTAGGCAGCCGGCAGGTCGAGCGCAACCGCCGTGCCTCCCCCGACGCTGCTCGTCAGCGACAGGCGCCCTCCCACGGACCGCACCAAGTGGTACACGTTCCACATGCCGAGCCCTTTGAGGGGCGAGAGCTGCTCGCCCCTGCTTGCCTCGCTCTTGGTGGTGAAGAATGGCTCGCACACCCGCTGCGCAACCGCGGGCTCCATGCCGTTGCCCGAGTCGTTCACCTGAACGTGCACCTGCCCGTGCTCAGGGTCGGCGTGTGCCGCGATGGTGATGCGGCCCTGTCCGTCGATTGCGTCTATGGCGTTGCTGAGGACATTGCCGAAGATGCTTGAGAGGCTGCGCATGGTGAGCGGCACTCGCGGCAGGTTCGGGTCGGCCTCGAGCTGAAATGCGATGCGCCCACCGACGCTCAGCTGCGCTGCCTCGACCACCACTCGCAGGACTTCGTTTAGGTCTTCGGTGCCGTGCGAGATGCGGCAATCTTTGGCCGCAATTGACTGCACCTGGTCGGCGAACTGCTGGCCCTCTCCGACGTATCGGCCTATCGACTGGATGTACTGGGCAGCAAGCGCGTTGTTCTCCTGGGCGGCGCAGAGCCGCGAGGTAAGCTCAGAGATGTGCGACAGCAGCGCCCGCATGTACTCTGAAACCTCACCGGCAAATTTCCCGACTGAGCCGGCCTCAAGCTGCGCCTTCGTCTCTGCCTCGAGGGCGCGCATGCGCGACACGTCTGTGAAGCTCCATATACGGGCTATCTCGCCCGCTCCGAGGTCGACCACCGCCGATCGCACCAGCAGGTGGTGTATGTCGGAATTGAGCAGGCAGAACTCCTGCTCGACGATGCCGCCTTTGTGCTTCAGAAACTCCTTCTCCATCGCTGCAATCAGGTCGAGCGGCAGGAACCTGCACAGAACTTGGTGAGCGAGTGCGTGCGTGTCTCCGCCGCACAGCTTTTGCAGTACCTCGTTCTTGTAGATGATTACTCCTTCTTGGTTGTGGACCATGATCGCCTCAGGGATCATGTCCCCAAGGGCCTTTTGAACGTCGAGCAGGCTTGAGAGCCGTCCACGGCGCTCGTCGACGTGCTTGCGCATTTGGCTCAGCGTCAGGTGGTTGTAGATCCTCGCTAGGAAGGTCGTTCGCTCGAAGGGTTTTGTGAGGTAGTCGTTTGCTCCTGAGGTGAGCCCGCGCACGACGTCTTTCTCCTCGCTGCTCGCTGTAACGAGAATTATCGGCAGCGAGTCAGCGGAATGTTTGCGGCGAATCTCTCCCAGTAGGTGAAAGCCATCGACGTCGGGCATCATTACGTCCAGCAGGATCAGCGCCGGCGTGTCTCTCTCTAGGTAGTCGGTGCACTGCACCCCGGAGCCGCATTCAACCACGTCGAGCCCTGCACTCACCAGAATCGCCTTGAGCAGGTGCCTGCTCATCGGGCAGTCATCAACCACCAGAACTGACTGTTTCTTAGCTTGCATCTGCCGCCCTCTCTCGTTGGCTCTCAGATTGCACTCGGCTTGGGCTGCGAATTCCTTGAGAACCTGCGGTTAATAAAACATTAGGGAGATCAACACCTTTGACACCCCAATCGAAATCGGCAAGGCCCTCTGGTCCGCAGAGTTTGCAGGCTACTGGACAAAAATTGCCAAGAGGTTGCGTGCTCTTAGGGGTCTTGAAGTCTGTGGAGAACGAGCTGCGCAAGCGGGAATTGCTCGCCACAGAGGGCCAGCCTGCGACTCCGCTCTGGTTCCTGGCTGAGACAGAGCGCAACATCTACCTGTGGCGCAACGGAAAGAGCATCGACGACCAGCGGGATTTCTCTTTCTGGGTCGACATTCCAGCCCTGATTGCCAAGCGCAGGGAGCAGCTCAAGCGCTCGCAGGCACTAAACCCCTTCACGAACCCCCTGTGGGGCATCTCCCAGTTCGACGACAAGCTCACCCAGCAGGAGCGCGACTACCTGGACTCATTTGAGGACCTGGTTGCCTCGGTGCTGCGCCACGCCGAGGCCCTAAGCGTAGCGAGCGAGACGATTCGGAGCGAGATAGCCAAGGGCATAGAGCCACGGCTGCCGATTGTTTTGCCCGCAGGAAAAAGCGGGTAGGCGCCGCAACTTGCCAAAACCAGCCGAGTTGCTGCAAGTCATGCTTTTCCCGCGCCCCTCTGGGAGGTATCTTACAAGTCATGACCGCTTCATCCGTGGATACCCTTGTTATCGAGACCATTGAGCGCCTGTGCCGCTCTGAGATCCCCAAGTACCAGAATGAGTCTTTCTACAACACGGTGCCGCGCGCCCTCTTCGCCTCTTTTGGCGAGGCGGGTGTAGCGGGCCTGGCGGTGCCTGAGAGCTTCGGAGGGATCGGGGCATCCGCCGCTACAGCAGCAGCAGTGTTTGACGTCATCTCTCGCTACGACATGGGGCCGGCCATCTTCATCTCGGTCCACGCCATGGTGTGCGGCCTCATTACTCGCTTCGGGAGCAAGGAGCAGAAGGAGTCTCTCTTGCCTCGTCTCGCCTCAGGCGAGCTGCTCGCGGGGTTCGCGCTTACGGAGCCGCAGGCCGGGTCGGATGCCCAGGCGCTTTCAACCGAGGCGGTGCAGAGCGGAGGCGGCTTCTCGCTGAAGGGCAGCAAGATCTACATCACCAGCGCCGGATTTGCGGACCTGTACGTTGTGTTCGCAAAGACGAGCGATGCGTCCGGCTCCGGCATCTCTGCGTTCATCGTGCCAGCATCAACCAAGGGGCTGACCATCGGCAGCCCCGAGAAAAAGATGGGGTGTGAGCTCTCTCCGATCGCTTCTCTCTTCTTCGACGGCGCGCAGGTTCCAGCCTCCAGCCTCCTAGGGCCGATTCACCAGGGCTTCAAAGTCGCGCTCTCCGGCCTCGCTGGCGGGCGGGTTAACATCGCAGCGTGCGCTAACGGGCTCTCGCGGGCCGCGCTCGACACGGCGATTGGGCACATCAAGGAGCGCAAGCAGTTCGGCAAGGCTCTCGCTGAGTTCCAGGGGCTCCAGTTTATGGTAGCCGACATGCACATGCGGCTTGAGGCCTCGCGGCTGCTCGTCGAGAAAGCGGCGGCTGATCTCGATGCCCCTTCGGCTTCTCCCGCCTCGACCAGGCTCTCCTCTTCAGCCGCAAAGTGCTTCGCTACAGACTCAGCGATGGCGATCACCACGGACGCCGTCCAGCTTTTGGGAGGCGCTGGTTACATCAAGGAGTACACCGTCGAGCGGTACATGCGCGAGGCGAAGATGCTCCAGATTGTTGAGGGAGCAAACCAGGTTCAGCGCATGATCATCGCGCGCGAGCTGCTGGAGTAGCCCAGGGGCCCGTTGCGCTCCAGGTGCAGCGAATTCGGCTTCCAGATAGCTGCCAACTCCCTGATTAGGGGCCCAACAAAGCTAAAATAGGCGATAAGCCTCAAGGTTTCTCGCACTTCTTCCGAACTGCATCCTTATGAGCGGATGCTATCGTTGCGGCCTTCCCGAAGGAAATGACTCTCGGCTTTGCGAGACATGCTACCGCAGCCGGTTCCATAGAGGGCTGCTCGTCGTGGACGAGCCCTGCGCTGCACCCAGCGACGCAATCGAGCTTACCCCGCGCGCTCAGGCGCTGGTGCTTGGCGGAAGCGCCTTGGCGTACATCGGAATAATCTGTTTCGCTGTGACATCGCTCGGGCATTTCTCGGGACTCACAGCCGAGAAAGCAGACTACGAATTCTACTCGCCGGACAGCGGACACTCGTAGCTCAAGAGCACGCTGCCGAGCAATCGAACACCCAATCCGCGGCGCCTAACACGAGCTGCTATTGAGGCAGCGATTGGCTTCGATTGGGCCGTAGCACACGCTGTCGAACTTGACGTAAATCCGGGAGTTTCCGGTGTTCTGCCGAGCGCGTGAAGCCACTGCGCTGCCGTTTAGGGCTGTGCTCATGCCGCAGCCGTACCCCGCGTAGTAGCGCGCAGCCCAGCCGAAGCCGCGCTCGTAGAGGCCGAGCGAAGCAATCGTGTTGCCCTTGGTGTCGATTGCGCTGACACACTGCGGGAATGGACCCGAGGCGCCAACCTTTAAGATCACGCCGATTGTGTTGCGACGGATATCCGTGAAGTGCTTCGAGCCTATAGTTTTGTAGATGTGGCTGCTTGGCCACGGGATTATCTGAGAACATCCAGACAGCCCTCCTCCTCCGCCGCCACCGCCGCCCCCTCCAGGGCTGCCCCCTCCATTGTTGTTTCCGCCGTTGTCATTCGAGGGAGGCGCGGACCCGACTGCGTTGACGTTCACTTCGTCAACCGCTGTGCCACCAAGAAACTGAGTCTCGCGCACTTCACCCGAGATCGGATTAAACACGCCGCTGTCCTGAGCACCCTGGAAGGCAACCTCAAAGCCGCGCCCTTCGTTAAAGTCTCCCACAAGGCTCTGCCCTTTGCCGTTGAAGCGGTGCTCGGCCACTAGCGATCCAGAGAAGTCGTAGACCTTGACGGTTGTCTTGTTCCCCGAGATGACTTCGAACCCGAGCAGGTCTGGGCCACTCTCCTGTCGAATCGGGAATGCGCGCGGCCGCAGCCCGACCGAGGCGAACTTAGGCAGCCGCGTGTACTGGCGGACTTCGCCCGTAACTAGATTCTTTACCCGGGCGACGGAGCGGTTTGAATTGCCCTTTCTCACCACACCGATCCAGTCGACGCTGTCGCTACCCACACGGGCGTAAAATACCCGGTCTCCGGCGGCGCCGAATGTGAAGGTGTCGAAAACTGGTGTCGTGGCCGCCGGATTAAACAGGTTGTAAGCCACGTTCCACTGCGCCTGCCCTGATATCAGGCGCACGACCGCTGCGTCGGCCTTGCCGTCACCGTTAAAGTCGCCGCCAGAGACCACGAGGTCTCCCGCCTTGCCAAAAGTGCGCTCGATGGAGCTCGGTCCGGGGTTTAGGATCGACCAGGTCAGGGTCTTAGAGGCGCTGTCCTGTGACACGGCGCCGATCTGCGGCCCCCCTGTGTCCCAGCTAGCCATGATCGGGGCGTCCCCGTCGGACCCCACTGACCCCAGCTCAAGGGTAGTGCCGTCGGACGAGAGCAGGGTCTGCCAAGTCAAAGAGTTGTCACTCTCCTTGCTGAATCGCGTTAAATCCGATACCCCATCCCCATCAAAATCCGCTGGGACCTGGGCCGCGGCCTGTGCCACAAACGAGAGACAAGCTACCGTTGCAACTAAGGTTTTCTTCATGCGTTCCTCGCCAATAACGGCCCCGCCCATACACCCCGGCGCAAGCCCCCTCCCCACCACCTTTCAAGCCCCGTACCAGCCACTACAAGGTCTCAGAGACCTTGTAGTAGACCACCACGAAGTCTCTGAGACTTTGTGGTGGCGGCCGCTTGCGGCGGAGCAAGGGGTTGACGCGACTGGTTTTTGACCACGAGGTCTCTGAGACCTTGTGGTGCTAGATGTGGTTGCTTTGGGCTTTGCCTAGGGAGGAGGCGCGCAGGCTGTTTAGGACGGCGAACAGGTCGATGGCTTCCTGCAGCAGGGCGCCCAGAACCGGGGTCAGGAACCCTGCAGCCGCTAGCCCCATGCCGAAGACGCTTAGGGCCATCCCGCCGACGGCGCTCTGCAGCGCGACCTTTCGCATGTGGCTGCTGATATGCAGAAACTGGTCGACCTTGCGCAGGGATGTCTCGAGGATGACCGCCCCCGCAGCTTCTGAAGTGATGTCGCTGCGCGGGCCAAACGCCACTCCAACCGTCGATGCCGTTAGGGCTGGCGCGTCGTTTATGCCGTCGCCGAGGTACAGAGTCTGGTGCCTGGCAGTCTCCTCCCGCACGATCTCAACTTTCTCCTCAGGCGACTTGCCCGAGTACACCTTTGCGATCTTGAGCTGCGCGGCAAGAAACTGGACCTCTTGGTCCCTGTCCCCGGAAAGCAGGATAACGTCCTTGAAGTTGTGGTGGCGCCCGAGGTGTGACACAAAGTCCATGCTCTCAGGGCGGGGCTCATCGCGAAATCGCATGACAGCAACCGCTTTACCGTCTACCACCACCACGCACTCAAGTCCGGCCGCTGACTGCGTGAAGTCTTTAGTCTCTTCCGCGGGGAGCATGCGCCGCCCAGTGATCTTGACGCTGTGCCCTCGGACGGTTCCCACCAGCCCCTGGCCCGGAACCTCGCTCACCTCCGCCACATCAGCCATCACAATGTGGCGCTTCTCCGCTTCTTCAATCACCGCGTGCGATAGCGGGTGCTTTGAGTACTGCTCAATGCTGGCGGCAAGCTGCAGCACCTCCTGTTCAGGCATCCCGCGAGCCTCAACCGAGACAAGCGTCGGCTCCCCAACTGTTAAAGTGCCGGTCTTGTCAGTAATGAGAACCTCACACGTGTGAGCACGCTCTAGGGCCACAGGATCGCGCACGATGATGCCTCGCTTCGCGCACCAAGAGATCGCGCCAATAATTGCGACTGGTATGGCGATGATGAGCGGACAAGGCGTCGCCACCACGAGCACCGCAAGAAATCGCTCAGCGGAGCCGAACCACCACCACGCTCCCGCGGCGATCACGACCGCAATGGGCGTGTAGATCGCGCCCAGCATGTCAGCCAGCCT
Source organism: Pseudomonadota bacterium (assembly GCA_900299035.1). Taxonomy (GTDB): domain Bacteria; phylum Bdellovibrionota_C; class UBA2361; order UBA2361; family OMII01; genus OMII01. Next base: position 14,440 of record OMIG01000015.1, read on the forward strand.
GCGCATGCGGGGCCTGCGCTGTCGCGACGACTCCATGACGGCCATAATCTTTGAGTACCGGGAGTCTCGCGCTGCCCGGAGCGCCCGGATGATAATAGCCCCCTCCCCGTTGATGGCGCCGGAGATTACCTCGACTCCCGGAGTCTTCGACATGCGGTATGGCTCTCCGGTCAGGTACGACTCGTCCATCGAGCTGCGGCCCTCGATTACCACGCCGTCTACTGGGCACAGCTCATGCGGCAGGACCACGAGCTCATCGCCCGGCTTCACCTGCTCGGCGGCGATGTCTACCATGCCCAACCCCTCACGCCGGTGCGCGAGCGACGGATTGCGGCGCGCGAGGGCGTCCAGCACGGACGACGCGCGCCGCATGGCGTAGTCCTCAAGCGCAGATCCACCCGAGAGCATCAGCACCACGAGCGTGCCGGCCATGTACTGCCCCAGAAGGAGCGAAGAAACTATTGAGATGCCAGCCAGCAGGTCTGAGCCGAATTCTCCCTGGAACAGCCCGACAACGAGGCGAGCAACGAGAGTTCCTCCCCCAACGACTAAGACTGCCAGAAGCGGCAGATTACAGGCATCTGTGCCAGCGCCAACCGCAAACTGAAGGATGAGGCTCGCAGCGATAGCGAGGCACGCTGCAGAGGCGATGGAGGCATTTAGGTATTTCATGCGCGCTGCCGAAGGTACCCTGGACTGCAGCGCCTCGCAATTGAGGGAACGCGCAAAAACGCGTGCAGGCGCTGAGAGCGCCCGCACGCGTCACACATCTGGACGTACTACCTTGCTCTTGGCGCAGAGAGCGGAACCTTTGCGCCCCGGGCCCGGGCGTTGACTGCAGCCCGAAGCTCCTTGAGGCAAGCAGCGCTAGTCGCCGTAACCTGCTTCGAGCGGCCGTTCGCCTTCGGGAACAGCGGCGCCCGGGACGAGATCAGCTCAAGCTGCGACAGGTACGAGTTGATCGCTGTTCTCGCGCTCGCTCTCAGGCGAACCACCGTTGCCGCTCCAGCTTTGCGCTTCTTTATTGCGAGCGTCCCACTCTGCGGGTTGTAGTCGCCCATCAGCACGTTCACAAAGGAGCCGACTCGGAGGCGTCTGCCTGTCATGATGCTCAGCAATGCCCTGTCTCTGCGATCAACATCCGTGCTCTGGCCAATTCTCTTGATGACCTTAGCGCCAGAAGCTGCGGGAATCTCAACTGCCTTTCCAGCGCCCTGCTCGCTGAGCGGACAGAGCACGTAGTTAGTCGTGGGCGGAGTTACGCCGCCTCCACCACTGCCGTCTCCCGGGTTGGTGGTGCCGTCATCAGGCGAGCCGTCACCGTCGTCCGGCCCCGGCGTTGGGGTGACGACCGGCCCTCCCGTTCGGTCTGGACTTGTCGCAGGACACCCCGAGACAGCTGAAGTGAGCTCCGGGTACTGCGAAGCGCCGCCCGGCGGGTTCGCAGTCTTAATCGTGTAGTTGTCGAATCGCACACGACCGCTCACTGTGGTAACGAAAGCGCCGAATGCCGTAACCGTCCCCGATGCTGGAAGCTGCTTGTTGAAGGCCACCGGGATCTCCGGTCCGAGGTTCCCGACCGCCGCCGCAGTTCCCCACGAGAGGGCGGACGGCTTCATGCTGACCGTCTCCCATGCCGCGATGCTGTTCTGCCCTACGGACTCCTTGGAGATGTACCAGGCGTTGCCGATCAGAAAAGCAAGCTGCGAACGGTCTGAGGCCCCCAAGGCGTCCACTCCGCTGAGGCGCTGCTCGTACTCCACAACAGTTGAAGGATCCGAGAGGACTGAGGCAGGAAAGGAGAACTCTTTCGTAAAGACCGTGAGCCCGTAGGTTGGCCGGAACCAGAAGCTGTAGCCCTGAGAGAGCCCGTTTGGGCCGCTCTTCACAGCACCGCCGATGCTCCGGCTGCCGTACGAGAAAACTTTCAGGTTGCTGAACTTGCCGACCGGGCTCCCGCTGCGAAATGCCCACCAATCAGTTTCAATCGCCGCATCACGGCCAATTGACCCAGTGCAGTATCCGTACGTCTCTCGGTACACAGTGGTAAGCGTATCTCCCATGGGCGACACGCTGCCGCCCCCACTCTGCGCAAGGGCGCTCGCTGCGCCCACTAAAGCCCCCGCTGCTCCGATGAGCAGCACTGATCTCGTTGATAGTTTCTTCACGGCTCGCTCCATTCCTGTTTCAGTGTCGTGACGCTGGCAGGGCGGAAGAGAACCGACCGCTCGCCTAGCCGGGTATCACTAGCTGCTCTTGGATGGAACGTTGATGAGGCTTCTCATGCCTCGGCTGAGAGCGCTGAAGCGCTCACAGTTGGGGTCGCCAGGGCGATCAGGGCTCACGGCGGAGCTTGCGCTGCAGGCTGCGCCGGTGCACGCCGAGGGCTTTTGCCGCCTGGGAGACGTTGCCCTCGTGCTCTTCCAGGACACGATTCACGTACTCTTGCTCCACTTCTGCGAGCGACGGCAGCTCTGCCGACGTGGCAGGGAGGCCCTTCTCCGGAAAGAAAGCCTCAAGGATCTTGCCCAGCGTCGCTGGTTTCGTGAGGTAGTTGGTCGCGCCGAGCCGGATCGCATCGAGCGCCGTTGAGATGCTGCCAAATCCTGTGAGGACCAGCACTCGGGCAGCGGGCAGAAATTTGCGGAGCTCCTGCACAAACCAGAGCCCGCTCTCGCCGGGCATCCGCATGTCGACAACGATGGCGTCGGGAGAGTACTCGCGTGCCGCCTCGATGCCGCTGGCCGCGCTGTCTGCCTCAAAAACCACGAAGCCTTGCCCACGCAGCGAGCGAGCAAGCCGCTGACGATAGGGCGTGTCGTCATCGCAGACAAGCAGCTTGGAAAATCCAGGGCTCGGGCCGATCATAGGGCTGCCTCCCGCGGCACGAGGAGCCTCGCTTCGGAACCCTTGCCAACCTCGGAGCTCATCGAAAAAGCTCCGCCCACCTGCGAGGCAAAAAGCTTCACCAGAAACACTCCTAGGCCGAGGCCCTGGCCAGAGCCCTTTGTCGTAAAAAACGGATCGCCCACGCGAGCCAGCACCTCTGTCGACATTCCGCCGCCTCGGTCACTCACTACGAACTCGATTCCGTCCGCCTGAGGCTGCGCCTTGAGCGTTACTGCCTCCCCTTCCGCGCTGGCTTGGGCACCATTGCGGACAAGTGCGCTGAGAGACGACACGAGAGACGACTTGAGGGTGTACAGAGAGGATTGTCCGGCTCCCACGCTCTCTACCTTGAGTTTCTCGCCAGGCCGAAGCTCTTCCCCAACGGCGCTGAGAACCGCATCGACGGTTACCCAGGCTGGCGCCTCGCCAGCGAGCTCAGAGCTCTGGGCTCGCATGCGCGCAAGGACCTGCTCACAGCGGGCAAGCTCGCTACCGAGCACCTGCATGTCTTCTCGCCAGGCAGCGCTCTCCCCGAGCTCACGCTTCAGCTCTTCGGCTATGAGCGAGATAGTGCCGAGCGGGGTCGCGAGCTCGTGCGCAGCGCCAGCCGTGAGAGACGCGAGCGACATGAGCTGCCGCGCATCACGCTCGCGCTCAGCCATCGACTCCAGGCGGCTCGACTGCTCTTCCAGCTCTCTTGAGAGCCGCCCGAGGAACACCGACGTGATGAGGCCGATAACGAGAAACGCCACGAGCATGCCGTGCAGGTGCAGAGAGAAGCCACCCGCGCCGCCATCGTGGTCCATCATCATCGCCGCGTGGTCCATGCCACCATGGCCGCTGCCCATCGAGAGCTGCTCAAGCGGAATGTGAAAGAAGAAGAGAGAGATAAAAGCCGCCGACGAGAGCCCAAAGATCCACCAAGTCCAGCGCGCATTGAGAAAAAATGCAGCAAGGGTCACGTACACCAGGAACACCATGCTAAACGGGTTAGTGTATCCGCCGTACAGAAACAGAAGCGACGCCAGAAGAGCCACATCGAGCGAGAGGGCGAGGCCACACAGCAGGGCTGCACGCTGTTGCCGCCGAGGGAGCACGAGTGAGAGCGCGACATTTGAGGCTGCTCCCACCAGAAGAATTCCGCAGAGCACCGGCAAGTCAGAGCGTATGCCGAGCAGGGCAACTGCGATCGCAGCCACAATGGAGTACGCGCCCAGGGATGCCCACCGGATGCGGACCAGCCAGCGCCCTTTGAGCAGATCCTTCAAAGCGGCGCGCTGAGCCTGATGTGGCTCATGTGTCGAACAGCTCTGTAATGTGGGGGTTCCCGCCGTCATCCGGGGGAGCGTACCAATTTGCTTGGTGAACATGAAGTCTTAGACCAAGTCTTCAGCGCGACTCATCTTTCGCGAACCTATGCGCTCCGGCAGCGCAGACGAGAGCAATCCAATGCTGAGACCGCAGCGGCTCCAAAACATCGCTTTAACGCCTCAACGGGCGCGCAGGCCGGCCTGCCGAGTTTCCGCCCACGGCATCGAAAACCGGTTTCGATTCGCGGAAAAACAGGCAGGCGAATCATTTCTGAAATACCGTATGGTCGGCAAACGATGCGGTGCGGACAGATGGCGACAGCATCGGACTAAGCCCTCTTTCGCCCGTCACAACAAATTCGAAGATGCTCCAGATCCTTTTCGCTCTCGTCAGCACCGCTCAAGACCGTAACAAACTCAGGCGCAGCGGCAGCGCGTTATTTGGGCGCATTTTCTCTCGTCCTCTGAAAACATTGTGGGTGTACAGGCTGCTCCGGATCGCCTACTGTTCCGTGTATGGCGCACGAAACTCTCACGCTCCCAGCCGCCCCCGAAGTACGCAAAGAAAAGATCTCTGTTTCGATTTTGAGCGAGCGCGCGCTGGCGTCAATCGCAGACGCGTGTTTTGAGATGTTCGCTATTCGCGAACTGAAGAAGCCGCGACTCCTCCTGCCAGAGCTGCGCGCTGCCTTCCCGGAGTTCGGCGACGAGGAGATCGTTCAGGCGGTCTCCCTGGCCCTTTCGTGGAAGAGGCTCCTCAAGGCCGCCGGCAAGCCGGTACACTAGCCCGCTCTTGGCAAAATCCAGCCCCGGCCCGGAGAACACCTAGGAATCACGTACAGTTAGCAGACCCCTATCGGTCCGCATTTTAGCGCCCGAAACATCAAGTACAACGGCTTTTGTGCCGAAGAATTCTTGGGGGAGGAGTTACCCTTCCACTCAGGGCGGCACTTGATGTCATTCGATTCTGACAGCGGAAACGACCGGCGCCTCAACCGAGCCGTGGCGCACGTGAACAGCCTGTGGTTCCCGTTTAATCCTGAAGTGCTCAAGGCGCTCGAGGCCGCTTGCAACAATGGCAGCCTCAAAGGAAATCCAGCAAAGACGATCGAGGTATTGAAGCAAGACTTTGCTCTCTTCACGTACGTGATTAAGGAGCTCATTCCGCTCGCATCTGCGGCGAACATCCCCGCTTCCGTGATCTGCAACCCAGTCGAGCTGCTCAAGTGGGCAGGCCCGGAAAAAATCAAGGACGTCGTCTTTTCGGCGAAAGGCCTACCTTCCGCCCATTCGCTTCATGCAACCGAGGAATTCCAGGCGGACCGGCTTCGAGAAACAGCTATTATCGCTTCTACCGCTGAAGTGCTGAGCGAAAAGAAGAACCTCGACCCCGACATGGGGTTTTGCCGCGGCATTCTCCGTGAGATCGGCTTAAACCTAATCGCTTGGAACTACCCGCTGCTGTACCAGCGCGTCATTGCCGCCATCCCTGAGAACTCCTCGCTCGATGACGAGCTGACGAGGGAGCTGGGATTCTCACCCACGATGCTGGCGATGCGGATTATTCACCCCAAGGAGCTGAACCTGGCGGGCCCAGAGGTCGCCAGCATCAAGCAAGAGTGGCAGGTATACGACGAGCTCTGCCAAGTCGGCGAAGCGCTCGCGCACGCCGAGAGCCCCGACCTCTACCCAGCGGCGGAGAATCAGTGGCGAATAGCCCAGGAGGAGTTGCTTCGAACGGTCGGCCCTCAGGGTATCGAGGCGATTCAGCAGCGCGCCTCCTCGAACTCACAGAAGTATTCAAAAGCCATCCCGGACTCGTTTGAAAACCTTGAGAGCTTCAACCCAGAAGGAAAAGTTGCCTCTCACAAGCGAGCCCAGCAGTCGAAGCAAAACCGCTACGTGAAGCTGTGTCCGCCTGAAGTCCAGGAGCTGATTAGAGCCCTCTACTCTGAGCTGACACCGGACGCAGTTAATCGCAAAGTGTTGGAGCGGCTGGTCAGGGAGCTCATCCCAAAAGCGGGCTTTACTGGCGGGTGCGTCTTCGTTGTCGATCCGTCCTCCTTGACCCTGGCTCCGCGAACGATGATCGGAAAAGTGAGGGGCCGGGAGATCTCGCCGATTACTCTGCGCACGTCCGTGCTGCCGGGCCTTGAGCTCGGGATCTCTGAGTCAGAGCTGATTGAAGCCGCAGCCGATCACGATGACGCCATCGCCAACGCATTTGCCTGCGCTCAGCCGATTATCGAGCGAGATGAGGCGTTCCACGACCCTTCGCTAACGACTATCGCCAGCTCCCTCGGCAAGCGACGCCGCATCGGGGTGCTCTACCTTGAGCGACCGTCAGCCCTCGACAACGACCAGGACTCGCGCCAGATCGCCGCTTTCAAGGCGGTGCGCCAGCTCCTATGCGATGCGCTGCACATAGACTGAACAGATACCGGCGCTAGAGAGTGCCCATGGATGCCCGGCCAAGAAGGCCTCTATGCGTGCCTGCTCCCTGCTTGCCCTGACGTGCACCTGCTCGTGCACCTAAACGTGAACGTTCCCGCCCCACCTCCCGCACTGCTCGATGAAAGCGACATGCCTCAAAGCCAGGCACAAGGAGAACCTCAAGATGGGCCTCCTTCGAACGCAGGCCCTTGATCAACCGCACCTGCGGTTTAGGACGCGAACACGTGTACGTTCAGCTGCTCGAGCACTCAGGCCCAACCCTAAATACAAAAATAAAAAAGCCACAGGGGGTTACCCTGTGGCTTCTCAACAGCTTGCGTAACAAGCGTTCGGCTTAGTAACGGCCTCCGCCGCCATGTCCGCCGCCGCCATGCCTACGCGGGCCGCCGCGGTTGAATCCGCCGCCGCCACCGCCACCCTGGCGCGGCTCGCGCTCACGGGCGATATCAACGACAATCGAGCGACCCTCGACGTCGGTGCCGTTAAACATGTTTACTGCTGCCTGAGCCTCGTCCTCGCTCGACATCTCAACGAAACCGAAACCGCGCTTGCGGCCGGTTGCTGGATCGAGCACTACACGAGCAGACACAACTTTGCCTGCGGGCGCGAACACCTGCGACAACTCACCGTCTCCTATCGAGAACGGCAGATTTCCTACGTACAACTTCTTTGACATTTTCATTCCTCCACGGCACGAACATTTCTGATAGGCCGCAGGAACTCAGCGCCGAGAACCGACACTGTCGCCTTCAGCAGTCGCGCTGGAGGTCTTTATTTCCACCGGTGTTGTCCCGGAGCGGTAACCAGATCCGCCGGTAGGGTATCAGTGTTAGATCAGCGGGGTCAAACAGAAAGTTCAAGCGAAACAGGTTCTTAAGGTTAACGTACTGATAATGCAGTCAATCGAGCGGAAAAAACGACGGCTCCAAATGCATGGCTTTCAGCCCCACAAGGCGGCTGGCAGCGCTTTTTACACCCCTTTGCCCCCATCCAACTCCCAACCTCTAATCGCCAGGCAGGTCGTAGTGCAGCCGTATTTTTCCGCCCTCAACGAGGGCACGCGGCACTCGGAACGAGAACTCAGCGTAACTGAAAGCCCTGCCGCTGCCGTGCCTCGCGAGCTTGGGCGCTTCTTCGGCTTGCCAAGTAACCTGCCCAGCCGCGTCAAAGACCGTGACGTGAATGTGCCCAAACGTAGTGCGGCTCGCACGGTGCTCGTTTAGGTGAACGTGGAACAGCACTGCATCAGCCTCTCGTGTCATAGAGACGTCTAGCCGAACATTCTTGGGCGCGTCTCGCTCAACCTGAATTGGCAGCTCGTTTTGCAACTCCTGAGGGGCGCTGACACTTGGGGATGCAGCGCACCCTGCTAGGGCGGGCGCCACCGTGATAAGGATTACTGCGGCAACCCCGCCAACCCGACTGAATGAGGTCCTACCGCTTCCGGTTCGCAGCTCTCTCTCTCGAAGAGCCGCGAGCAGCACCGGCACAACGATCAGCGTTAGCGCTGTCGCGGACACGATGCCCCCGATGACGACCGTTGCAAGCGGTCGCTGAACCTCTGAGCCCGTCCCTTGAGATACTGCCATCGGAACAAATCCGAGCGATGCAACGAGCGCAGTCATCAGCACAGGACGCAGCCGAGCTGTGGCTCCTTGGACTACCGCCTCCACAGCCCCGCGCCCCTCGTCAAAGAGGTTCTTGGTGAAAGTTATCAGTACAAGCCCATTGAGCACCGAGACCCCAGACAGCGCGATGAACCCCACCGCCGCTGAAATTGAGAATGGAATACCCCGAAGCCAAAGCGCCATAATTCCTCCTGAAAGCGCAAACGGCACTCCGCTAAACACGAGCACCGAGTATGAAAACGACCTAAACGTGAGATAGATGAGGGCAAAAACGCTTACCAAAACCAGTGGCACTATCACCATGAGCCGCGCTTCTGCAGAGAGAAGGTGCTCGTACTGGCCACCCCACCCCAGCCAGTACTGAGACGGCAAGGCAAGCCCTGACGCAATCTTGGCCTGCGCCTCCTCAACAAAGGATCCAATGTCACGATCTCGGACGTTCGCAGTCACAACGGCTCGGCGCTTGCCGTTCTCGCGGCTGATTTGGTTGGGCCCCTCAAGGACTGACACCTCGGCGATGTCCCCCAGTGCCACGTACGCCCTGTCCGGCGCCTCAAGGTGGAGGCTCGTGCGCTCGATCTCGAGCGCTTTCTTGTGCGCAGAGACCTCTGCTGGGATCGCTATGGGCAGGCTTTTGATAGCTTCCAAGTTTTGCCGCTCCGCATCCCCAAGACGAACAACGACAGGAAAGCGGCGGTCGCCCTCAAAGTACGCGCTCACCTCCTCGCCGGCGTACGCCATGCGAATTACCTCTTGCACGTCTGAGGCATTGAGGCCGAGCCGGGCGAGCTTCGCTCTGTCCGGCTTGATGGTGACTGTGGGAAGGCCCGTCATCTGCTCAACTTTCGTGTCAGCCGCTCCAGGGACACGGTCTAGTATGGACTTGATTGCCTGGGCCTGCTCTAGCAGCACCTCTGTGTCATCACCAAAGACCTTCACTGCAACGTCGCTTCGAACACCGGCGATCAGCTCGTTGAAACGCATCTGGATCGGCTGGGTAAACTCGTAATTATTGCCCGGCACAGGGGAGACTATCTTCTCTATCTCGGACACCACCTCGGCCTTCGGCCTCGACGGGTTAGGCCACTCCGAGCGAGGCTTGAGGATCACGTACCCGTCTGCCACGCTTGGTGGCATTGGGTCCGTCGCTACCTCAGCCGTGCCTATTTTGGCGAAGATGTCCGACACCTCCGGCACCGCCTTGATGGACCTCTCAAGCTCGTGCTGCATTGCGATAGACTGGCTGAGCGAAGTGCCGGGAATGCGCAAGGCATGCAGCGCCACGTCTCCTTCATCGAGCGACGGCACAAACTCGGATCCGAGCTGGGTAAAGAGGGCAACAGACGCAACAAAGAATGCAGCAGCGCTGCCAACTACCGCCCGCCTACTGGCGAGGACTGTGGCGAGCAGCCGGGCGTACCCGTGCTGGAGACGCTCAAGCAATCCGCCCCCGTGCCTGATTCGGCCCGTCACAAACGTAGCCACAGCCGCCGGAACAAAGGTGAGTGAGAGAATGAACGACGCGCCTAGGGCAAGGAGCACCGTGATCGCCATGGGGTGGTACATCTTTCCCTCGATCCCTGAGAGCGCCAGGATCGGCACGTACACCACCATGATGATCAGCTCCCCGAACATCGTGGCCTGGCGCACCTCGGTCGATGCGTTAAACACGACGTCGAGCCGCTCTTCCTTCGAGAGGTTTCGCCCCAGCTTCTCTTGGGCTTCGCCGAGCCGCTTGATGCAGTTCTCAACCAGAATCACGGCTCCATCTACTATGAGGCCGAAGTCCAGCGCCCCAAGGCTCATTAGGTTGGCGCTCAGGTCGCCCCGCACCATGCCCAGGATAGTCATCAGCATCGAAAGCGGAATCACGCAGGCTGTGATAATCGCCGCGCGCAAGTTGCCAAGGGCGACGAAGAGGATTGCGATCACGAGCAGCGCCCCCTCAAGCAGGTTCCTTCTCACAGTTTCAATGGTTGAGTCGACGAGGCTGGACCGCTTGTACCTAAGCTTAAGAGACACTCCTGTTGGCAACGTAGGCTGGATCTCCTCAAGCTTCTCGCTCACTCTCAACGACACGTCCCGGCCATTCTCTCCGACCAGCATCATGACGTTTCCAAGGACGATCTCCTTCCCTCCATCGGTCGCCGCGCCGACCCGCAGCTCCGATCCTACCTTCACGTCAGCTACGTCCCGCACGAGAACAGGCGTGCCCTGATGGATGCCGACGACTACCTCACGCAAGTCACCGTACGCGGCAGCCTGTGCTGGCACCCGGATGAGGAGCTGCTCGCCGCTGCCCTCGATGAATCCGGCGCCGACATTGGTGTTGTTGCGCGCTATGGCCTGAGACACGTCGTTAAGCGTGAACTCGTACGAGCGGAGCTTCTCAAGATTCGGCGTGACGATGATCTGCTTTGACGCGCCGCCGATTGAGTTGATCTCAACTACTCCTGGCACGGTCCGGAGCTGAGGCTTCACCACCCAGTCCTGCACTTCGCGCAGCTCCTCGAGCGACAAATTGCCGCCGGCCTCTGGATCATTCTCCAGGGTATACATCAAGATCTCTCCCAGCCCCGTCGAGAGCGGACCCATCTGTGGGCTCACCCCAGGGGGAAGGCGATCTCGGGATTCCTGTAGCCGCTGCGATATGAGGCTTCGAGCGAAGTAGATGTCGGTGCCATCCCGAAAGATAGCGGTAACTTGCGAAAGCCCGTACCGTGATATCGATCGCGTAGACTCAAGGGCAGGCAGGCCTGCGAGAATGAGCTCAATCGGCTGGGTGATGCGCTGCTCCACCTCGAAGGGCGAGTAGCCCGAGGCAGGCGAATTAATCTGCACCTGCACGTTGGTGATGTCTGGCACCGCGTCGATAACGAGCCTCTGGTAGGACAGCACTCCAGCCACCACTAAGGCTACGGACAATAAGAGCACCACGAAGCGGTGCTCAATAGAGGTCTTGATAATCCGGGTAAACATGCGTGCCTCTTGCTCCTAGTGATCGTGGGTAGCGCCAGCCTTAAGGATGTCGGCTTTCACGAGAAACGAGTTCGCCACCACGTACTCCTCGCCGGCCGATAGTCCACTCTTCACCTCTGTCCATGCGCTGTCTGAACGCCCCAGCTCAATTGGGCGAGCCTCGTACGTGTCGCCCTCTCTCTTGAAGACGACCGTCCAGCGCCCAAAGCGCTGAATCGCCTCATTCCGCACCGCTACGGGAGCCTCCACGCTCTCGATTGAAATGTCCCCTGTGACGTGCGCCCCTGGCAGGAATTCCGTGTTCGGGTTTGGAAGCTCCACTCGCACGAGCTGCGACTGTGACTTTTCGTCGGCGTATGGGGCCACGTAGGTAACCTTCCCCTCAACGCTCGCGTCTGAGTTCACCGACTGAATGCGCACAGCCTGCCCTACAGCAACTTTCTTCGAGTCGCGGAGCGGGACGAAGAGGTCGGCCCACACGACAGAGAGGTCAGCTACAACGAAGATCCACTGGCTGTCGGGCACGAACTCCCCAACGATCAGGTGTCCGCTGATAACGGTGCCCGAGATCTGCGACTTTACCTCGAACGGCTGGAGGCTCTGGTTGCTCTCCACAACAGCGACCACCTCTCCCTTCTCGACCGGGTCTCCGACGTGCTTCCTGCCCTCGCGAACCACGCCGGAGAAGCGTGGAATGACATGCGCTATGCGGTGCTCACTCGGAAGTATCTTGCCGCGCGCACGCAGCACCGTCGCTATGGTCTTGGACCCGACCCGCTCGGCCACAATCCCCGAACGCTCAGCGACATCAGCAGGTATCGTTGTTCGCCCCTCGTAGGACGAGTAGCGCCAGTCACA
>OMIG01000016.1 GCA_900299035.1 Pseudomonadota bacterium
TCATGCTCTTCGCCGAAAGAACCGCGGCACCTGGTGAGGTATCTCCCCCCTTTACTCGACGCAATTTTTTTATCTTCTCGGCAATTATCGCTGCTGCCCTCGGGATACGGTGCTACGACATTATCGACACCCCCCACACGGTCAACATGGACAACGCGGGCGCGATGCTTGGCGCCTACAGGAACATCTCGCCCGACAAATGGCTTCTGCCCGGGCTAAATGAGTACGGGACATCCTCGTTCGCTTTCTCGTTCTTCTCTATCGCTTCATGGCTCTTGGGGCCGGGGATCTTGGCCAATCGCCTTCCAGAGGCGGTGCTAGGGACTGTGATGGTCGCAGCGGCCTACCTACTTGTCTGGCGCTCTTGTGACTCGCACCGACTGGCTGCGCTCGCAGCGATTGTCACAGCGACCTATGCGCCACTCGTGCACTTCTCGCGACACGTCATGAACATCGACCCGTGGGTGTTCTGCCTGCTAGGGCTTCTGTGTCTCGTGCACGGGCTGAGGTCTCAGCGCCTGTGGGCCATGGCCGCTGCAGGATTCCTTTTCGGCTTTTGCCTTCAGCTCTACATTTCGATTCGATCCCTGATCTTTACAGCCCCGCTAGTCGCCGCATATCTCGCCTGCCACCGGCCACAGTCAATATCGAAGATGCTTCCGGGCTGGCTGCTCTTCGGACTCGCTCTGTTGATCAGTTTCGGGCCAAACATCACCGACCTCCAGGTACACCGCGGGCCCTGGTTTATGTCGAATAGGCCGGGCTCCTCGTTTATCGACATTGACACGCTCAAGGAAACGATGGCGTCACAGCAGTTTCAGTACATCCCGTCATTCGCCCTTCACCAGCTCAAGAGGGCCTTCCTCATGGTGCAGGTCACAAACGACTCGAGCGGCCAGATGCGCGGCTCAGAAACTCTCTTTTCATCGCTCATAGCGCCCTTCGTTTGGCTGGGGCTAGGTGTGGCATGTGCTTCCTGGTCGCGGAATGCGGCGGTTGCCATTCTGCTGCTCATCACCGCCGTAAACCTTGCGCTCGGCCAGCTCATGTGGAGCGGCATCCCGTACTGGCCCAAGCTCATCATCACGATGTTTACCTGCTGCTTCTGTGTAGCGCTCGCCTTGCAGAGAACATGTGAAGCTGCTGGCACCCTTGCTGCCCGCTGCTTCAAGCTCTTGGGAATGCCCCAGCACTCATTCCTCACCTTTCTTCGGCTGGCTCTCATGATCGCTGCGCTCACGCTGGTCTTTGCCTCGGCGGCAGTCGACTTACGGCGCTACTTCACGGTTGCTCCAATTCCATCATCGCAACCTGAGGTGGCCGGCCGCTACATCATGGGTCTCCCAGAGAACGTAACGGTGTGCAGCAGGAGGCAGCTTTACGATATCTACGTCGACAAATTAGAGCTGCAGTTCTACGGGTACGGCCGCCACATGAAGGACTTCGAAGCCGTGCCGATGGTTGAAGCCTCAACCCAGTGCGGACCGCGGCCTTTTGCCTGGCTCATTACCCCCGATCAGACAGACCTACGAGAACGGCTAAAGGCCCTCTACCCGGACGGGAGGCTCGAAGAACACCCATTTTCCGACGGGGTAAACATCTTCTGGTCCTACTTCGTTCCGTAGGATACACGCGGATGTCGCTGCCTAAGGCACCGACGGAGGTGTGAGTCGAGAAGGACTGATCCGGTATGCCAAAACACCCAGCGAGCTTCTGCCACTTTCACAATCTAGGCTGTTCGGCGCTACCCTTCACGGCTATGCTTTTTGACGAAGTAGGCAGCTGTTTTTAGCCCTCTGAATAGCCTGCGATGGAACTTTTAGAAGCGACAATGAGCCGACCCCAAGAAAGCGAGGCAGGGTCCCTAAACTCTCCAGAGAGCAGCTCGAATGGCCAAGATGTTGCAGCTCTCTTGTCATGGCTTATTTTCTTCGGAACCGCTTGCTTCTCCGTATTCTCGGTTTGGAGTCTCCCAGGTGACGTCGACCTCCGGAAGTACTCAAGCGGAATCTTTGATGCAGATGTAGATAGAGTGGTCCGCATTATCACCTCGTTTCACAGCGATGGGCTTCGCCTGAGTGTCCACCCGCTATTCCAGATTCTCCTAACCCCAATAGCAAGTGCTCTCGGGCCCCTCGGACTCCCAGAGTTCCGAACTGCGCAGCTAGTCTGTTGCCTAGGGGTCGCCATCCAGTTGACGCTCCTCATTCTCATCGTTCGACTTTCCTGCCCGGGCTTCCGGCCCGGGATACCGCTCGCTGGGGCAATCTTTCTGAGCTCTTTTTCGGTCCGGCTCATGTCAGTTGTGCCTGAGTCCTGCGCTTGGTCCGGAGTTTCCGCTCTCTTGCCGCTCTGGTTCTGCCTCGTGCGACGAGAGAAGCCCTTCTCATGCGGCGAGTGCGTCGGGTGGGCACTCCTCCTGCCGCTCTCTATCGGCTACACGGTAACGCAGGTGAGCTTCTGGTTTCTTGCAGTCACATTTCGTGGATGGTTTTCATTTTCGCGCTTTGGGACAAAGGGCCTCAAAGTAGCTCTTGGATTGATCTCAGTATCTTTGCTAGTCGGAAGCGCTTTGGTAGTGGGTCTCGCAGAGTGGCAGCACTCTATTAATCCCTCCGCGCCCGTGTTTTACAGGGCGAATATCGTTTCTGGCGAGAGGCTCTACAGCCGTCCACTGGCAGTCACCTCCTTGAATACTAGCTCTGTCCTGTCAGTTGCGCGGCAGATGTTTGTGAACCCGTTTGCCGCTCCTGTGCCAGGCTACTCAGCACTCTTTCAATCCTTTGGGTACTTTTCGCTCTCACTGGAAGAAGCTAAACAAGCGGCTCAGCCCTGGTTCCTGCTGCCGCTACAGGCCGCCCTGGCAGCCCTTCTCGCAGTTGTGTGCCTAACCCTGCGCCGTCTCGGCGCAGTCGGGCTGCTACTTTTCCTCGGGGTGTTCGGGCAGTTCGGGCTCCACATCTTCTACGGGCGAGAGTTCATCCTCTACTCGCTAAACTGGATAGCGCCATTGGTCGCCCTCTCCGTACTAGGCGCCTCTGGGTGTAAGCCTCTCTGGCGCACCGCCTGGGTTTGGAGTGTCTCGGTGTTACTGCCGGTCGTGCTCGCATGGAACTACTCAGTCCTTGGCACGGTGCTTAGTGAGGTGTCGCACGGCCTGGAGATGGCTCGAAGAGACGCTAGCGGTGCGCCGCTCCTGTGATTACTTCGAGACAGCTTCAGCCCTAAGACCCAGCCTATCCAGGGTACACAAAGGCGTACCAAACGGTCACAATCCCGTGCTGGTCCGGCGGTCCAGGCACCCACAGGTAACTTGGAATCAGCTCTGCGAGCTGGACCGGGATGTCCTGGTAGTGTTTGCCGAGAGTCGCAGTGGCTGAAGGAACAACCACGAAAGCTGGCTGCCCATTGTGGGCCCGTAGGCGGCTCTTGAGGTCCTCAAGCGAGCCAAGCTGCTCGGCGCTCGGCAGATCTGCAAGCACCATCTTGATGTCTTTCGTGGGGAGGGAAGCAGGCATCGGTTCCGAATCTGCCAGGTAGAGCGTCTTCACCCCCGTGGCCGCAAGGGCGCGGACGGTTTTGATGGCCGAAGCTCTCTGGATAGCAAGATCCCTTTCGAGGGTACCGGGAACCTCCACCGAAGCGGGGAGGTAATAGGAGTACAGGAATTTCGCGTTTATGAAGGCAGAAGCAGCGCATAAAACGGCAAGAACCGTCCTCTGCATCTGCACCGGAGCAATCCGTTCAGCAAGGCTGACAGCGCCGATGCCACCAAACCACGCGGCAAAGAGAGACACCCCAACCATTCTGCGCGCAAGCCCATGCTCGGCACCGCCATCTACCGGAAAGGACAGGGCCATCGGGAGCGTGAACAACACAAAGCCCACCAGCGCCACGCGGGCAGCTTGCCACTTCCAGCACCCGCGGATCGCGGTAAACAAGCCAATTAAAAAAACTCCCGCAAAAACCGGATCGAGCAGCGTGCCCTCCATCCGGAAGAGGTGTCTTAACTGGTCCGACTCCCTGATCAAAAGCTGGTAGAATACGTCCTTAGCCATCAGCAGCGCCGCGCTACCCTGCGTGAGTCCTCTTTCGGCAAGCGCGTGAGAACGACCACCAGCCATAAAGGCCTGTCTTGGCAACAAGCCTTCGGCGTTTTGGCTCATGCCGTACAACACCACCGGCAGGTACAGCAGAACCATCAGGCTGAGCCAGGCGATACCTGTCTTTACCACCGTAGTCCGCTTTGACTTCTCGCCGCTCAGGTAAGAGTCTACGAGGACGTAGCCAAGCAACGGGACAATCATCACTCCGACTTTCTGAAACACCAGGGTCAACGCGGAGAAAGCTCCAGCAAGGCAAGCGAAGCCGATATTGTCGCTTCGAAGAGCAAGGACGAGTGAGAGGGTAGCGAGACTTATGAATGCAAGGTCAAACGGGTAGCAGTATAGCAGCCTCGAATTCACCCAGTGCCAGCCAAGGAAGCACAGGAGAGAAGCGGCGCATAGAGCCGAAGCCCTCTGGCCCCAGAGGCGCATAACCAGATACCAGGCTGCAACTGACATAGCACCCGCCGATGCAGCAAGTGCCTTCTCGAAGGCAAATTTGTCAACGAATGGCTGGGCTAGCGGGTAGAGGAAGTATACTAACCAGTACCAGAAAGCCGGGAATGAATTGAGCGTACCGAAGGGACTCTCTGCCGGCGGAGCGACACTACTAAGATTAGCCGAGAACACATGCAGCTCATCAATGATTGCGTTTGGCGAGCGGGTAACCACCGCGAAACAACGAACTGCAACGGCAGCCAAGAAGATCCCGACCGCTAGTATTGTGTCCCTTTTCGAGAGCTGCCTTTCAGATGGACCACTCCACAGAAAACCAGCCACAATGGCAACACCGACGGAGAGTAGCCACTCCAAGGTTAGCTGCTCCCAATCCGGTGTCTTTATCCGAATGACGGTTCCGCACGTCTTGAGGAACAGGAATAGGGCCACTCCCCAGAGGAGAATCGCCAAATGCCTGCGCCAAGCGAACAGCAGCATGAGTGCCGCGCCCCGAGGAAGCCAAGCCAACAGGGCACACCCTAAGGCAAGCAGCGTCACTCCAACACCTGGCTGGTCGCCGTGATACTGAAGCAACCATATGCCGACTACCGCGAGCATCACTCCCGCAAGCACACCAAGGGAGGTTGCAATCGTAAGTAGCCCTCCAGACTCTTTTGACAGCTGCACGCACTCGGAAGGCTTATCGGCAAGCATAGGACCTCAAGAAAAGGCGATATTGGCTGCTATCTCACAGCGATGACCTGGAGAGGTTAAGACACGGCGCCGCCGGGTGTCTAGGCGGGAAACTGCTATCTCAGACACCGCGACTGCTAGGATCTTCGTCCTTCGATGAGAGGCGTAGCCAGGCGAGATTCAGTGAAAAGGAGCCATGGAAGTCCTGAAAAATCCTTCTGAACGATCGCAGGGCGCTGTAATCGCTCAAGGCAGCGCGCTAGAGCCATGTGCTCACCAGTTTCGGCCTCGCCCATGGCTAGATGGCAGGCTCCTCTTGCAGCCTCTTCAGCCGAGGCGCCCAGCCTTCCACATGAAGAAGGGAAACTCCCTAAAGCTCCAGCTCTTAAGGGCAGCGTCAGAGCAGTCAGCGGACTGAAGCCTGGAATAGAGCGGGGTCTTCTCTAGGAACTCTCGGATCCGGCTATTGAGGGCATTGAGCTGATGCGCGACTCTGCTGCGTTCCGCGGCATCCGTCGCACTCTTTAGCGCAGCCAGCAGCTCCGCCCGCTCGTTCGACGCCGCCAGAAGCTCCTGCTCCTCTTCGCTAGAAAAAAGCCCTCGGCGCAAGAAGTTTTGCGGGTGAGAAACCACATTCTTCAGGGCTGACTTGAGGTCAAGTTCTGCCTCCAACGACCGAACCTTATCTGGGAAAAGGTAGCGCGTGCGGCTTGCTACCACAAACAGCGGCAGTGCACTTTTCAGGTAGCAACTGCCGAAACTGTCAACGAACTGGTCATACTTGCCGCCTCCAAGCCCATGGATGAAGAAGTCAGCGCAGAAAGCTCGCAAGAGGAGAGTTACAATGCTGCCTCTTGGCACAACAACCCCCTCGGGGAGGGAAGCTCCAACCATGCGGTTCGCTCGAACCGGCACACGCGCGCTGCCGGACAGCAGCCACAGAGGGAGCTCAACCGAATCTTCCCCGACCTTCATATTGGGAAAAGGATTGGCAGCATTCCGAATCTTGTGCGACGCCCGGTAACCATCGAGGGTCGTGTTGTAGAGCGCCGCAACCTCGCCGGCGTGCGTGACCATCCCCTCGAAGAACTTCCTCGCCTCAGGCAGAAGCGCCACGTGGGTAAGCGGCAGCTCGAGATGAGAGAACCCTGCCATGGCACGGCGGACGATGGAGTGCGCCTTGACGATAGGGACCCCTGACAGCTTGCAGTAGATCGCCTTGGCCTTCAGGACGCTCTCTTCACA
>OMIG01000017.1 GCA_900299035.1 Pseudomonadota bacterium
CGCTGCGAGGAGCGCGCGCGCAGCAGGCTTGCAGGACGCTTCGCCTGTACGCTCAGAAAGATGAGTCTGTGAGCGAATTGCTTGGAGATGGCTGCCGCGAGCCGCAGCTGCTCAACTGGCTCGACGCTCTGGCTTCTTTGCTCGTGCTGCTCACGGCAGCGGCCCTAGCGTGGTGGCTCGTGAGGCGTCGAAAAGCCCGCGAGAAAGACCGGGCAGGAGAGGTGCTGGTCTCGCCAGGCATCAACAGCGCGGACGCCGAAAGAGCATGGCACCTCTCTTTCTTTAACCTTCCCGCGAGCGCTACTACACGTGAGATTAAGGTTGCGTACCGCAAGCTGATAAAGTCGCTCCATCCAGACCGAATCGGTGGCGCACACAAGGGCGCAGCGTCGGCAGAGTTCATCGAGGCAACGCAGCGATACGAGCGGCTGCTCCGAATGCAGCCGCGGGGCGACGCCGGCGGATCGGAGCAGATGCATTGACCCGCTCGTGGCATCTCCGGAAACGGCTCGGCACGCTACGTCGCGCCGGCACCGCTCGAGCTCCCACCCGGGCCAGCTCCACAGGCGAGAGCTGCGCGGCTCGGGTGCCGGACCGGAGCATCGCCTCAAGCTTGCCCAGGCTCGGCGCGCCGCTTGCCCTCAGCCGCAGGTAGCGCTGCATCGCTTGGCGCTGTAAGGCATGGTGCAGCGGCTCCGATGGGCGCATGTACTCGTTGGCGATCAGGATCCCCCACCACGGGTTGCCGTGAGTTACCTGGAAGGAGATCTCTCTTAGGATGGCAGGCGTTAGCTTCATGCCAAGCTCATGGGCATCTCCCGTGCCAAGCAAAAAGGCGCTCTAACACGCTGAAATGACGATGTGTTTCGGGGGGCCTCTGAGGCGAGCTGCTGCACCTGCCTGCTGTGCGGCGCTACAGCCAGGCTTTCGTGACAGCAGCGACGAAGCCCTCTATACTCTTGGCGCGGCGATTGGGGCGCGCGAGAAAGTGCGCGAACCCGGCCAGGACCGGAAGGTAGCAACCGTACCGCATGCATCTGTGATGTGTCCCCGGTCGTCGTCTATTTAGAAGCCTCTTCGCGGAAATCCGCGGCCAGGTCTAGCAACGAGATTTAAGTCTCTGTTTTTACCTGAGAACCTCCCGTTCGAACGTGAACGTTCGCGAAGAGCGCCGACTACCCCCAGCGTTGCTCGAAGAGAGCAATCCGCCAGGGCACCAGAAACAAGAGGGCTTTCCAGTTGAGTTCCTGACCAGGAGCTCTTCCTTCTAAGATCTCGACCCTAGGTCTCTACGGCTCACCTCGGTCGAGTCAGGCTCTTTTGAGAGCGGCTTCCTTCGCGTGCACGAGCAGGCTCGCCGGTGGATGGCGAGCAGGGTGCCGGCCGAATTCTCCGCTGGCACCATCAAAAAGAACCGCCCCTGCCGACCGTGTTTCTGGTGTGCCGAATCGAAATTCCAGGTATTCTAGCTCGGTTGTCCAAGGCGGCAGCTAGCGCCTCAGTGAGAGAAATAATTTCGTGTCATACCTCGTTCTAGCCAGAAAGTATCGCCCAGCCGGTTTCAGCTCAGTCAGCGGACAAGAGCACGTAACGCGCACGCTCTCAAACGCCATCAAGCGCGACAAGGTGGTGCACGCATACCTCTTCACCGGCCCGCGTGGCGTCGGAAAGACGTCGGTAGCGCGCATCCTCTCCAAGGCGATCAACTGCCAGAAGAGCGGCGCGACTGAGCCGTGCCTTGAGTGCCAGAGCTGCAAGGAGATAGCCGCGGGCACGAGCCTCGCGGTGCGAGAGATCGACGGAGCTTCGCACAACAGCGTCGACAACGTGCGAGACCTGATGGACTCGTTTAAGTCGCTGCCTCCTCCCGGGTACCGCTTCAAGGTGTACATCATCGACGAGGTGCACATGCTGAGCGTGTCGGCCTTCAACGCGCTGCTGAAGAGCCTCGAGGAGCCGCCCCCGAACACGGTCTTCATCCTCGCAACGACAGAAGTTCACAAGATTCCCGAGACCGTGCTCTCTCGCTGCCAGCGGCATGACTTCCGCGCCTTGAGCGTGCAGACGATTGAGCAGCGCCTCAAGCAGGTGTGCTCAGACGAGAAGATCGACGCGGACGGGGAGTCTCTGGCGCTCATCGCGCGCCTCGCCGACGGCTCAATGCGTGACGCGCAGACGCTTCTCGACAGGGTGCAGAGCTTCTGTGAAGGGAAGATTACTGCCGATGAGACGAGCCGCGCGCTCGGAACGGTCGAGCGCCGCGCCTTGGCAGGCCTTGCCTCCTCAATCCTCGCGCGTGACGTCGAGCGGGTGCTGTCGCAGGTTGCTGACCTGTTTGCCTCAGGAATCGACCCGAGCACGATGCTGCGGGAGTTCGTGAGCTTCTGGCGTGAGGTGTTCGTGGCGAAGCTCGGCGGCGAGCAGCGCCTAAAGCTCATGGGCATCGGCGATGATTCGACGGTCGAGCTCTTGCGCATGACGGGGCCGCTTGAGGCCGTCGATGTGCAAGACCTGTGGGACGTTGCCCGCGAGGGCGCAGACAGGTGCATCCGGTCGGCGCACCCGCGCTACGGCTTCGAAGCGCTCGTTGTGCGCATGGCGACACGGCAGCCGGTGGCAGAGCTTGCAGAAGTGATCTCAAAGCTGTCTGCCCAGGCTGACGGAGGAGCTGCGAGTGCTCGCCCCACTCCGGTGGCACATCAGGCGAGCCCGGCAGCGCAAGCGCGCAGCGCCTCGCCTCGCCTTGAGGCGCGGCCTGCGGCGGCGCCACCTTCCACGCCAACTCCAGCGCAGCCGCCGACGCCCGCAGCGCCAGCGAAGCTCGCGCTCTCGTGGGAAGAGTTCCTGAGGGGAGCGGCGGACAAGTCTGGCAAGGTCTACATCGAGAGCCTCAAGCGCCTGCGCGTGGCGCGCTTCGAGCACGGCGTGATTGAGGGCACGGGCCCTGAGTTCAACGTCAAGAGCGTCATGGGAGACAAGGCGAAGCTGATGGCGCTGCTGAATGACTTCGTAAACCAGCAGGGCATGAACAGCGTCACGACCTGGAAGATCGCCTTTGTGAAGGGGCAGGGGGCGGCTGAGAGCTCGGCTAGCCGAGGGGGCGCAACCTCGCCAGCTCGGGGCAACAACGTTGAGGCGGTGCAGGGGCACCCGGCACTCCAGAGCCTGCAGAAGATCTTCCCCGGAAGCAAAGTCGAACAGGTGCGTTCCAAGAACTAAGAAGGAGAGAGCGTATGGCGAGAGGATTTAACGGATTTCCAGGCGGCGGAAACATGCAGGCACTGCTCCAGCAGGCGCAGAAGATGCAGAAGGACATGCAGAAGGCCCAAACCGATGCGGAGGCCTTTGAGTCTGAAGGGAGCGCTGGCGGCGCTGTAAAAATCCGCGTGAACGGCAAGTACGAGGTTGTGGCTGTCGAGATTAAGCCAGAGGCAGTTGACCCGTCTGACGTCGAGGTGCTGCAAGACATGGTCAAGGCCGCTGCGAACGACGCGCTCGCCAAGATTAAGGCCAACTTCGACGAGAAGCTGTCGAAAGTCACAGGCGGCGGCAAGGTTCCTGGCGGCCTGTTCTAAGGAGTCTCTCTCATGCTCTCATTTCCTCCAGCGCTGCAGCGGCTCATTAAGGAGCTCTCGAAGCTTCCGTCTGTTGGCGAGAAGACAGCGACTCGGCTCGCGTACCACTTGGTTGCGAATGACAAGGACCTCGCCCGCTCGCTGGGCGAGGCGCTTCAGCAGGCCGCGGCGCAGGTGCGCCTCTGCTCAAGGTGCTTCTTCCTGAGCGAGGCGGAGCTGTGCGCAATCTGCCAGAACCAGTCGCGCGACGGCTCGATGCTGTGCGTTGTCGAGAAGCCTGTGGATGTCTTGGCGCTCGAGCGAGTCGGGGAGTTTAAGGGAACCTACCACGTGCTGCACGGCTTGTGGGCGCCGCTGCGGGGGCAGGGGCCTGAGTCGATGAAGATCAAGGAGCTCTCGGCACGCCTCGCGACTGAGTCGATCAAGGAGGTCATCATCGCCACCAGCGCCACCGTTGAGGGCGATGCCACGGCGCTCTACGTCGGTCGAATCCTGGCTGAGGCTGGCATTAAGGTCACCCGACCGGCGCAGGGCATCCCCAAGGGGGGAGAGCTTGAGTACGCTGACGATGTGACGCTCTCCAGGGCTTTTGCCGCACGCAGCACGCTACAGGTATAGCGGTAAAGCCGCCTTTTAGCTGTCTTATTGGCTATTTACCTCGCCCCTGACGCTTGACTTTCAGGCTCCCAAAGAGAATTATACGGCAGCTACTGTTCCCCGGTAGCTCAGTCGGTAGAGCAGGTGGCTGTTAACCACCGTGTCGGGGGTTCGATTCCCTCCCGGGGAGCCATCTTTGGGCCGC
>OMIG01000018.1 GCA_900299035.1 Pseudomonadota bacterium
CGAACTGTCAAAGAGCTATGCCCCGCCCTGGATCCATTCTTGCAAACCTGGATCTGTGAGGTCGTAGGGCCTGCAACCCGCCGTAAAGTGAAGCGAAAGGGCAAATAGTTCCTGTCAGCCCTGGCACTCTTTTCCCGGTGGCGCTGCCCAAACGTTCCTCCTAGCAGTGAACCCTAACCTTCTCCGGGGCACCTATGGCTGGCGGGATCAACTTTTCAGGCTTGGCGTCGGGCATCGACACGGCAGCCCTCATTCAGGCCTCTAGCGACGCCACCAGAACAGCGCGAGTTGCCCCAAACCAGAAGCGGGTCACTGAGCTTGAGGAGACCAATGCGGCTGCTGATGAGCTCTCCAACAAGCTGGACCTGCTCAAGGCCTCGCTTAAAGGGTTCACCACCCTGAGCGGAGGCGGCGTCAGCAAGAGCGCCACGAGCAGCAAGGAATCGGTCGTCTCCGCATCGGTAGCAAACAATGCCGTCAATGGCGCCTACACGGTCACTGTGAACTCACTGGCGAAGAACCACACGTACAGCTTTGATCAGACGTTTGCTGCTGGAACCACGGCGATTGACGGTACACTGACCGGTGCTGAACCAGCACTGGACCGCACGGTCACCTTCACCGTTGGCTCAGGGGCACAACAGGAGACAGTGAGCGTAGTAGTGAAGGACGGCACCTTCACCGCCTCGGATTTCGTGACCGCCTTCAACAATGCAAGCACTAAAGCCCAGGCATCGCTCGTGAACACGGGCACCTCGGCAAGCCCTGCGTACAAAATCGTCATCTCTTCAAACTACGAGGGCACCGAGAAGGGGGCCATCTCTCGGAGCTTGCTTGGCGCTTCATTGGGCGGCCTGTCAGGCTTCTCTGAAGACGCTGCTTCAGACGCGTCGGTCACGGTCACTGGTATCGGAACCGTGACGAGGGCAAGTAACTCGATGTCAGACATTGTGCCCGGCGTTACTCTGTCCCTTTCCTCCGTGGGCTCCGCCACGATTCGAATTGCGGAAGATGTCGACAGCACCGTTTCAAAAGTCCAGTCTTTTATAGACGCCTACAACGACGTCGTTAAGTTCGTGAATGAGAACAACACCATTACCCGAGATGAAACCAGCAAAGAAGTGAAGAACACCTTTGCCCCTCTTGCGTCGTCGAGGGTAGATGATAATGCGCTCTCCGCGCTGCGTTCCGCGCTCTCATCGGCGAAAGCGAGCGGAGGCTCGGCGGTTCGGATATTTGCCGACCTCGGCATCACAACAGAGCGTGACGGAACACTGCTCTTCGACTCTTCAAAGCTCAAGACGGCTATCGCGTCCGAGCCCTCAAGCGTGAGTGACGTGTTGAGCTCCTTTGCCGACACAACAGCTACCACTGGCGGCACTATCAACGTATACACCCGGTACAACGGACTCTTGGATCTATCAATCAACTCGAACAAGGACCAGATAGCTGACCTCAACGAACGCATTCAAGATGCTGAGAGACAGATAGCGAGGCAGGAGGAAAGCATGCGGGCGCGCTATGCGCGGCTGGAGGGGCTGATGAGCAAGCTCCAGCAGCAGCAGAGCTCTCTCACGAGCGCACTGAGAGGGCTAGGGTAGGCCTGACTAAGGCTGCCTAAGCTGGGCGCGAGCTTCGTCTGAGTTGGCAGCTTTCACCATGATGATAGGCGGCTCTTTGCCGCTTGGGAGAGGGGAGTAGGACTCGAGGTCCACGCTCACGCTGCCAATGAACACCGAGCTTTCGATGCGCAAGATGTCGCGCGCGTCGTCATCGGTTACGTAGATGAAAGCTTCTCGGAGCTTCGACCGAGGCTTCGTGGTGGTGAGGTTCCTCACGCGCGGCGAGATGACGAAGACTGGTCGCTCCTGTCCCTGGTATCGGATGACCTTGTGATCGACAGCGGTGAGGGTGATGAAGTAGCGGCTCTTGCCGTTGAACACGTCGAAGTTTCGCGTGTCACCAACCTTCCAGTCGAGGCTGCGCGCGAGGAACGCTGCGGCGATAGGGTCGAGGGTCGGATTCTTCGGAGTAAATTCGACGTGCTTCTGGCTTGAGGCGAGGTCTCCTGTCTGGCGGTCGGCCCAGATCTTTCCTGAGGTCGGCTCAAAGCGCATTTCAATCGTCTTGTGACGCGAGTTCTCTTTGTGGTCGATCGAGAGGCTAATCGAGGAGAGGCTATCTGAGTCGATAATGCCTCTCGCTTCGTAGCGCAGCTTGTACAGGAGGTCCACGCCGCTGTAGGTACGCGCAGCTGCGTCGATACGGAACTGCCCATGGTCCTCACGAATTGTGAGCGAGCACGAGGCCGCGGTAATGCCCTCCCAGCCTACAGAGTACTCGTAAACTCCGGGGCGAGGCTTGTACTTTGCGTCAGCCGGGCGGTAGAGGGGCGTAGTGACTTTGACAAGGTCGGGGGCTATGTAGTCGTCGGCAGTTGCGGTCATGGCACAGCAAAAAGGGCTCACGAGGGTGAGACCGGCAGTGAGTATGTAGGCGACAGCTGTCCGCTTCATGATGCTCTGACCGGTGCATTCTCGAAGGATCTGGTGATTGTAACGGCGAAACTCTCTAGGGCACCAGTTGATTGTGAGGCCGCTCCGCGGTAGCCATACAGCAGCAGCCCCCAAAGGCTCTACCAGCAAACAGCGTTTGTAAAGATGGCACTTACTAATCTTATGCTCAACGACAGCCCCGCACTGGTCGTTCTGCTCTCCCGGGCATTCGGTGAGGGCTGCATTGACGTCATTTCAGGAGATTATGAGAGGTCGGCGGTCTGCGGCGGCAATCGGGAGCTACACGGCCTACAGCGCGAGGAAGGGGTGTCGTTTAGGCCTCGCATAGCCCGGATTGTGACCATCTTGCTCCAGGACTTCGGCTCCAGAGACCTCCCGACCATTCGAGCGGCCGTGCTGGCTGCTGGCAACATCGAGCCAGAGGACGTTGTTGAAGAAGGCCGCCTTGCCGAGCTCGTTCGTGCCAGCAATCCTGCGTCTGTGCGCAGTGTCGACCCTGACGAGTCAAAGGCCATCGCCGTCGCGTTGACGCTCGATGAAGTCAGGCACCTTCACCTGACAGCGTTGCCAGCGGCTCAGCGCGCCGTGCGCCTTGTTGAGGCTCAGGCTCTGGCGAGCCGGCTCGCAGGGTCACCCGCAATCGAGCTGCTGTGCAAAAAGCTAGAGCATGCGATTGCTATGCAGCAGAGGGGAATAGCAGCCGGCGATGTGGCCGGCAGCAGCATAGAAGCTGGAGAGGGAGACCAGCAGCCATGAGTCAGTCGATGTCACCGTTGCGCTGGACTTTGAGTTGGCTCTTTACTCCGCTCTACGTCGTTGTCTTTATCTCGATTCTCTGCGTCTTTCACCTTTTTCAGGTGGTCGCTTCGGCTTTTGGGCGGCGTGCCCAGAAGTGGGTTCTTGACCGCATGAACGTGTGCATCGTCTGGAATATCCGCATTTTGACGGGGGCTTCGTACCGCGTTGTTGGGAAGCCCAGCCTTCCGCATGGGAGGCCTGTCATCTTGGTGTCGAATCACCAGAGCATGTACGACATTCCAATGATCATGTGGGAGTGCCGCAGTCGCGAAGTTGGGTTTATTGCCAAGAAGGAGCGGGGCCGAGGGTTGCCGAGCATTTCGTACGCGCTGCGCACGCTCGGATCTGTGCTGATCGATCGAGCCGATCCGGCTGGCTCGGTGGCTGCTATCCGCGCCTTCGGTCAGCGCAAAGAGAGCCAACGCCAGGTCGCTGCCATCTTCCCGGAGGGTACCAGGGCGAGAGACGGTTCGATGAAGCGCTTCAAAGCAACCGGTTTCCGCACCCTCATCTCGGCGATGCCCACAGCGTTGGTGCAGCCTGTGGCGATACGCGGCAACTGGGAGCTCTTGCGCTACAACTTTGCCCCGCTGCCCTTTGGGACACGGATTGAGCTTGATTTCCTTGAGCCTATCGAGCAAGCCGGTCGGGGCGCCGACGAGCTTCTAGAGCTTATTCAGGCACGTATTCAGGCTGCGGTCAGCGGCGACGCGGCAGCCAAGCTGGTCGCTTGAATTGTTGGGCCTTTCCGTCTAAAAGAAGCGCTCAGTGTCGTGAGCCGGAGTGGCGGAATGGTAGACGCGGCGGATTCAAAATCCGCTATCCGTGAGGATGTGGGGGTTCAAGTCCCTTCTCCGGTAGACACTTTAACTGAAGAGCGCTGCAACAGACAGCTCTAGGGGCGCGCCCCACATCCTCCGTATGGCCCAAACCTCTTATTCGACATCGCAGCTTCCCTCGGTGCCTGGTGGCAAGGTGGTAGTTGTTGCTTCCAAGTGGTACCGCGAGATCTCTCAGTCGATGATTGAGAAGTGCTCGGCGATCCTTGAGCAGGGTGGCTGCCATCGGCCGGATGTGCACATCGTCCCGGGCTGCCTGGAAATTCCTCTCGCAGCGCGCAGGCTGCTACAGTGCGACCCATCAATAGAGGCCGTAGTTGTGTTTGGGGTGATCGTGAAAGGTGACACCTACCACTTCGACATAGTCAAAGACCTCTGCATGAGCGGACTGGAGCGGGTCGGCTTTGAGTGTGACGTTCCTGTGATTAACGAGATCCTCCCGGTCGATCGAATCGAGGACGCCCAGGCCAGGAGCGGCGACAACGACAAGAACAAGGGCATCGAAGCGGCGCTTGCGGCCTTAGAGATTATGGATTGGCGGCGTCGCCATCCGCTGCCCGGCGCTCGATAAGCAATCTTTAGAGCCAGGCGAAGCTGTACGGTGCAGGACCTCTTGCCCGAGATAAGCGCCCTTCCCGGCTCATTCTTATGACCGCTTGAATAAGAAGATTGCGTAGAGGCTGGTCACCAGCGGACAATAGCATAGTTGGGTTAGGGGGTTGCATTTTGCTTGAGACAGCACATGCAATTCTGCCCCAAAATAACGTAAGCCGTTTTGGCTTGGCGGCCGATCCTAAGAGTAGTAGTCGCATGCAACAGCCTCATCAGAAAAAGCCATCACCCCCTCGCGGATGTCGCCTAAGCGCATTCCGTTCGTTCGTCGCATTGCTCGCTTGCGTAACCGCAGCGCTCATTGCTGCCGCGGGCAGCGCCCAGGCGCAACGCCTAGTCGTCCCCGGCAAGGAAGTCGTTGTAACGTTTCCTCGGTCCTTTACGCAGCGGGGAGCAGCGCGCTCAATAGATCGGCTGCACGTTCCTAGCCACATTGAGCTGTCGAATGTGCGGGGCAGCTACGCGATAGGAGTCGCCACTACGACTGCTGAAGCCGCGCTGCAGTCTCGGCAGCCGGAGCTGGTCAATGACGCTGAGATCGCCGCCATCTGCGCGTCTCTGAGGGCCGACAACCCGGGGGTGCCGATCTCGTGCGAGCCAAACATACTGTTCCACGCGGCAACGACTCCCAATGACACGTTTTACTCTTCTCTGTACGGGTTGCAGAAGATCGGGGCGCCGGCTGCCTGGGACCTGACAACTGGAAGCTCGAGTGTGGTTGTGGCGATTATCGACACGGGAGTGTCGTACACGCACGTCGACCTGCAGGCGAACATTCATACCAACGCGGGAGAGACGCCTGCCAACCTCGTCGATGACGACCTCAACGGGTTTGTGGATGACTACTATGGATACGACTTCGCAAACCTGGACGGCAACCCGCTTGATGATGATGAGCACGGAACACACTGCGCTGGGATCGTTGGCGCGCGAGGTGACAATAGTGCTGGGGTCGTGGGCGCAAACTGGCAGGTCGGCATCTTGCCCGTAAAGGTCGCTGACGCGAATGGCGACGCGTTTCTCTCTGATATCGCCGCGGGAATCGAGTACGCGGTAGACCGGGGTGCGTCAGTGCTCAACATCTCGCTGGCGGCAGGCGTCACTACGACTGCGCTCAATAACGCAATAGAGTACGCAAGAACTCAGGATGTCTTAATTGTCGCGGCCGCGGGTAATGAATCAGTCAACAACGACGTTCAGCCTTCTTACCCGGCCAACTCTAGCTCCACGAACGTAGTGTCTGTTGCCGCGACGAACAGTCGCGACTCTCTGGCCTCGTTTTCGAATTTTGGGGCGACGACGGTAGACCTAGCGGCTCCTGGCGTTGACATCTTGAGCACCGTTCCAGGAAACCAGTACCGCTCAATTAGTGGAACCTCTATGGCTTCGCCTTGCGTTGCAGGCGTTGCTGGCCTCATGAAGGCTGCAAACGGCGCGCTTACGCATACCCAAATGAGGAGCATCCTCCTCTCTTCGGTTGATCCCAAGAGCGGACTATC
>OMIG01000019.1 GCA_900299035.1 Pseudomonadota bacterium
ATCCCCACCGATGGCGTAATCGTGCGCGGCAGCGGCTCGCTCGATGAGTCGATGCTCACCGGCGAGTCCCTCCCAGTCGAGAGGTCTGTCGATGAGCGCGTAATCGGAGGCTCCATCCTTGCCTCTGGCAGCATCGCGATGCGAGCCACCGCTGTCGGCGATGACACAATCTTGGCCTCAATCGTGCAGCTCGTCCGTGACGCCCAGCAACGCAAGCCATCCATCCAGCGAGTCGGCGACGCGGTGAGCGCGGTCTTTGTGCCGGCCGTGCTCGGCGTAGCGGTGCTCGTGTTTGCAGTTGGCCTCGGCGTGTTTGGCCTGACAGCCGGCGAAGCGCTCGTGCGCGCCCTCGCTGTGGTGGTTGTGGCCTGCCCGTGCGCTATGGGTCTTGCGACCCCTACAGCGATCATGGTGGCGCTCGGGCGCGCCGCAACGAACGGCATCTTGATTCGCGGCGGCGACACCCTTGAGCGGCTAGCCAAGGTCTCGCATGTCTCGTTTGACAAAACAGGCACCCTCACCACCGGAGCGCTTCGCGTCGGCAAGCTCTCGGTGCACAACGGCTGCTCGGAGGCCTTCGCCAAGGGCGCTCTGGCGGCCCTCCAGCGCCACTCCTCTCATCCGATAGCAGTTGCAATCCGCAGCGCCTTCCAAGGCGAACTGTCTGCAGGCCCGCGCTTCGCCTCCGTCGCTGAGACAAAAGGAGTCGGCGTCGAAGGCGTTGCCGATGACGGACAGCTCTACGTGTGCGGCGGCCGCGTAATCGCTGCGCGCTACAGCATCGAGAGCAGCGACGACCTCGTGCTCGTTCGCGACGGCACGCTCCTCGCGTCTCTCTCGCTGCAAGACGACCTGCGGCCGGAAGCAACCGGTGTCGTGCGCAGCGTCATGGGCATGGGGCTCTCAACTTCGCTCATCAGCGGCGACACGAAGGCGAAGTGCTACGCAATAGCGAACCAAGTCGGCATTCAGGACGTGCGGCCTGAGCAGCTCCCAGAGCAGAAGCTCTCCGCACTCCGGCAGCTGCAAGCGTCATCCCCCGGAGGGGTAGCCTACGTCGGAGACGGAATCAACGACGCCCCAACTCTGGCCGAAGCGTCCGTGGGGATCTCGCTCAGCTCGGGCTCTGACGTCGCGATTCAGTCTGCCCAGGTGCTCCTCTCTGGTGGAACCATTGTCCACCTACCTGAGGCGATCCGCCTCTCCCAGATCACCGTGACCACCATAAAGCAGAACC
This sequence comes from Pseudomonadota bacterium, assembly GCA_900299035.1. Classification (GTDB taxonomy): domain Bacteria; phylum Bdellovibrionota_C; class UBA2361; order UBA2361; family OMII01; genus OMII01. The sequence continues at coordinate 1,238 of OMIG01000019.1, forward strand.
TGCTGTGGGCGTTCCTCTACAACGTGCTAGCGATTCCACTGGCGGCCTTCGGCTACCTAAGCCCCCTACAGGGAGCACTTCTCATGACCTTCTCGGACGTGGTGATAGTTGGAAACTCACTCAGGATTAAGGCCAGGAAGCTATCCTGACCCCTAGAATCTGAGCGCGTTCAAATTAGTCCGGCTCCGCTTTTGAGCGCCCTCAAAAAACAAGGCTCCCGTTCTCTGATTACAGTAGCGTCAAAAAGCCCCCAAATACCCCAGTCACGTCAGGGGTATGCCCAAAGCCCCCTGCGTTGGATTACCTCACCTGCCCCATGTATAATGTGGCGGTTATGGCAAACGCAGCCCCAAAGAAGCCCGGAGCAGCCTCTTCAGAGGCCGTCCAGTACGGGCGCTCCATCGTTCGGGAGGAGATCGAAGCGCTCTCGCAAGTTGAGGCGCTGCTCGACGAGCGCTTTGCTGCCGCCGTTCAGGCCATCCTGAACCAGGCCCCCGGAGCACGCATCGTCGTGTCAGGCATGGGGAAGGCCGGCTTCGTGGCCATGAAGATCTCGGCAACCCTCTCAAGCATCGGTTTCCCGAGCTTCTTCCTGCACCCCGCCGACGCCGTCCACGGCGACCTCGGCCGCTTCACCAAGAACGACATCGCCCTGCTCCTCTCGAATTCAGGCGAGACGAGCGAGGTCGTTCGCCTGCTGCCAGCGCTCAAGAGCCACGGCAGCTCGATCATCTCCATCACCAGCTCAGCTGACTCAACGCTCGCAAAGCACAGCGACATCGTTATTGAGACAGGGAAGCTCAAGGAAGCCGGGCCACTCGGCCTCGCTCCGACCACCAGCACCACCGTGATGATGGCGCTCGGCGATGCCCTGGCGATGACCCTCGTGAAGAAGCGCGGCTTCACCTCCGAGGAGTTCGCGGCCTTCCACCCCGGCGGAGACCTAGGTCGCGCGCTCATGACGGTCTCAGAGATTATGCGCGCAGGCGACGCCCAGTGCGTCGTGCACGAGTCGACCGTCACCAAGAAGGCTCTCCACCTGATAACCGAGACCAAGGGCCGCCCAGGCGCAGCAGCCGTCGTGAACGACAAGGGGATTATCGTCGGCGCCTTCACCGACGGCAACTTGCGCCGCTGCCTAGAGCACGACACGACTTTTCTTGAGAAGCCGATCGGCGACGTGTGCTCGCGCTCGCCGATAGCGATACGCCCGGGACAGCTCGCTCAGGAAGCCGCCCGCATCATGCAGGAGCGCAAGCTTGACCAGCTATTCGTGGTCGACGACCAGCAGAAGCCTGTCGGGCTGCTCGACATCCAGGACCTGCTTGCCTGCGGAATGATTCGCGCCCCTCGCTAGTGCCCGTTTCAGCGCTAGGCCCTTTCCGACCGCCCTTTGGGCGCTCGCATGAGGTTTCGCCAGAGCCCCTAACCAGCTACCATACCCCAGTGTACCTAATCGCCCTCAAGATGCTGATCGGCAACCGTGGCAAGTTCTTCGCCATGCTGTTCGGAGTTGCCCTCACCGCTCTCATCATCACTCAGCAGTCCTCAATCTTCATCGGCCTCATGTCGCGCACCGTTGGGTTCATCTTCGACACGCCGCAGCCTGACCTGTGGGTGATGGATCCCAAGGTGCAGTTCGTCGACGACATCAAGCCGCTGCAAGACACCAAGCTATTCCAGGTGCGCGGCGTTGAGGGCGTCGAGTGGGCTGTGCCGCTCTACAAGGGCCAGCTCCGCGCGCGGCTCTCAAACGGGACTTTCCAGACCTGCAACGTGATCGGCCTCGACGACGCCTCGCTCGTGGCCGGCCCTCCTACGATGGTGCAGGGCTCAGTGGCAGACCTGCGGCGCGCCGACGGCGTGATCGTCGACGAGGCTGCCGCTAACGGCAAGCTCGCCAAGCCAGGCCCAACGCCCGACAGCCCGAAGATCCCGCTCAAAGTCGGCGACACGCTTGAGCTAAACGACAACCGGGCAATTGTGGTCGGCATCGCACGCGCAACGCGCACCTTCCAGTCTCAGCCGATCGTCTACACCACCTACTCACGCGCCATGAGGTTCGCTCCGCGCGAACGGAAGCTCCTCTCTTTTGTGCTCGCCAAAGTCCGGCCAGGCGAAGACGTGCACACGGTAGCCGCACGCCTCGCCCAGCAGACAGGGCTGTCGGCCTACACGGGCCAAGAGTTCAAGGGGATCACCATCCGCTACTTCATGAAGAACACCGGCATCCCGATCAACTTCGGCATGGCCGTGGGGCTCGGGTTCCTGGTCGGAGTCGCAATCGTCGGGCAGACGTTCTTTAGCTTCGTTGTCGACAACATGCGCTACCTCGGAATCTTAAAGGCGATGGGAGCCTCAAACCGGCTGCTGTTCCTGATGATCCTGCTGCAGACCTCGCTCGTTGGAGTGATTGGCTGCTGCCTCGGCATGGGCCTCGCCTCGCTCACGAGCATCATCTCGAAGAACTCTGAGCTTGCCTTTTACATGCCGTGGCAGGTGCCTGTCGTGACAGCGCTTGCAACCGCGCTCATCACCCTCATCACAGCCACGTTCAGCCTGCGGAAAGTGCTCACCCTCGAGCCCGGAATAGTCTTCAGGGGGTAGCATGTCAGCGGCGATAGTGTGCAGAGACGTGACCAAGAGCTACCTGACCGGCAAAACGGTTACCCCCGCGCTGCGCGGAGTGAACCTTGAGGTGAGCGAAGGTGAGCTCTTCATGCTCGTGGGCCCCTCTGGCTGCGGAAAGACCACGCTCATCTCGGTCATCGCAGGCATCCTGAACCACGATGGCGGAGAGTGCCGCATCTTTGGGCGCGACCCGAACGAGATGAGCGACGAAGAGCGCACCGCGTACCGGGGCAAGACAGTCGGCTTCGTCTTTCAGGCCTACAACCTCATCCCGACCCTCACTACAGCCGAGAACGTGTCGATACCGCTACTCCTCAACGGCATCGAGCGCGCCCCGGCACTGGAGCGCGCAGAAGAGATGCTGGTGAAGGTCGGGCTCAAGGAGAAGCTTCGCACCCTGCCAAGCGAGCTCTCGGGCGGGCAGCAGCAGCGAGTCGCTATCGCGCGCGCTCTCGCCCACAATCCGCGGCTGATTGTGTGCGACGAGCCAACTAGCGCCCTCGACCACACAACCGGCGGAGAGATCATGGAGATCTTCCGGCACGAGGCCCTAAGCGGCAACCGCACCCTGGTGATAGTGACCCACGACTCACGAATCTTTCACTTCGCCGACCGCATTGCGGTCATGGACGACGGCCAGATCGTGCAGGTGGCAAACTCGCCGGCTGAACTGAGCTTCGGCAGCAACAAAGAGCCTAGCAAACACGCGTAAAACGGGAAAAAATAAGGGCCACACGGTATGTCACGCTTCTACATCCTCCCTGTGATCGCAATCCTCGCGGCGGTGTTCGTCATCCGGACCGTCATCGCAGGCAGCGTTCCCCCTCCAGTCGCAGCGCCCGTGGTTGAGCCTGCGCGCTCACCGTACCCGCGCTTCGTCGCGGGCTCGGGCATCATAGAGGCGACCAACGGCAACATCGCCATCGCCGCGCCGATGCCGGGGATCATCAAGCAGGTGCTCGTCTCTGTCGGCGACCCAGTGACAGTCGGGCAGCCCCTCTTCTCGCTGGATGACTGGGAGCCCCTGGCCCAGCTTGAGGTGGCCGAAGCGCAGCTCGAAAAAGCACAAGCCACCCTGGCTGACGCCGAGACGCAGCTCTCCATCTACCAGAGCGTGCAAGATGCCCGCGCCATCACCAAAGGAGAGCTGCTCAAGCGAGAGTCGGCGGTGACCGTGGCCAAAGCCGGCGTTGCCCAGGCTCAGGCGAGCATCGACGAGATGAAGACGACCCTCGACAGAATGACCGTTCGCTCGCCGCTCAACGGCTCGGTGCTGCAGTCCAAAGCGCGCGTCGGCGAGTTTGCGCCCGCATCAGTC
>OMIG01000020.1 GCA_900299035.1 Pseudomonadota bacterium
GGCAGCCAACACAACGACCCCTTCGTCTTGGATGAGAGCGGCGAGGTGTCAGTTCGCACCAACAACGCCGGCGGCGTCTTGGGCGGCATATCCTCGGGACAGACAGTAACGTTCCGGGTCGCATTCAAGCCGGTGGCGACCATCTCAAAGGAACAGGACACGGTTACCACTGAAGGGAAGCCAACGATTCTGGCAGCTGCCGGCCGCCATGACCCGTGCGTCCTGCCAAGAGCTGTCCCGATCGTCGATGCCATGGCAGCCCTGGTGCTCATGGACCACTACCTGCGGCATCGCGCACAGAACGGCTAAGGATGCCCGGGCACCAATGAAAAGCAAGTTTGAGCCCTTCGCCCCCAAAGACTTCTCCCCGCTGCTGGAGAAGCTTAAGTCCATGCCCGAGAGCTACTTCCCCTCCGATCAGGACCTGCGCCCATCGATGCGCGGCTACGCGGAGATACACAAGATGTACCGGTCTGCATGCTTCGATGGGCGCCGCGGCCCGAAGGTAAAAATGGCATGCAACCCATCAGACGCCACAAGCCTCTCGGGGTTAGATCGGCTCGCCAATAATTTTACATCTGAGCAGTCAGCGTTCGCCCATCGCCACGGCATCCCAGCAAACGGCTTCTCGACCTGCATCGTAGACCGTGCTCGGGTAGAGGACCACGGCTCCTCCGGTTACTTCCTCCTGGCTGAGACGCTTGACAGCTCTCTCAGGCCGACACTGATCGGCCCGGGATTTGTTGAGACCTACTCCAAGGGGCCAGTGGCCACAGTGGCTCGCTTGCTCCCCGACGACGGAAAGATGGCGGTGCAGCCGCTCTTTACTGCGCTTGCGTTCCGCGAGATGGCATCTTCGCTCATATCGACTCCACTGCCGGAGCTGCTCAAGGTCCCATCCCCGAGCTTCGGCTTCGCCCTGATTTGTGGAGCGATTGAGGAGCGGCTTCGTCGCCCAAGCTACGGCAATAGAGCCGACTACCGCTCCCAGTTTTCTGCAAACGAAGAAGACGATGATACAGAGTGCTGGATGCCATTCTCGACCGGCGAGGGCCGCAGCCACATTTTGGCTGACTTCTCGCTCGTGTCAGAGTCGATTCGGGCGATCCACTTTATAGAGAGCCAGCTCTGCCCGAGCTTCTCGGTGGTCTGCGACTTTGAGGGATTCAGGAAGCGCTTCGAGGTTATGTTAACCCGGAACCCGCGCAACGGATTGGTGACCGCGAACGTCTTCAACCACGACTCCCGATAGGCTCTCGAGCCTCACGGTCGACGACGACGCATTCGGCTTTAACCTAGCGCGGCAACTAGCGCGCAGCCACAACACGCAACCCCTTGTCAGCAACAACCAGCAGCGTCTTGCCCCCATCTGCTGCGAGTGGCGCAGCATCCATGATGGTGTCCTCGGCTGGCCGAGAGTAGGCCTGGTGGCGCTTCCACTCCCCTTCTGGCCCGTACACGTCGACAGCCTTCGGCCCCAGCGCAACGAGGTGCCGTTTTCCGTTCAGCGGAAGCTCAAATATCTTCGAGAAGGAGTACTGCGACTCGTCTCGATCGATCAGCTCAAGGGCGTACCTGCCGCTCGAGGGGCTCTCAGAGAGAATACTCAGCCTACCCTGTGCGAACTGCCCGTAGTTCTGGTGCCAGCCGTCTCCTATCGCAATACTCGGGCGGGCAGCATCCCCGAAGAAGCGAACGCTTCGAACGCCGCGGTAGCTTGGGAGGGTCTCACGCGCCCCATTTCGGAACAGCAGTAGGTCTCCGTCCTGGCCCTGCTCGTCCCCGTACGGGCGCCCGACGACCACTAAGTCGCCGCGCACATCGACTGCGGTTCCCAAACGGAGCGAGGCGACCTCTGTGAAGGGCCACAGCCCGGAAGTGGCCGGAGTAAGAAAGCCGATCTTTGTGGTGTACTTCGAGTCGAAGAAGGCGACCCACACCTTCGCGCCGACTGAGGAGAGAAACGTGACCTCTGCCCGCTCGCTCTGCGGCTGAAAAACCACTCTTGAGCTGCTCAAGTCTTTGGAGAACAGGCGCACCTGAATTGGTGCGGACAGAGAATAGCGTCCGGCCCCTGTTGCCACGAGGTAGCCCTGCGAAGTCTCAGCAACCTGCCACACGTTCTCGCCGACTGCCGCGCTCGCCCCGGGAACGAGGCCTTCCCCTTTCGCTTCGAACAGCGTCAGCTTGCCGGCCTGAGGATCGAAAGCCGCTAGGCGGCTGCCCAAGCCGAAAACCGCTGTCACCCCTTCAGTGCCAGGCAGCTGGGCGTCAGCCAGCGACGGTGTTCGCAGGGTGCAGAGGAAGAACGCAGTGATGAGGAGGAACGGTCGCATGCAGCACCTCAGAAGCCCGTCAGGACGAGAGCACTGTAGAGGATCGGGCCGCACAGCACTACGCACCAAGTTGAGGCCGCCACCGTGGCGAAGCCACGCTCTGGCCAGCGCCTCACACCAGGGAAGAGTCGAGCAGTAAGCGGGATTCTGTTTCGATGGTCATTCATCTGGGCCAGCCGTTGCCGACTGGCTCAAGCGACGCTACCCGAAGGCCCGGCGCGGGCCGCACCGCCTGCGTTGCCGCAGGGAGCCTTCCTATTCGGTCTTGCTTCAGCTGGGGTTTACCAAGCCACGGAGTCACCCCCGTGCTGGTGAGCTTTTACCTCACCGTTTCACCGACTCCTGTCCCCGCAAAGGGACCGGCCGTCTTCTTCTCTGTGGCACTTTCCGCCGGTCACCCGGCGCCGCCGTTAGCGGCCAACATACCCTATGAAGTCCCGACTTTCCTCTCGGGGTTGCCCCCAAGCGACCATCCGCTCAACTCCTCCCTGCTGGGAGGACGCTACTCTGCCGGTAACTTAAGGAACCGGCTGCAGCCCGGGCACTTTACCACATCTCCGCGAGAAATCTGCACCACCACCTGGGGGCCCAATTTCATGTGACATCCCGAGCAGCTATCGCGGTTAAGCACGTCCACGACCGGATTTGAAGGGAAGCGATCCTTGATACGATTGTAGGCCATCAACACCGGGCCAGTCCCGACGACCTGCGCGTGCCGAACACGCTCTGCGGTGTACTCTTTGAGCCTTGTCTCGACCGACTCAAGGGTCTCCGTTGCTTCCTTCTCAAAAGCAGCGCCCTCATCTTGCAGGCCTTTCGTCACTGAGTCGATCTCAGCCATGTCCTTCTCAAGCAGCTCGATCTCTCGCATCAACTGAAGGAGCAGCTCCTCGCGCTGGCCGACCTGCTTTGAAACGTAGTCAATCTCTCGCTCCGCGGCCTGCTGAAGCTTGTAGTTATTGAGCGTGCTCAAGGCGCGGCGCCGCTCGTTGATCCTCTCTCGCTCAACCTTAATCGATTTCTCCTCGCGCGAATTGAGCACCTTCTTTTCGTCAAGCAGCTTCGAGCGTGCTCCACGCTTGAGCGCCTGCGCGTCGAGCGCCTGCTTTCGCTTTGCGCGCTCCGTGTCGAGAGCCTTCTTCTGGGCGTTGAGAAGAGCAATCTGGGAATCAACCCTGCCAAGCTCTATGAGCGCGGACAGGACGGTGGGCTTATCGGAATCAGTCATGGGGTCCCTGAAAGAAGGAAGGCAGCATACCTTTCAAGGATGTTCTACCACTTAGAGAGGGTGCGACAACCCTAAATCAGCCACTTCTCTGCCCAGGTAAGGGTTGCACCTGCTTGCGGGGAGGGGTAAAAAACTCCGGCACCGCGGTGAGGCGCTGCCCTTGAGCAGTCTCATCTGTGTGGCCCTGTAGCTCAGTTGGTTAGAGCGGCCGGCTTCTCTGTCCCTCCGGGGGTTCGCCTCCGGCGAAGAGCCGTCCGCTGGAATCAAATTGCGCTGGTAATTCATTCGGTTTCAGTTCCCTCTTTTGGCCCTGTAGCTCAGTTGGTTAGAGCGGCCGGCTCATAACCGGTAGGTCCCTGGTTCAAGTCCAGGTGGGGCCATTCCTTTTTTCCCAGACCAAGTTGCTCCTGGACTTGAAC
>OMIG01000021.1 GCA_900299035.1 Pseudomonadota bacterium
GACATGCCGTCGGGAGGCACGCACGAGCCTCCACTGTTGTAGCAGTCAGTCACTCCATCGTCACACTTCCCTGCTGCGCTGCAGTAGGTCGGGCAGCTGGCACAGGGGCTGCCCCCAGCCGGGATGGTGCACAGGTCACCGTTGACTTCGGCCACGTTGTAGCAGGTCTCGCCCGCAATCGGGCAGGTTGACTGCTCGCACGGACCTCCAGTGCAGGCGTCACACGAGATGGTTCCGTCAACCGGTACGTTGCAAGTTCCTCCTGCGGGGAGGTAGCACGCCTGCTGGTCACCGTATGCGCAGGAGCTGATTGAACAGACTGGGTTAGTTGCCGTTGGAGCGGGTGTAGATGTGGCCTCAGGAACGGCAGTGTCCGTAGACATCGGTGGAGCAGTTGCCTCAGGCGTATATGTTGCAGTGGCGGTCGACAATGCAGTGCCGCCATCAACGATGGCAGTGACCGTTGCGTCTGGGCTCGGCCCACCACCCGACATCTGCGCCTGTACCGAACGATTGCTCGGGTAGGCAACGACAAGCGCAACTAGCGCAATCAACGCGAGCAACGCGCGGGCCGCAGCACCTGTCGATGCTGAAAAATTTCGCTCGCTTGGTCCGGCTTTAGTCGCTTGATGCGATGGTTCGGCTTCCACCGGGCCGTTCGAAGAAAACACGACCCCTACCCGTGTCAGAGCAGCGAAGAAAACTTCCCGACACCTCCCTGATGGGCCCGTTAGGGGAGCCCAGGGCTTGTGCACCATCTCGTAGTTGGTAGTCGGAGGTTTTCTTGAGTAACTTTAGGGCGTTAGTGCATTTAGTCACCCCATTTTTGGGGCCCCCAAGGGGCTGTTTTTCTTTACTTTGTTATGGGTCATCCATTGACGCCTTTCAAAAGACATCAAAGGGTTATCGGCTTTTCAGTACCTTAGGTGTTCCTCTGCCGATGGGTGTGCTTCGAAGACTCGATTTTGAAGCGCTGCTTACCCCGCTTCTTCGATGCTCGGTCGGCCTTACCCATCCCTTTTGCACAACCTGAGTTTCTCGGCATGCGCGCCCCCCCTCTCCTATCGTCTCGCGAGACCATTCGTCGCGGAAACAAAAAAAGGGTAGCTGCCTCCGTATCACAAGCAGCATGCGTGGGGACATGCGCTATGCGGTCACATCCGCTCGACGGTTGCGATCCCGAGCAACGAGAGAGCATGCTGAATCACTAGGCCTGTCGCCTGCACGAGCCCCGCCCTGGCGCGCTTGAGCTCTGGAGTCTCCGCGTGAAGCACCGAGCAGTTCTGGTACATCCGGCTAAATCGCTTCGCTAGTTCGTAGGCATAGGCGCAGACGATGTGCGGGCTGTAGCGCGAGCAGGCGAACGCCACTGTCTCGTGGTACTCGTTAAGGTAACGCAGTACCTCAAGCTCTGTGTCGTGCGAGAGCAGATCCCACTGCACGCTTCCCCAGTCTGCCTGAAGATCTCCCAGCTCGCGCAGAATCGAGCGCGTGCGCGCGTAGGCGTACATCATGTAGGGGCCTGTGTTGCCCGTGCGTGATGTCCAAGCGTCCATGTCGAACACAACCTGCGAGTTGTTGTCCAGGTTGAGCATCCCGTAGCGCATCGTCGCCAGAGCGATGCGGTGCGCTGCCTGCTCGCGCTCGGCGTCGGGCCACTCGCCTTTGTACTTGTCGAGGTACTCCTCGTTGATCTTTGCGAGGAGCCGCTGGCGCAGGCTCGACATGAGCACGACGTTCCCCTTGCGGCTGCTCATCTTGCCGTCCGGCAGCACCACTTGCGCGTACGAGCAGTGGAAGCAGTTCTTGACCTGCTCATACCCCATCAGCTCTAGGCACTTGAAAACCTGTTGAAAATGAAGGGTTTGCCCGGTGTCGACGACGTAGATTGAGCGGTCGATCTTGAACTCATCAAACTTCCGCTGAGCGAGCGCTAAGTCTCGAGTCGCGTACAGCGCCGTCCCGTCTCGCTTGATGAGCACGCAGAACCCGAGGTTGTCTTTGCGCAGGTCGGCGCCGACCGCTCCGTCTGACTCGACGAAGACTCCGCGCTCTTGGAACTTCTTGACGAGCTCCTTGCTCGTCTCGCCGAACTGCGACTCAAAGAAGTACTCGTCGAAGGGACAGTTGAGCCAGGCGAAGACTTCCTTGAGCTCATCCATCGACCAGTCGCGTGACTGCACCCAGAACGCACGAAGCTCTGGGTCGTTTGACTCAAGGCTTCGGAGAACCTGCGAGACTTCACTGTTCCACTCGCGCAGTATCGGCAGGAACTCTGTGTCAGCCAGAGCCGAGCCTTTGCGCCGGAAGATCTCTGCGACGTCTACGCCGATTCCGTCCGGGCGTGACGCCAACAGGTACGCCGGCACATCAAGCGCGAGCACAACATTCTCGGATCCGATTCCGAGCTCTTCCTCACCGAGCATGAGCCCTTCGCTCTTGACCCCCTTGCGATCGGCGACTCCGATCTGCCGAGCGCCGAGCGAGACGCTGGGCGCTGCGTGTGGCACGAGCACTCCTGGCTTGAGGAGCCCGGCGTTCTTCTTCTGCGTGACAACCGTGGCCGGGCCGCTCACCGTGGTGAGCGACACAACATTCCAGAGCGGCTCACTCGGGTGGTCGGTCACCGACTCCACTCGGGCGGTCTTCACGCCTGACACAGCCACCTCTGTGTAGCTTCCAGCGTCCAGCTCAAGGGTTGCGTCGCTGTACGCTTTCCCTAGGAATTCCAGGCGGTTAGCGTCGGGAATGCGAAGCTCTGGGTGCCGCCGCAGGAACCACACGCACTTTGCGACGTGCGTGCCTTCGTCACCGAGGTAGGCAGCGCGCAGCGTGTCGTTGCCGCGCCAGTCATAGAGACGCGCGATTGAGTCGCCCAGAGCGATGTTGCGGATGTGTCCAACGTGGAACGACTTGTGGGTGTTGACGCTGCCGTACTCAACCATTACCCGCTCGCCGGTGCTCGGCCTGCGCGCGAGGAACTCGCCCTTTATAATTGCTGGCACTACCACGCCAGCCAGCGAGGCCTTATTGAGGAAGAAGTTGAGGTACGGGCCGGTGGCGACCACCTTTGAAATCTCAGTGGAGCCACTGAGTGCGACACTGAGCTTGGCTGCGAGGTCAGCGGCAATTGCTGGCGGCGCCTTGCGCAGCGCACGAGCGAGCTGGAAGCACGGGAACGCGATGTCACCCATCGCTGAGTCTTTGGGCGTCTCAAGCAGCGCCTTCACCTCATCGGCGCGAAGCTGCTGACCCATCTCATTGAGCGCGCCTTCGAGCAGCGCTGCCACTGTGTCTTGGCCAATCATGAACTACCCTGCCCTCTTCTCTCGTTACCGTCCTGAGCCGTGGCCCTGCCGCAGGAGCGACAGGAGGTACTGGCCGTACGAGCTTTTCTGAATTGCCTCGGCCTGGCGCGCGAGCTGGTCTCGGTCGATGTACCCCATCGAGAACGCGATCTCCTCTAGGCACGCCACCATCAGCCCCTGGCGCTCTTGGAGCGCTTGAATAAAGTTGCACGCCTGCAGCAGCGACTCGTTCGTGCCGGTGTCGAGCCAGGCCACTCCGCGGCCCAGCATCTCTACGTGAAGCTGCGATTTTTTAAGGTACGCGAGGTTCACGTCGGTGATCTCAAGCTCGCCACGCTGAGACGGCTTGAGCGTCGAGGCGATGTCGACTACCTGGTTGTCGTAAAAGTAGATCCCGGTGACTGCAAATGGAGACTTGGGGTTCTTTGGCTTCTCCTCAAGGTTGATCGCCTTGCCGGATGCGTCAAACTCAACTACGCCGTAACGCTCGGGGTCGCTCACCCTATACCCAAAGACAGTGGCGCCAGCGTC
>OMIG01000022.1 GCA_900299035.1 Pseudomonadota bacterium
GATCAGCCCGCCGCCGCCAACAACCGCATCGATGAATCCCGCAGCCAGGGATGAGAGAAGAAGAAAGCACAGCTCCACCCTGCAACCTTACTCATGGATGGCGCTAAGGTGCCAGAATCATTCTTTTCCTCGCTCGGTTTTTCGACTACCGTCGCGGTATGTCCGTTTCTACCCCTGACCCGATCGATGCCGTGGCAGAGGCGATCATCAGCCGGCGTCTCGAGGCGCCAGCGATCTTCCTGCTCGAGCTCTGCAAGCCACTCGTCGGCTGCATGCGCGAGCTGTACGGCGTGGGCGAGCCGATTGCGTGCGCGCTGCTCGGGGGAGAACGCGGGGTGGCCCCCGGGCTGCGCGAGACGCTGTCGTCGAGCGACTCAGTCGAGGAGCTGATTAAGCGGCTTGAGCTATCGCGAGAGAGCGTCGCTCGGGACACAGCACGTGATGGCGCTTAATGGTTGGCTTTGAGCACGCAACGCCAGGGATCCTTTGCATGGTGCTCTTTGCGCTGGGTCTGCTGCTGTTCGAGCTGCAGCGCACAAGCCGGGGACACAAGCACTTCATTCGACGCATCCCAGGGATCGACGCGGTAGAGGACGCCATAGGAAGCTGCGCCGAGATGGGCCGCTCGGTGGTTTTTACGACCGCCCTGACTGACGTTGGCCCAGTGCTGTACGCCTGTCTCGGGGTGCTGCACTCGGTGGCCAAGCGCACCGCGGGGTACAAGCTAAAGCTAGTAGTGCCTCAGTACTCGCCAGAGGCCATGGCGATCGTCGAAGATTCCGTGCGGGACGCCTACAACGACGCGGGCCGTGGCGCAGCCTTTGACCCGCAGAGCATCGTGTTCCTCTCAAGCGAGCAGTTTGCCTTCGCGTCTGGCTACATGGGGCTCGTGCACCGCGAGAAGGCGGGCGCAGCGTTCCTGTTCGGCGTGTTTGCCGCGGAGGCGCTCGTGTTGGCTGAAGCCGGACAGCAGGTCGGCGCCAAGCAGGTAGCAGCGAGCGTGAGCCCCGAGCAGGTGGCGTTCTTCATCTGCACCTGCGACTACACCCTGATAGGTGAGGAGCTCTTCGGAGCGTCGGCCTACCTAAGCCGCGAGCCTGTGCAGGTCGCAACCTTGGCAGCACAGGACAGGCTCAAGCTGCTCTTCGCTGTGCTGATTGCGCTCGGGGTCGCCTGCGCCACGGCAAAGGAGCTCGTGCCGGGCCTCGCCATGCCCGAGATTGCGTCGTTTTTCTCTGCTGACTGGAGCATCTTCGCATGGAAGTGAGGCAGGCAGCAGATCGTCGTGCGCAGATTATAAGGCTCTTTACGCTGCTTGGCGGAGTGTACTTCTTCGCCTACTTCCTCCTGCCCGAGAGCGCGATAGAGGCTATCGGGCTAAAGGAGCGCCAGGAGCCGATCTCAAACGGCTTCATCGCGATCGGGGCGATGGCGATCGGGCTAGGGCTGCTTAATCTCGTGAGCGCGCACGGCTCGCGCCTCGCCTTCCGCAAGAAGGGTTGGGTGTACAGCCTGGCGCTCCTCAGCGGCCTCTTCTCCATGATAGTGGTGACAGCGCTCCAGTGGCGGCAGAGCTTGGGCGCCACCGCAGAGCTCCGAAAAATCCAGGTCGTCAGCGACTTCGCGCAGCGCATCTCTCAAGACGCAGAAGGCCAGAAGCCAGCGCCCCCGCTGTCGACCAGAATCGAGGCGCTGCAGCGCTACGCGAGCGAGCAGCTCTCGGCGCTAGATGTCGGAGCCCTGTCGCCGGGAACTTCTGACTCGCCGCTGCGGGGAGAGCTGCGGCAGAGCGCGCAGGCGCTGCGCGAGAAGATCTCCGTCGCGCCTGCTGAGAGCGGGGAAGCGCTCACTCCGCCCACGAAGGAGTGGCTTGAGGCGGTCGCGAAGGCAGGCAGCAAGCTCGGGGCCGCGCTCAGCGCCTACCAGCGAGAGCTAGCCTCTGGAACCACCGTGCAGCAGCTCTACAGCCTCCTCTACGAAGGAGTCTTCACCCAGCTCGGCGCAGCGATGTTCGCGCTGCTCGGCGTCTACATCGCGTCTGCGGCCTTCAGGGCCTTCCGCATCCGCACGGTTGAGTCTGCGCTGATGATGACTGCCGCGCTCGTTGTGATGCTCGGGCAGATATCGCTCGGCCGGATGGTGTCAGACCAGCTCCCGGAGCTGCGGCAGTGGCTGCTTGAGGTGCCAAACAGCGCAGCGTTCCGCGCGATACGCCTCGGCGCCGCTGTTGCCGGGCTGATGCTGGCGATACGCATGTGGCTCTCGATAGAGTCGCGCAGCTTTTCATCGAGGAAGAAGTGATGCAGGGCAGGCGCCTCATATACCTCGCGATGATCGTGGCTGTGGCGGTGCCGATGCTGCTCGGCTGGTCGCTCCAGCCGCAGCGACTCGTGACAGCCGAGCGCATGTACGATGTCGTTGAGGGCGTTCAGGTCGAGCCGGGTGAAGTGGCGGTGGTGTGGTTCGACTTCGGGCCAGGCACCATGGCCGAGAACGAGCCGCAGGCGCAGGTGCTGCTTGAGCACCTCTTCCGCCGCCGCATCCCGGTTGTGCTCCTGTCGCAGTACCAGCAGGCGGAGGCAGCGTTACAGTCTATCCCGCGAGATGTCGCCACGCGCCTTGAGCGCGAGATGCCTGGGCAGCGCTGGAGCTACGGGGAGGCGTGGGTCAACGGCGGCTTCCGCCCTGGAGGCTCGATCTTTATTCAGGCCCTCGTGAACGCTCCCGACGTCTCAAAGTTCCTCGGACGCGAGGTTGGCGGCATGCCGATTGCCCAGTACCCGGCCTTTGCAAAGATCGGCGGAGTTGAGCGGGTGAAGCTCGTCGGACACATCACGGGCCTGACCGGCGTCTTTGACACCATCATCCAGTTTTTCCAGAAGGCTGACTACCGCCCGACGCTCGTGCACGGCTGCACCTCGATCACGATCCCCGAGGCGTACATCTTCCTCGATTCAGGGCAGCTCAAGGGGCTGCTTGAAGGCATCGCCGGCGCTGCCTGGTACTCGGAGGTGCTCAAGCAGCACTTCCCGCAGAGCAACAACACCAAGCTGCTGGTGGTCAACACGGCCCTCAGCTCAGCACACCTGGTGCTGATAGGGCTGATCGTGCTCGGCAACTTGATTGCGCTCAAGGACTGGCTGCGGAGGCGTCATGGGTAGCTCAGGCACGTGGCAGCTCTACTCAGTGTTAGTCGGTGGCTTGGGAACGCTCGCCATCTTTAGCTTCCTCATCAAGGAGAACCCGCTCTACCGCTTCTTTGAGCACCTGTTCATCGGAATAGCTGCTGGCCTCGGGCCGATGCTCGTCATCAGAGACTTTCTCTGGCCGACTATTCTGGCTCCCATGTTCGGAGACAACGTGACGGCATTCCCTGACGGCACGCTCTCAGAGCCCTACCAGCCCCTGTACCTGCTCTACATCGTGCCGATGCTGTTCGGGTGCCTCTACTACTTCATTTACTCACGGCGCAACGCCTGGCTCGCCAAGATCGTGATCGGGTTCACACTCGGCGCAAGCGGCGCTCTGGCGATCCGGGGCTTCTTCGGCGAGGTCCTGCCGCAGATCTTCGGAAGCTTCAAGCCGTTGGTGGTGCTGAGCGAGGCTGGCGGCTTTGAGATCGTTGAGAGCCTCAACAACATCATATTTGTTGCGACGCTGCTCCTCGTGCTCAACTACTTCTTCTTCACCTTCGGGCGCGAAGGCTCCGTGCAAGGGAAAGCTGCGCCACTCGGCCGGCCGCTCCTGATGGTGTGCTTCGGGGCATTCTTCGGCTCAACCGTCATGGCGAGGCTTGCGCTTTTGGTTGAGCGGGTGCAGTTCATAAGTGATGATTGGCTGAGCGCCGTTCGAGTCCTATTCGGGCTCGGCTAGCGCAGGCAGTGAAGAGGAACACCGGCAAGGACGCAACGATCAAGGCTTTCGTGAAGACAGACCCCCGCCAGCTAAAGACGGTTCTCGTCACAGACTGTGGCTCAACGACCACAAAGGCGCTGCTCTTCGAGCGCAAAGAGGACCGCTGGCACCAAACCTTCCGCGGCGAGGCGCCGACCACCGTCGAGGAGCCCGTGGCAGACGTCACCGTTGGGGCGAGAAACGCCTTCGTCGAGGTGCAGGAGCTAAGCGGCCGGCAGATTCTCAACGCAGGCGGCGACAAGCCGTTTGAGATTACCGCTGCGAGCGCCTCGACAGGAATTGACCTCTACCTCTCTACGAGCTCAGCGGGCGGAGGGCTTCAGATGCTCGTGGCAGGAGTAGTCTCAAGCATCACGACCGAGTCCGCTGAGCGCGCCGCGCTGGGCGCCGGAGCGATCGTCATGGAGTCTATCTCTGCTGATGACGGCAGGCAGGACTTCGAGCGCATCGAGCGCATCCGGCACGTGAAGCCCGACATCGTGCTGATGACAGGAGGCGTTGACGGCGGATCAACCAGCCACGTCGTTGAGATGGCAGAGACCCTCGTCGCTGCGTCGCCACGTCCGCGCTTCGGAGACACCCTCAAGCTGCCCGTCATCTACGCCGGCAACAGCGAGGCGTCAGCCGAGGTGCAGGAGATCCTCAGCAAGATGGCCCAGGTGGTGGTCGTCGAAAACGTTCGGCCCGAGCTTGAGCGCGAAAACCTTGGCCCCGCGCGCGAGGCGATCCACGACTTCTTCCTCTCGCACGTCATGAGCCACTCGCCTGGCTACGGCAAGCTCATGTCGTGGTCTCCCGTCAGGATCATGCCAACCCCGGCAGCCGTGGGCGACATCGTGCAGGCCTACGCCCAGAAGACTAAGCAGAGCGTGCTGTGCGTCGATATCGGCGGAGCGACGACGGACGTGTTCTCGGTGTTCCCGGACCGCGAAGGCGAGCCGGTCTTCAACCGCACAGTGAGCGCGAATCTCGGCATGAGCTACTCGATCGCTAACGTCCTTGTTGAGGCAGGCGCAGCGAACATTAAGCGCTGGCTCCCGTTTGAGGTGAGCGACGCCGAGCTGAGCGACCGGCTGCGCAACAAGATGATTCGTCCGACGTCGATACCGCAGGCGCTCGATGACCTGTGGCTTGAGCAGGCCGTATGCCGGGAGGCACTCAGGCTCTCGCTGGCTCACCACTGCTCGCTCGCAGTCGGAATCGCCAAGAAGCAGGAGCGCGGCATCGCCGACGTCTTTCGGCAATCGTCAAGCCGCTACGAGCTGGTTGACCTGATGAAGCTCGACATGGTGATAGGCTCGGGCGGAGTCTTGAGCCACGCACCGTCACGCATGCAGGCTGCGCTCATGATGGTGGAGGGCTTCGGCCTGCAGGGCGTAACGCAGCTCTCAGTCGATTCAGTCTTCATGATGCCGCACCTTGGGGTGTTCGCTTCTGTGAGCCCAGAGGCCGCCTACGAAGTGTTCGAGCACGACTGCTTGGTGCACGTCGGGTGTGCTGTCGTGCCGGTCTTCCCCGCCAAGATCTCAAAGGCAGAGAGCCTGGCGGAGGTGCACCTGGACGGAAAGCTCTTGGGCAGGATCTCCCAAGGGCAGGTGAGCACGCTCTCCACAGCGCACAGCGGCCAGGGGCTCCTTCGAGTGGTGCCGCTTCACGGTAGCGTCGATGTCGGGGCAGGGCCCGGGCAAGTGACAGAGCGCACGGTGCGCCTCGGCGAGTGCGGGATTCTGTGCGACGGCCGAAACCGTCCAGTGGCTCCGGCGCTCCTCAGCCCGGCCCAGCAGCTCGCTGTGTTCGAGGCCCTTGGACTCACGGGAGGGGCAGCGTAGATGGGAAGCCTCTTCTCTCCAGGACTCGCAGTCTCTAGCCGGCACACGGTGCAGAAGCGCCGCGAGCTTCCGATCAAGGGAGAGATCCTCGTGCGACAGGGTGAGCGCGTGACTGGCGACACGGTGGTGGCGAGGGCCGAGCTCGAGGGCGAGCTGCGCATCGTTCGAGTTGCAGAGTCGCTGGGCGTTTCACCTGAAGAGGTGCACAAGGCGCTTCGGGTTTCAATAGGCCAGCAGGTCGAGGCAGGCCAGACATTGGCAGAGATCCAGGGGCTCTGGGGGCTTTTCCGCTCGAGCGTGAGCGCCCCGACGGCCGGAACGGTAGAGTTCGTGTCGGCGTCGACGGGACACCTCGGGCTGCGCGCGGCTCCGAAGCTCCTGACGCTCTCTGCCTACATCAGCGGCACAGTCTTCGCGGTAGAGGATCAGCGCGCTGTTGTCATTGAGTCTGAGGCAACATTCGTTCAGGGCATCTTCGGGGTAGGGGGCGAGAAGACAGGGCGGCTCAAGCTGCTCGACGTGTCGCCAGACGCGGCAGTCACTGAGGCCGATCTCCCACGGGAGGCACAGGGGCTCGTGCTCGTTGGCGGACGCTCGCCAACTCCGCAGGCGTTGGCCGAAGCCTCAAAGCGGGGTGCAGTCGGGTTCGTCACCGGGTCAATCAGTGGAGAGACGTTGCGCCAGTACCTCGGCTACGACATCGGAATAGCACTCACCGGCGACGAGGCTGTCCCGATGACGGTAATTGTGACGGAAGGCTTCGGCGACATAGCGATGGGCGAGCGGGTTCTTGCAACGCTCCGCGCCGTTGACGGAGAGCCAGCCTCGATCAACGGCGCCACACAGGTGAGAGCCGGAGCACAGCGGCCAGAGGTGATTGCTCCAGCTTCGAATGCTCGTGCGGGCGCCGAGGCGCGGACCCGCGAGGACGGCGCAGGGCTGCGAGTCGGCGCCCGCGTTCGCATCATCAGGGTGCCGCACTTCGGCTCGGCTGGCACGGTCTCTGGCATGCCGCATAACTTGGTGAAGATAGGGACTGGCGCCTGGGCACGGGTGCTTGAGGTCACCCTAGTGAACGGAGCTGTCATAACGGTTCCAAGAGCAAACGTGGAGCTAGTGGAGTAAGGGTGGGCACGAAAAGGACCTGGCTAGTCGTGGCGGGCCTGCTGACGGCGGCACTCGCCGTCCTTCTCTTCTTCGGCAGCGGCCGAGAGATTCCGCTCCCAGATCTTCTCGAGCTAACCCTCCCGACTGAGCGCGCCCCGGGCAGCCTGAAGGTTCCCATCGTTCGGTACGAGCGCGAGTCACAGTCAGGCCAGCGAGAGATCATCGATTTTGTCGGCGCGGTGCACCTCGGAGAGCGCTCGTACTACGACCAGCTCAACCAGCGATTTAAGTCATACGACGCAGTCCTGTTTGAGCTCGTTGCCGACCCAGAAGCCTTCAAGCAGCGCAGCGCTTCTGATGGGCAGTCGTCGCTTGGAGTGCTGCAGCAGTCTCTCGCCAACTTGCTGGGCCTCACCTTTCAGCTCTCAGGCATCGATTACCGCGCCCCTAACTTCGTGCACGCCGACCTGTCGCCGGAGCAGCTCAGTGACGCCATGAGCTCTCGCGGAGAGAGCCTGGTCTCGCTCCTGATGAAGATTATCCGCGTCTCGTTTGACCCTAAGGTCAAGGAAGAGATGCGACGTGCCGGGTACGAGGAGCCTGAGCTTGAGGGGGTCAACCCGCTGCTCGTGGCGCTGCGTGGGCCGACGAGTGACGAGCGCAAGAAGATAAAGATCTTCTTCGCCCAAGGGCTCATCTCCTCCGACATCCTGATAAAGGCGATGCAGGGCGAGCAGGGGCTGTCGCTGATCGACGACCGCAACGCCGCAGCCCTCAAGGTTGCGCTCGCGCAGCTTGAGGCAGGGCGCCACACCTTGGCGATCTTTTACGGAGTCGGGCACCTGCCCGACCTCCACGAGCGGCTCACCAAGCAGCTCGGCTTCTCAATCACGAAGGTAGATTGGGTTGAGGCGTGGCGTCTGTAGGCGCTGAATCTCCTTGGCTTGTTTCCGCAGCTGCGGAATAATGCGCGCCTGAAGCGCGTAGTTGGCTGCGCGACACTGAGGTGCCGTTGTGACAAAACTCTCACCGATACAACAGCGAGTGCTGGCCGAGATTACCTGGGACGCGCGCGCCAGCGTCGAGGACGTCGCCCGGAGGCTCGGGCTACGCAGCCATCTGGTTCGTAGCGCAATCTCAAGGCTCGCGGAGATGGTCGAGTACTTGCCGCTCTGCTGGACTAACCCGTACTTGCTCGGTGACACGCCGAACCGGGTGTTCCTTTCCCTCGACTGCAGCAAGGCGAAGCGCCGCGCTGCGCTGCTCAAGAGGCTCGAAGAGCTTCCGCAGGTAACTTGGATGACCGGGCTGATGGGACGCTACCAGCTCGGGCTCGCCGTGCGGGCCGGCGGCCAGAAAGAGCTGCACGACCTCTTCCTAGAGCTCGACCGAGACTTTGGGGACCTGTCTCTTATACACA
>OMIG01000023.1 GCA_900299035.1 Pseudomonadota bacterium
CCTGGAGGTACGCGGCCGCTTCGCTCTCAAGGGTCTTGAGGTTGTCTGGTGAGCCCAGCGCTTCACCGAAGACCTCTACTGCCTTCTGCTCGTGCCGAACGAGCTCTCTATCAGCGCCTTCCGCTTGCAGTTCCCGCAGCGCTCTGCCTTGCTCTCGCAGGCCTTGAATCTCGCGCAGTCGTACGATTACCTGAACTGTCTTCCTCTCATCATCGGTTACAGGGGCGTACTGCTCTTGGCCTTTTTCGTCGTGAGATATGTCTCCCGCCTTGCTCCGTAGAGCCGAGAGGGTTTCGTCTAGTGTCGCATTAGTGCTCAGTCCGTACGACGTCCTGACAGCAGAGATGACCTCCTGGTCTAGTTGAGCGTCGGGGAGCTTGGTGAATTTCTCGGCCTGGCCCAACAGCTGCCCTAAGTGGTTTCGCGCCTCGACGATCTTTTTCGCATTTTCGTCGAGCGCATGCCCTGCCTGCTTAAGCTCTTCCTTAATAGCGGCCCGAGTGAGCGCGTGGTCGCGCTGGACCGAGTCTTTGAGGCGAGCCTGCTGGGCTGGCGTTAAGAGGCTCTCGGTACCGGTGAAACGCTGGAAGGTCGCGCGTCGCGCATCGTTGCCTGTGCTCATCTCAACGATGTCGAGGGCAAGCGGCCGGCCGGAGGTTGTGTCGTACGAATCAACGAGCGAGCTGAATTTCTGGCTGCCGAGGGTTATCTGGAGCGAGGCAAGGAATTTTGCTCGTGCCTCACCGTCGTTCAGCCGCGCTAGGTGGTCCTTGATGAGCTTGGGGCCCTGCGGGCCTTCCAGCAGCGCTGGGCCAACCACTGGGTTGAACTGGAGGGCGTTCTCTAGGTCTTTACTGGCGCGCTTGAGGAAGTCGTCAGCAGACGAGGCGCTCTCTATGACGCGCTTCTTCTGAGATTCAACTGACTCTCTGAGCGCCGTACCAGCCTCCGGATTCCGGGCGAGCAGCGCATGCAGCTCTGGGCTCTGGAGGCTCTTCTCGACATCCGCAGTTGCCTGCCTCGTGGCCACATCCAGCGCCTTTGTGAAGTCACCCCCCGGTGCCTTTACCGCTTCGAGGCTTGTGTGGAGCGCTGCCGAGAATCGCTTCTCGATCTTAGCACGCTCTGCCTCAAGCGCCTGGCGGTCGGCTTGAGCTACCTGCTCCACGCTCTGGCTTAGCGTCTTGAGGAACGCCTCTTTCGAATCTCGGTGGAATGCCTCGCTCAGCAGGCTCGCTGCGGCGGGGTCCAACGTGGCGAGCAGCGCACCGGTGCGCTCTTCAAGTGTCTTCTTCGCCTGCTCAACGTCACATTTGCCGGAAACTGACTTTGTGGCTGCGTCTCTTGCAATCTCAGCCTGGAGAGCCCCGATGGCTCGCTCAGCGCTCGCCTTAATGCCTTCCAGGCGCTTGAGCTCCGCTACCTTGGTCTGGAGCGCCAGGCTATTAACCACTGACTGCTCTTGCGCAGAGCGGGTGGCTACTAGCGTCTTGTTGTCTTGCAGGGTGTCGTTGGCCTTGATCTCTAGCTCTCTCGCCGCAGCTACATCTCCACGCGCGAGAGCGAGAGCTGACTTCTGTCCGAGCTCTTTGAGCTGCTTGGTGAGGTCCGCGACAGTTGCCACCTTAAACGTCGGCGCCGCACTGTTCGCAGGCAGTTTGATTTCTGGATTGTGGCTCAGGTTCTCCGCGGAGTGCGCGCCAGGCACAATCTTCTTTAGCGGCGGCTGTGGCAGAGGCTTTAGTGCTGTCGAGCTGGAGGTGGGCGGCTCCGCGTTGCGCTGCGCTGCCGTTTTCGATGAGGGAACCGCGAACCCGCGAGTCGCGCCGCTCACTTCAACGCGCGAAGCATCAACGCTCGCCGCAGTGAGTTTTGGCTGCTGCTGCACCTGGGTAGGTGTTTCAGCGCTGCGCACGGCAGGCTTGGTGGAACTAGCGGTTGCCGCTGGGGCGACTGCAGCCGGCTGGGCTTTGGTGGTCTCGCCGGTCGGCTTTGAGGGGGCGAGGTTTGGTGCGGGTGCAGCGCTCTTGGCGGTGTCGACTGTCGGCTTTAGCGCAGCGGGTGCGGCTTCTGTGGTGGAGGCTTCTAGGTTTCGGACGGCCGGCTTTGGTGGTGTTGGGCTGGCTGAGGGCGCTGCAGGCCTGGCTTCTGTGGCAGTCGCTTCTACGGTGCGGACGGTGGACTTTGGTGGTGCGGGGTTTGCTGCGGGTGCGGAGGTCTTCGCAGTGTCGGCTGTCGGCTTCGAGGCTGCAAGTGTGGCTTCTGTGCCGGAGGCTTCTACGGTGCGGACGGTGGATTTTGATGAGGCAGGGTTTTCTGCGGGCGCTGTTGCGCTCGGCTGAGCTTTAACTTCCTCGACATCACGCAAATCACCCTTCGATGTGCCGGCGGGTCGTGTTGGCGCGGCTTCGGCGGTGGAGGCTTCGAGGTTGCGGACGGCGGACTTCGAGGAGCTAGGAGCAGGCGCAGGTGTCGGAGGGGTGACGGCACCAAATCCATGGGCACCGAGTGGGCCGAAGCCGCCGGTGCTCGCGAGGATATCGGCTGCGCTGTCAGCAAGGAGCTGTCCGTGCACCTTGGCTGGCTGCTCTCCATCTCGCAAAATGAAGTGCGCCACTTCGCCGGCGTTGATGCTCGCGGCCTTGGCGTACTGCACGCGTGCCAGGACATCTGTGACGATGGATGTCAGGTGAGGGCTCGGAACCTCGCCTTTCTCCACGAACGATTGCTGTGTGAGCTGCAAGATCTGCTCGGCTTGTATCCCCTGCCCGCTCTCGACGCGGTGCGAGAGGTGATAGAGCGCCTCGCTAAATTGGTCGCGTGTGCCGCTGTAGCCGAGGTTTTTCGCCGCGGTGAAGAGCTGCCTCGCTATCGGCTCTATCTCGGGCATTGAGACGTTGCCGCCCGACGGATTTCCGTTCGGCTGAGCCATTTGAATCAGGGCATCGCGTATCTCTGGCACGGGGTGGTTGAGCGGGTGGCGAATGTCGAGCGGCTCGCCGGGAATTGGCACGATGTTGTTTATCCTCTGGGCGGTCGAGGCGTGAGGAGTCGCGGCATCTGGGTCCGTACTCGGGCGCTCCACGGACTCGGTGCCAGTGTGGAGATTGAGGAGCGAGTCATTTGCGGAGAGTTTTGAGGCGATGTCTTTGGCGAGCTGCGCCACGTCTTGTGAGCTGGTGCTGGAACTCTTCTGCAGTGACTCAATCTTCTCTGTGATGGACTGTGCCTCTTTCTCTCCGACCAGCGTGACAAGAGCTCGGAGGAAAGTGTCATCGCGCTCTCCCCGCTTGCGCTTGCGCTCACGCTCCTCGGCCAGAGAGAGCTCTTGCAGAAGCTGCTCGAAGCGGCGTCGGGACTCTGACGGCAAAGTCGCTGGCTGTGTCTTGATGATGGCTGCAGCCAAGCCACTCCACACAGACGAATAGAGCTCTTGCTGATCCTGACGCCTGTGCCGCTCTGCGAGGTGCTGCTCAATTCTGGTGTTGATGTCGCTCGGCGTAACGGGCTGCTCAAGGCCCCGCACATCAGCGTTTGCTGGAGTCGGGGCAACAGAAGTCCCCGGAGCGTGCTGCTGTGCGCTCGCTGTCTCCGCTGTCTGCGGAGCGTTTTTCTGTTGAACCGTAGTAGACGCCACGAGTGCCTTCCGACCTACAAACCGCCGCCCCATAGGGGCACGAGGACGCAGAAGCGCCCATAACCCCATGTCCTCTCTATGGATATGGTTGCTTCAGGCAGAATGTGGCTTTGTGGGCCCCGCTCTCTATATTATTGAAGTGCGAAAATCCCGTAGCGCCCCAAAATCGCACCCCCAACCCCACCTAACTACCTGTTCCCCATAGCGCCCACC
>OMIG01000024.1 GCA_900299035.1 Pseudomonadota bacterium
CCTCCTCCAGAGCAGCTTATGGGGCTTCCAACGTCGCTGTTCTCAGCGACGATGTCGATGCGGCCGGTGTTGCTGCTCCAGCCTGGGGAGCCGACGAGGAGAAGGCCCTTGGTGGACGCGTTGATCTGGGCGGTGCAGGTCACTCCTCCGCCGAGGACGGAGCCCTGCTCTTGATTGGGGTCATTCTGGCAGTTGTTGTACTGGCGCTCAGTTGAGCAGTCACCCCCAGCACCCCCGGCGAGGCGGCGGAAGATCGCGACAGATCCGCCAGTGCTGCTTTCGGCGCGGTAGCCGGCGAATGTTGCGTCGGTTCCACCAAAGAGGGTTGAGAAGGGCATGTCGTGCAGGTGCCGCAGGGTCTTGCCGAAGTCAGTTGCGGAGCCAGTCGAAGACACGTTGCAGGTTGAGGGGGTAAAGTAATTCGTGTCCGATACGACCACGTATCCATCGCCGCTGATCGCATCCCGGTGAGAGTAGGCGATGTAGCTCGAATCAAGGTACCCAGCGAGCCCTGCCCCGTAACGGCTCTCGCCGCCGCCATTATCAACCATTGTGCGCACGGAAGTGTCGGTGAGGTAGATCCCTCCACCACCAGACAGAGGCGCGCTCACGAGGGACTCAAGCTCCGTGTTGTTGTCCTCGTCGGTCGCCACCTCTGCCAGGCTTGAGCCAAAACCCGTTCCTGCGGTCCCCGACAGCGTGAAGAGGGCTCCTATTGCGCAGTTCGGCGGGAAAAACGAGAGAGAATAACCGAAGATTGAGTCGGTAGCCGGCGTTCCAATCAGGAGGTGAACAGGCGTAGAGCCCCAATTCCTGCGAGCGAGAATCGTGGCTGGGAAGCCAGGCGTTGCGTCTGAAATTGAGGTACATGCGGTAAAGGGAGGAGAGGTGCCGCTAACGTATACGAAGACTCGATTGCCTCCGGGCTCACCGATCACGAGGTCTTGCTTGCCGTCGCCCGAGAAGTCGGTTGTGAAAGCGACCGAGGCACCGAATTGCGTTGTGCCAGGGTGCGTAATTGTTTGGACGAGCGTGGGCGAGCTTCCTGCCTGGTAGATGTAGACAGCCCCCTCGTCGTTTGCTGCTGGAGCGCCGACTGCGATGAAGGAGGTACCCGATGTCTGCGAGCCGATCGAGCAGTCTACTGCCGAGCCGAACCGTCCGGCGGCAGCGGGGCCAGTGATGGAGGCCGTGGTGTTAAAGTAGGTCTCGGGCGTGGCGTAAGCACACTCGCTTCTAAAGAGCGAAGTACCGAGGGCGCAGAGCGTAAGTGCTAGGCGAGGTGTTCTCATACCTTGATACTTAGGAAGATCGACAGAAAGGCCAAAAATCTTAAGCGCTTCGGTAGCTTGTGGGGCATCTCCCTGAGGCGCGAAAAGCTTAAGGAATACAAGTGGGTACAAGGCTTTTCCGAATCCGTGTGACCCCCATCACAGCCCCCGAGCGCCCCGCTGCGCGTGTGCCATACCACTCAGTGAAGGATGCGCGGTCGCATCCGTTTTGGTGGAGGTTAGTATGGTTTCGGTTCGTTCATTCGTGGTGGCAGTGGCACTCTCGGCAGCAGTCCTGCTCTCGTCGAGCACAGCGTCAGCGGCTACGTCCTCAGGACAGGGCAGCTCGTCGTGTGCGTTGGTGACTGGCGCTCTGACAGGCGCTCTCTCTGACCTGCAAGAGTACGGCAGCAGCGCAGAGCTCTCTGAGGCCGTGACGCTCAGCGCGCTCGCTGCGTCTGAGATGTGCGCCGCAGACAACAAAGACGCTAAGAGCTGCCAGGAGGCTAGGGCAAACCTACGCAAGATTGAGGAGCTGCTCAGGCGCCAGCAAGAGATCCTCGAGAAGCTTGAGAGCGAGATAGCGCAGGGGAAGGTGCGCATCGAGTCGATCACTTCAGAGATCGATGCCCTACGCGCTGAGCTGACCGGCATGCCTGCCCAGATTCAGGCAGCAGCGCAGCAGGGTAACCGCATCCTCGTAGAGTTCTTCCAGCGGCGGTACGTCGCCGGCCTCGCGAAGCTAAACGCGCTCATCGCTGAGCGCACCCGCATCGAAGGCGAGGTGCCAGTCAAGGAGGCCTCCCTCGATGCCCCGCGCCGAGCCGTAGCGCGCCTTGAGGGCGAGCGCAACGAGGCGCGGTCGGAGGTTCGGCAGGCGTGTTCGCCTCGCTAGGCTCTAGATAACCGCATAGTGTCGGCTCGCATTGACTGTGAGCCACGTAGAAGAAGCGTGTCAGTGGGCCACTGGGCTCACTGACACGTTTCGTATGAGCACCCCGGGGACACCCTGCGGGCTTAAGTCTACGAAGGTTGGGCTGACTCGCTCGTTGTTCGCTGGAATCTCTACGGTGGCGTGCACCCAGTGGTCTGTCGCCAGCCCGGAAATGACTGGGGTGCTCACCGTCGTTCGGCCCGAGATGTTCACCTTGAGGTTGAGCGCTGCGTTCTGGGCTGCCGGGTCGCCGACGGGCATGAGATCAAAGGCGAGCGTGCGGGCTTCTGGAGCTGGAGGGACTAGCAGCTCAGGGTGCGCAAGCTCCCGAGAGTCGAGCACAGGGTCAACTCGGTACACGCAGTTGCCGTGCCGGTCGCAGTGCAGGAGCTGTATCTCGTCAGGAAGCAGAGCAGCAGCTTTCTTGATCGCCCGGCTGGCTTCGCGCCCGAGGAACTTCTTGTTAGTCACGACGTAGTGCACGCCGACGAGCTCGCCTAAGTAGGAGAGAGCCTTGCGCGATGGGAACGAGTCTAGCTCGTGGGCGTACAGGGAGTGGAAGAGCGGAACCTTGCCACTAAACCCGTTGACGAGCGGGTTCCTGGCGTCCCGTAGCCACAGCATGTAGTAGGAGTTGAGGAACATGAAGTCGCGGCTCCTGACCGTGGCGGAGTGGATCGGGAGGGCGACGATAGCGTCATCGGTCGGGAGGTGCAGCGCCTCATCGTAGACCTCTGGTGCAGGGAGCATGGGCACGGGGCGGTCGACTCGTGTGTGAAGCTCGAGCGCAGAGAGCG
>OMIG01000025.1 GCA_900299035.1 Pseudomonadota bacterium
AGTTGGTCATATCCAATCATCGGAAGTCATCCCGGGCGAGTACATCGTCAGCGTACAGCCAGCAAGCGTCCAGCAGCTCGTCTCTCAGGCTAGCTCTCGCTCGTCCTCTGCCGCCTCATTCGTGCAAGAGCAGGCAGCCGGGCATGCGCTAGTGCGGAATGCGCTTGGGGTAGCTATCGCCGCACAAGGGACAGTCCGCGCTCAAGCAGCAAGCCCAGCGCCGAGCATCAAAGACTTTAGTGCAGCTCCTGAGCTCTTCCTGCTTCGGAATCTCTCCTCGGAGCAAGCAGAGGCACTAAAGCAGCAGGCCGGGATACAGCGAGTCACCCCGAACCGCAAGGTTTCATTGCTCGCGACTCCTCCGGATCTTCATAGGAGTCAATGGGGCCTTCATAACCCTACGTCCTTCCCATACAGTTATCCCTTGCCGGGTGGTGTTGTAATCTCGGGTGATTCTATGCCTGATTTTGACATCCAAGCGCCGGAGGCGTGGGACGTAACTACAGGCAGCTCGGACGTCGTCGTTGCGATTGTGGACTCAGGGGTTGATGCTGGCCACCCCGACCTCACGGGGAACCTATTCACGAATTCGAATGAAATTCCCGGCAATCAGGTCGATGATGATGGAAACGGTGTAGTAGATGACTATGCGGGTTGGAACTTCGTGGCAAAAAATGCTGATACTAGAGATACCGTGTCGGGTCACGGGACTTTTATCGCCGGCATCATCGCTGCCCAGCAAGACAACAGGGGCATCGTAGGAACCACCTGGAGAACTCGCTACCTTCCTCTGAAGGTAGATATAGGACCACGACAACTTGAGACCGCCGCTATAATTGATGCCCTGCGCTACATCGAGACGCTCCGCCTCCAGGGGGTAAACGTGCGCGTCGCCAACCTCTCCTTCGGAATAGATGTGGACCCTGGTGAAGAGTATCGAAATGCTGTGCAGCGGCTCAGTGATGCAGGAGTCCTCGTTGTGTGTGCTGCTGGGAATGAGGCCCAGGATAATGATACTGTAACCTATTATCCTCAGGTCTACAGGTTTCCAGGCTCTATCACCGTCGCATCAGCCGACCCTAACGGGACTCTCTCGGTTTTTAGCAACTACGGCCGAGCATCAGTAGACATAGCCGCGCCAGGTGGTTACATTTTGAGCACTAGGCCTCGAAGCCTGTTCCAGCAGGGCTATAGTTACGACCGCGGGACCTCGTTTGCTGCTCCGTATGTAGCCGGAGTCGCCGCCCTGATGTTCGCCCGGAGCCCGTCGCTCACCCACGTGGAGGCAGTGAGCCGCATAAAGTCATCTGCGACTCCAAGGACGTTCGCCCAGCCCCTAATCGTAAACGGCATGCTCAATGCTCGAGCAGCAGTCGCCGCTGCCAGCCAGCGAGCCGTGACGGTTGCTGTCGCTGTTCAAGGCCTTCCGCTTGCGAACGTATCGGTAGCAGTCGGCCAAAGCGCACCCGCGCCGTCATATCCGACGGAGCAGAACGGCGAACGCCCCATCTGGCTAGATCAGGGCACCTCGACGCGGCTTACGTTCAGCAAGCCTGGCTTCACCTTTAGCCCAGCATCAGTCGATGTGACGGCGAATTCAGACCAACGGCTCGAGGTGGTTGCCTCCCCCAATCGGGTGACGCTGCGAGGCTCTGTGCGGCTATCTAACAACTCTCCGATGGTTGGAGCTCTCGTGAGGCTTGATGGCACAGCCTACGGCAGGAACGTAGTTGCAACCGCGGATACCGATGCCCAGGGCAACTACTCGATTTCAGGAGCTTCGGTAGTATTCGGGCTTAACTACACCCTTACCGCGTACCAGCCCGGCGAGGGGTACACGCTCAATGGGCCATTCTCCGGAACAGCGAGCGGCGACGTGACCACTAATTTTATCGCGACTCCGATAAACCGAGTCGTTTCAGGGACGATCGTAATCGGAGGAGTTCCCATCTCCGGTGTGGCAGTCGCAGCCACCAGCACTGGGCTTCCGACCCAGTCGGCGAGCACGAACGCCCAGGGGCGTTTCTCGTTAACTTACCCGCACGGAACGACGGTCTCTCTTGCCTTCACCAAGGCCGGATACACATTCCCAGGAAATCCTCGGCAGGTGAACGTTGTTGGGCCCGTAGAGCTAACTATTAACCCTCAGGCCAATCCCGTTACGTTCTCTGGGCTAGTGAAGACCCCGGCTAATGCGCCAATAGTCGGCGCTACCGTAACGCTGACAGGCACGGCCTACGGCCAAGCAGTGACCCTCACTGCTACCACGAACGCCCAGGGTCGCTACAGCATAAGCGGAGCCTCTGCGGTCTTTGGGATGACCTATCGAGTCGCTGCTTCAATGCCAACGGGCGGCTACACCTTTAGTGCAGCCGGAACCGGCACCGCCGCCGGTAACGTCACAAAAGATTTCACCGCCACTCCGACATTGCTGAACGGCTTCGTTCGCTTCAACGGCGCTGGCTTAGCGGCGGTACGAGTTGACATTACCATTGCTGGGGGATTGCCCCCAGTGTCGGTTACCACCGCCGCAAACGGAGCCTACACCGTCTCCGGCCGAATTCCGCCAGGAGCCGTGGTAACCCTCAGGCCGATTCGAGCGGGGTACAGCATAGCCCCCCAAACGCGGACCATGCCGCTGACTGGCACGCTTACTGGTGTGAATTTTGCTGCGACGCGGTAAGGGGAGTTCGTCATTTCAAGAATTTACCGTCCAGCGCAAGAAATAAGCGCAATGTGCTCAAGAATTTAAAAGCACAGGCCGTTTATCGACGCATGGGTTGAGAGGCGGTTACGAAAAACCGCGGGGGAGGAAATGCGGGTGAGCAGAGCAACACGCCGCACGGCAGAAGTCCAAGGCGAACTCACAAAGTGGGCTGTAGCAGCTCCAAACTCGGGCATCAGCGCGACAGCTCTTGGTCCGAAAGATTTCTACCATCAAAGCTGTAGCGGAAAGAGGGGGGTCGACACGTTGCCGGGTTTCCGGGCGGTGTGCGCCGCACTCCTCACTCTACTCGGACTGCTCGTTCCGCTGGCGTCGGTGTTTGCTCAGAGCTCCAGTATCACTACCCCATGCATGAAGAACGGTCGTCCGTGCATGGCACCGGGTCCGTCGACGCCGGGGAATCTCAATCTCCC
Organism: Pseudomonadota bacterium; assembly: GCA_900299035.1. Classification (GTDB taxonomy): domain Bacteria; phylum Bdellovibrionota_C; class UBA2361; order UBA2361; family OMII01; genus OMII01. The sequence continues at coordinate 3,139 of OMIG01000025.1, forward strand.
GCTTCCATTCGGGATCGTTTACAACTCGATGTCTTCATCAGGGGCCTCGACGATCGCTCAGCGGCCAACTGGGCTCTTCGGCCCGAGCATGAGCTTCCCGATGGGTTACGTCGAAGTTCGTTCCGGTACGCCGTACCTGATCGCTCCCGATGGGTCAGAGACCGCGTATCGGGCAAACGGCGCATCATGGAAGAGTGAGAATGCAGCCCTCGGGGACCTCGCCACCTTAACCGCGCTCGCGGGCGGGGTTGGTTACAGCCTGCTGCAGCCGGACGGGACCACCGTCACATTCGCCGCCCGCAGAGAGAGCAACCGTTTCTATCCTACCGAAGTAAAAGACGTAGACCTTCACCCGCTATACTCAGTCGTGTACGACGACCCAAGAGACTCAAGACGTGCCATCGTAAGTGTAACGGATCCACTTGGAATGACGACCAGATTCCTTCCGGCTGGCTCTGACCGCACTCGGGTGGGCGAGATCGTCGGTCCAGACGGGATCTCCGCGACCCTAACGTACGGCAGCTCAGGACTCCTCTCGTCTATCTCATACGGGGGCTCTCAGACTGTCCTTACCTTCGACGAAGCGGGGAACCTCAAGCACCAAAGAGTGTCAGTCGGAGCCACATCTGAGGCACTGAACTACTTCTATCAGGGTGGAATCCTCACTGATGTTATTGACTCCAAGAGCAACTCAATTTCGCTCATCTACTCGGCGGATTCTGTAGTGAGCATCTCCGCCCGCCAGGGCACGCCTTCCAGCTTTAGCCGTCTCAAGTACGGCACAGCAGCGGGGCGCCAGCTTCCTGTTAGCATGGAAGTAGGAGACGGAGACACCAGCAAGCCTTCTACAACCCTCTGGAGCGCGACCTACGACGCGCAGCGAGGGCTTCCGCTCTCGTACAAGGACCAGATGGGCCAAGAGACCAAGATGGAATACGGGGTTGCCCCGTTTCCAACGAAGATAACGAAGCCTGATGGCACCGTGATCAATTTTACCTACGCAGATGCGGCGAACTTCTTCAGGCCATCTCGGATCGTATCCAAGGGGCCAGACGGCAAAGAGTCAGTCGAAACTCTGACCTGGACCGGGGCAAAAATCACCGGGCGAACTCTGAAAGTAGACAACTCTGAGGTGCTCAATGAGACGTACAGCAGTTCCGCTTCGAGCCAGAGTGCGACGCGCACCACAACTACTAACCTGACCTACGACTCCGGTGGCAACCTGGTGGGAGTTAAGGGGCCAAATGGCCGTGTGTCTCTTGCTCTGCAGAATGGGCAGTTGAGTAGCGTCTCGACCGACGGGGTTAGGTACAGTGTGACATCCTCGCTCGATCCCCAGGGCAAACGACAGGTCGCCGTTTCTGGTCCCGGGCAGTCGCTTACGTTCTCATCGAGCTTCACAGGGAATTCGAGTAGTTACTC
>OMIG01000026.1 GCA_900299035.1 Pseudomonadota bacterium
CCTCAAAGGGGCCGTTAGTGTAGAAGCCGATCTCGGACTCTCCGCCTTGGGCCAGCTCAAGGCAGTACTCTACCTTGTAGCTTTCGCCACGGGCTTTAAGGTGCTCCACCGCCTCAGCGGCACCGCGCTTTGAGGCAACGAACGGCTGCCGCTGCCCGATGATCTTTCGCATCGACTTCTCGATATCCTTAAAGTCATCGGGGGTGAGCGGCACATCGAAGTCGAAGTCGTAGTAGCAGCCGGTGTCGATCGGGGGGCCGAATGCGAGCTTCGCGTTGGGGCGGATCTGAAGAACGGCCTGCGCGAGCACATGGGCTAGTGAATGGCGCAGTGAGTAAAGGGGGTCGTGGTTGTGTTCCATGCCTAACTATCCGATTCGACGACCCCTGGACTGTACCCCACGGCAATAACTCTTTCAATATAAGGTATTTAGGGGGCGATTCGTTGCAGCGTGGGGAAAAACACCAAAAAACCTCATGTTTTGTAAGTATTTCACCGATTCCTACTGTTAGAAGGGAACAAACGGTGGAGTAGCCTTATGTCCGACGCGAAGGAAATGGATCACGGCGCGGAAGGCGCAGCGCAGCCCGCAGAGGGCAAGCCGAAGAACAAGAAAAAGAAGCTGATCTTTATCGGCCTGGGAGTCGTTGCGCTCCTTGGAGGAGCGGGAGTCCCTATGTTTCTCATGGGGGGCGGAGAGGCGCCTGAGGCCACAGAGGTAACCGAGGAGCACGTAGAGGAAGAAGACTCCAAACGCATGGAGACCCTGGACCTCGGGGTGTTCATCGTCAACCTGTCTGAAACTTCATCCTTCCTCAAAACCCACATCGTAATCGAGTACGACGCAGCCGCTCTCGACCGGCAGCTAATGTCGCTGGGCATCGGCGGCGGTGGTGCTGGCGGCGCTGGCGGCGAAGGCCACGGCGGCGGTGGCGCGGGGGGAGGAGAGGGTGCGGAAGGCGGCGGCAGCGGCGCGCCCCACTTCTTCACGAAGAAAGAGAATATTTTCAAGCATACGATCATACGCATTCTTTCTTCGAAACGCGTTGAGGATGTTCTTACTCCCGACGGAAAAGACTGGCTCAGTGAAGAGCTCGTAGAGGGTCTCAACGCTGCAATCGGGCTTGAGCAGCCGGTTGTCTCGCAGATCTTCTACACGGAATTCATCATCCAGTAGCGTGATGCCATGAGGCTCGCGGCTTGCCTTGCCGGCTCTCTCCTCTTGGCCCTAAGCGGCGAAGGGAGCGTGTCGGGAGAGCGATGCCCGATAGAGCTGACCTTCGTTCACTATCCGGTTGCCGGCCTAACCCTTGAGCAGATTAAGCAGTCGATGCGTGCAAATGGGCCTGTCGAGCCCGATGGGACCCGACGGTACGCCCGCACGGACTGGAAGATCCAGTGGATATGGGACAAGACTGACGTGGGGGTTGACCCGAGCACCGTGCGGATCGTCTGCAAGGCAACGGTTACGCTCCCGGAACACGACTCCCCGCAGACGATGTCTCAGGCGGAGCTGGGCAGGTGGACCGAGTACCGCGCGCGTCTCAAGATGCACGAGCTTAACCACGTCCGGCATGTGGAAGTGGTTGCACCGAAGATCTCTCGCGAGATTGGTCGCCAGAGCGCGCAGCAAGGGCAGCTAAGCGCTAGAGCCGCGCAGAAGATCGCAAAAGAGGTGATACGGGAGATTCATGGCCTGGACCGAAGCTACGATCGCTCTACTCGACACGGCGCGACTGAAGGGATTTAGCGCCCACGGAGCCTAGCTTGGCGCTAGCGAATCATGGCTTCCTTGAGGCTTCTGAACGAATTTGAAAGCGGCACTTTTCGGCCTGGAGCATTGAGAATGGCAGACAGCTGCGGCAGCAGCGGAGGCTCTCTGTCGATAGCGCGCTTAACTACGTGGGCGAACTTCGCCGGGTGGGCTGTCGCGGCGACGATTGCGTTTCGACTGCTACGCTCGTTGGCCTTGAATCGTCGGAGCGCGGCGACGCCAACCGCTGTGTGCGGGTCCAGGATGTACCCCGAGTCCTGGTAAATTGAGCGCATGGTCTCGATGGTTTCGGCTTCCGTGATGCTAAAGGCAGAGAGGTGCGAATTGATCTCGCTCATTGAGGCTGCGTAGAGCGCAGAAATGCGCGCCAGGTTGCTCGGATTCCCGACATCCATGGCGTTCGAGATAGTCTCGATAGAGGGCTGTGGCAGAAAGCGCCCAGATTGTAGGAAGGCCTCGAAGGTTCGGTTGGCGTTCAGCGCAGCGACGAAGTGGTGCAGGGGCGCGCCAATCGCCTTGGCCATGAGGCCACCTGTTACGTTGCCGAGGTTTCCGCTCGGAACAGACACGATCGGGGCCTCGGAGTCGGCCAGCATGAGCGAAGCGTACACGTAGTAGAACATCTGCGGCAGCAGCCGTGCGATGTTGATTGAGTTAGCCGATGTTAGGGCGGCGCGTGACAGGAGGTCCTCATCGGCCAGGGCTTGCTTTGCGAGCTTCTGGCAGTCGTCAAAGGTGCCGTCTACTTCAAAGGCGGTGACGTTTCCCCCTAGGGCAGTCATCTGTTTTTCCTGGACCGGAGTCACTTTGCCTTTGGGGAAGAGCACAGCTACCCGGATAGGAGCTGAAGGGCTAGGGTCGAAGAAAGCGTTGGCCACCGCTCCGCCGGTATCTCCGGATGTGGCGACGATGACGGTTAGTGGCTTGGCTTGGATGCCCCAGAAGTGGCGAAAGAGACGAGACATGAACCTCGCTCCGAAGTCCTTGAATGCGCAGGTGGGACCGTGAAAAAGCTCTAGGACCGAGATGTCGTCTGAGATTGCTCGAAGAGGAAGTGGAAAGGAGAAAGATTCCTGGCAGATTTGTGCGAGGGTGGAATGGGGCACTTCAGCCCCGAGAAACGCGGCGGCAAGCTCGGTGCAAAGTTCCGGGAAGGAGAGGCTCCGAAATCGCTGAAGCTCAGCAGCCGAGAAAGACGGAAGCTGCGCTGGGAGGTAGAGTCCTCCGTCAGGCGCCAGGCCACTCAGCACAGCCTCGCGCCACGACGCTTCAATTGAGGGGTTGTTGGTGCTCACCAGCCGCATGATTAAGCCCTTCCGATGACCTTAGCCCCTTCGGGATTAACTTGGGAGGTGTGCACGGTGCTCACGAGTGACAGCCCGGAGAACGCAGCCTGCATGGCAGCGCCTATAGCCTTGGCGGCGTCCCGGGAGGCGCTTAGTGCGAAGAGAGAGGGGCCAGAGCCAGAGATTGAGCAGCCGTTTGCGCCGGCCTCAAGGGCAGCTGCCTTCACCTCTGCGAAGCCCGGGATAAGCTGCGCTCTCTCAGGCTCAATAATCCTGTCCTCAAGGGCGCGACCCATGAGGGCAACGTCATTGCGGTAAATTCCAGCTACTAACGCAGCCACGTTCCCCCACTGCGAGATAGCTGATTCCAGGGAGACTGTGCGCTTGAGCACCTTCCGGGCGTCTTGGGTGCGCAGCTCAAGGTGCGGTGTGACAACTGATACCCATACGCTGCGAGGGGCGGGTAGTGAAACCACGTCTAGCGGGGTGTAGCTGCGAATCAGCACGAAGCCCCCCAACAAAGACGGGGCTACATTGTCGGCGTGTGCGGACCCACAGGCCACTCGTTCGCCCTCCATCGCGAATGGGAGGAGGTCCGCCCGTGAGAGGGGGCTCCCTAGGAGCTCGTTCGCTGCGACGACTGCGGCGACGGTGCTCGCTGAGCTTGAGCCGAGGCCGCTCCCGATCGGCAGTCCTTTCTCGATCACGAGGTCGATGCCGGGGGTGCTAAGCTGCGGCTGCGTGGCCGATAGGTGAGCCAGCAGAGCCTGGACCGAGACGCCGGCTGTGTTTCGGGCTGGGTCGTGAGACAGGACGCCGTGATCGCCGCGCACATCAACTATGCGGACTCCGGGGCTAGCCGAGCGAACTGCCTCAACGGTGTCTCCGGGTGAATCGAGAGCGAACCCGAGGACGTCAAAGGCTGAGCCGACATTTGCTACTGTAGCAGGCGCAAATACCTTTGCTGAACTCAGGCTTCTCACAGCGAGCTCCTGTTTAGCTGGTCGAGTGCCTTTCTCAGGGCCATAGCTGCGCTACCTCGCGACCCGAATGATATCAGAGAAGACGCCGGCAGCAGTCACCTCTGCGCCAGCCCCAGGCCCCTTTACCACGAGTGGCTGCTTGCAGTAGCGGCTGGTTGAAAATGCGACGAGGTTGTCGGCCCCCCGGAGAGCGCAGAAGGGATGGTCGAGCGACACTGAGCGCATCCCGATCTCGGCGGTGCCGTGTGCGCAATCTATGAATGCGCCGAAGTAGATGCGCTTGCGGTCGTTCTCTGCCTCTTCCAGGAGCTGCTCGAAGTGATGGTCGAGCGAGTGTAGGTTGTCCATGAATTCGCCCAGCGACCAAGCGCTCGCTTCTGGCGGCAGCATCGGAGTCATCCGAATCTGCTCAAGCTCAAGCGGAATCCCGGCTTCACGGGCAAGGATCAGCACCTTTCGGGCGACATCCATTCCAGACAGGTCTTCGCGCGGATCTGGCTCCGTGAATCCTTGCTCCTTAGCTTCTCGAACTGCTGCGCTAAATGGAATTCCGTTCGCCATGGAGTTGAAGATAAAGCTCAGGGTTCCCGACAGAACTGCCTCTATCGTCTGAACCTGGTCGCCGCTCCTAACGAGGTCCGCCAAGGTGCTTAAGACCGGCAAGGCGGCCCCAACGCAGGTCTCGTGCAGGAAGGGCACTCGTTTCGCCACGGCGGCACCGCGAAGCCGCGTGTAGACCTCCAGGGGGCCGGAGATGCCGCGCTTGTTGGGCGTGACTACTGCGATTCGGCGCTCAAACAGGGAAGGGTAGAGCTTTGGCAGCTCGTCACTGGCGGTGCAGTCCACGAAAACGCTATTGGGCAAGTTGGATGAGATGGCGTGCTCCAGGAACTCCTTCGGGTCGTACCGAAGGTGAGCGTCCAGCAGGTCAGTTGAGATGGGAAGGGGCTGGAGCGAGTCAGAGCTGAGAGCCATCTTGCGGCTATTGGCTATTCCGCGCAGCTGAAGATCTATCCCCAAGGTGCGTTGAAGGGTGTCGCGCTGAGCAGCAACCTGCTGCAGTAGCGTGGACCCAATGAGCCCGACGCCCACGATCCAGAGGTTGACCGTCTTGGAGTGGCTGAGGAAGAACTCATCGTGCAGGGCGTTGAGGGCCTTTGACTCATCACGGTCTGCAATCACCGCAGAGATGTTTAGCTCCGAGGAGCCTTGCGCTATCGCCACCACGTTTACGCCATTTGAGCCGAGCGCTGTGAAAACGCGACCGCTCATGCCTGGCGCGCTGCGCATGTTTTCGCCGACTACGCTGACGATAGCCAGGCCTTCCTCCACGTGCAGCGGCTCGATGAGCCCGGAGCGGATCTCAAGCCCAAACTCCTCTTCGACAGCACGTCGAGCGCCTGATATGCCGCCTGGGTCAATTGCACAGCAGATGGTGTGCTCAGATGAGGCTTGAGTGATGAGGATGACGTTGATGCGGTGGGCGGCAAGAGCGCGGAAGAAGCGCATCGCCATGCCGGCGACACCGACCATGCCGCTGCCTTCGAGGCGGATGAGCGCAAGCTTGTTGATTGAGGATATGCCGGTAATCGGGTGCGAGTGCCCGGCTGCCGAGCCGACGATGCGCGTGCCGGGGCTGTCAGGATTGAATGTATTCTTGATGACTATCGGTATTTGCGCGTCAACAGCCGGCTGGATTGTTGGCGGATAGATGACCTTTGCGCCGAAATGGCAAAGCTCCATGGCCTCTTCGAAGGTCACCTCGGGGATCGGAAAGGCCTTCGGCACCTTCCGCGGGTCGGCGGTTAGCATGCCGTCGACGTCAGTCCAAATCTCTATCTCGCTTGCCTGTAGGGCGGCACCGAAAAGCGAGGCGCTCAGGTCTGAACCTCCACGCCCGAGCGTTGTGGTGTGGCCGGATTCGGAGGTCGAGCCGATGAAGCCGGTGACTACTTGGAGAGCCTGCGTCGTGGAGAAGTGCGCCTGTATCTTCTGGTCTGACGCGGCGCGGGCGGGGCGAGCGTTGCCGTGGTCATCGTTTGTGACGAGAACCTCTCGAGCGTCGAGCGTCTCAGCCTTGTGACCACGGACGAGGAAGGCCTGAGTCACGACGAAGGCAGAGAGCCGCTCTCCGAAGCTCATGATTTGGTCGAGGGTGCGTGGGCTGCACTCGCCAAGCAGCGAGACCCCGTGTAGCAGGTCCGCTAGCTCATTGAAGAGAACCTTTATCGTTGCGAGAGCTGAGCTTCGCTGGGCAGCCGGCAAGATCTCCTGGAGAGCATCGAGGTGACGCTGCTCTAGCTTCTTGAGGTCTTCCTGCAAGACAGGGTCCTTGCTTGCGGCTTTAGCCGAGAGGCCGATCAGCGTGTCGGTAACGCCCTGGAACGCTGAGACCACCACGGCACGAACTTCGCCCGGCTGGTAGCGGCGGCGGTCAGTGACGACCTCGACGATCTTGAGAATGCGGTCCGGCG
>OMIG01000027.1 GCA_900299035.1 Pseudomonadota bacterium
AAGAGATCGGACTTAAGCGCCATCGGAAGAGAAAGGCTACCATCCACGCCTTGGAGGACCTTCGTCGACAGCTCGGGAAGTAAGCCGCTAGCCGGAGGCCCTGCGGCAAGAGTCGGGAGTGCCTTTACAGCCCAAAGAAACGCCTAATTCGCTGCCGCAAGGCGCTCTCGTCTACCTTGAGCGGCGCCTGGACTGAAGAGAGCGCGGCTCGATGCTGCTCCTGTGCTGCATCGGCCATCTGCAGGCGGCGCGACATGCTCGACACGAAGGCGTTAATGAGATCTTCGCGGCTCTCGAGCAGCTCCGCTATAGAAGCCTTGTCGATTCGTAGAGCAACGATGTCACTTAAGGCGAGCGCCGAAGCTTTCCGAGGCTCGCCCGTAAAGAGCGCCATCTCTCCGATAACGTCTCCGCGGGACAGGGTAGCAATCGTAACGGCCTGGCCCTGGGGCGTCGTTTGCTGGATGGCGACCTCTCCTGACAGGAACACGTACAGGAAATTTCCCTGCTCTCCCTCCTTGAACAGGTGCTCGCCGCGCGCGAACTGCTCGATTCGCCCTTCGGCAGTTATGGTTGCGCACTCTTTTGGAGTGAGGCTCTGAAACAGCTCGGCTCCCTGCAGCAGTGCTAGCGCGTTATATTCATCCTTCTCGTCGCGGGGAGCGGCCGGGATCTCTGTCTTGTACATGGTCTGTATCGGATATGGGATCGTAATCCCATAGCGCCTCGCCGCATACCAGACTCGGGTCATGAAATCGCTGCGGATCCGGTTGAGCGGGCCGTAGTCTGAGATGAACACGAACGATTCGTAGTCGATCGTGTACGCGTTGTAGTTGAGGGTCCGAATATCAGGGTAGGGCTCAGACACGATCCCTGGCGTTGCAAGCGCGACCTCTGTGAGCATCTGCCGCACGAGGTTAGGCGGTGCGTCGTACGAGAAGCCTATCGTCATGCGCAACCCATAGAGGGGGCTCGGGGCAGAGAAGTTAAGGATGCGCTCCTTGCCAAGAGTTACGTTGGGAATTGTGATCTCGTTGAGCTCCCGAGTAACCACCCGCACCGAGCGCCAGTCGATCTGCTTCACGCGTCCAACGATGTCCCCCACCTGAATCCAGTCGCCGACGCCAAAGGGGCGGTCGAAGATCATGGCGAGGCCGGCGAAGAGGTTTCCAAGAGTGTCCTGTAGGGCTAATCCAAGGACGATCGAACCCACACCGAACGTGGTGAGGAGCGGGGAAAGGTCCTTGTCCCACACCGCCGCAAACACGAGCAGCCCGCCCACGATTACGAAGAAGAAAGAGCAGATCCCAAGCAGCAAGCTCGGAGTGCGCCCCCGGAATGAGTCTTCAGGGGCGTTGCGCAGGTAGAGGGCCTTGAGCGCCGAGGCGACAATCCAAAGCAGTAGCAGCCCGATCAGCGTCTGTTCACTCTTAACAACGTACTCGTTGTCGCTCAGCTCAAGCACCTGGTCCGATATCCAGAACACCAGTAACAGCGGCACCAGAAAATTTCCGGTTCGCCGCAGCGCCACGGCTGCGTGGTGGTTGCTGCGGGCACTCAACAGGTTACAGAAGGCCGAGAAGAGGACGGCCCCCCCGACCACATAGAAATCGATCGGCTCGATGTGCAGCATGACTACGCGGCGCCTCCTTCCTGTTTAGCTGGGGGCTTCACGAGCGAGAGGACAATTGAGCCCGTGATCAGCCCCAGCACCACTACCAGCGAGAGCTCCGTGGGAACCTTCTCGCCCATGAGCGGGTCGAGGATAGCCATCTTAGAGCCGATAAAGATCAGCACGAACGAGAGGCCCATGCTGAGGTAGTGGAACCTGCTGACGAACGCTGCGAGAAGGAAGTACAAGGCTCGCAGGTCAATCACAGCAAAGATGTTTGAGGTAAAGACTACCAGCGGCTCCTTGGTGAGCCCGAAGATCGCCGGAACTGAGTCGAAGGCGAACATGATGTCTGTTATCTCGATGAAAATGAGGGTGATGAAGAGCGGCGTCACGAGTCGCTTGCCGTTCTCGCGCGTAAAGAAACGATCGCCATCGAGGCCTTTTGAAACTGGCAGGAAGCGGTTGAGGAGCCGGAGCACTCGGTTCTTCTCGGGGTGAATCTCTGGCTCCTTTCCGCGCATGACGGAGATTCCCTGCCAGATGAGGAACAGCCCAAAGAGCACGATGACCCAAGGGATATCCATGACCACGGCTCCCATGCCGATGAAGATAGCGCGCAGGGCGATTGCTCCGAAGAGCCCGTAGAAGAGCACCCGATGCTGGTACTGCTGAGGGACAGAGAAGAACCGGAAGATAACGAGGAATACGAAGAGGTTGTCCACCGCCAGCGACTTCTCAACCAGGTAGCCTGACAGAAACTCAAGCGCTGTTCGGCGCGCAAGCTCGTCGGGAGTCGACTTCTGCAGCATGACCCGCGCGAGCTCCTCATCTGAGCCCAGGTACGCCCGCGTGAAGAAGTAGAGAAAGACGTTGAAGAGCATCGCAAAGCAGAACCACCCCAACGCCGAGACGGTCGCCTCACGTATCGAAACCTCGTGCGGTCGCGCGCTGAAGGTTCGCAGCGACAGGAAGAGCACCGCTCCGACGCCAACTGAGAACACGGCGTAGAAGGGCCAAAACGTGGAAAATGGAAAGATGTGCTCCATGCCTAACTACTAGTTCCTCGCGCCCTACTGCGCCTCGCCGTCAACCTTCCCCGTCTGGTCTGCAGCTATTAGCTTTGCCAACGTGACCATCGTGAGGGGCGAGTTTCCTTCGGCTTTATTGTTCGCTGTTACGAAAACTTTTTTGCCAGTCGACACCGCTCTCCTGACCAGCCGCAGGACATCTCCTCGCATCTCGGGTGAGGGCTTCAGCAGGCGGTCGTAAGGCTCAAACATCTTAGCAGCACCCTCGTAGCTCACGCCACGCGGTGTGAGCAGTCTTGCAACGTAAAAATCCGCAGTCAACCCGCCAGCTTCGGCTGCCTTGAGCATCTGCTCCCTCATGCTCAGCATGGAGTTCCAATGGTTGAAGACGTGGGTCGCCCCGCTCTCGTTGAGGGCCTGGAAGTAGGGCTTCGAGAGCAGCTCCCGGTTACGGACCTCAACCGCCCATGGCAGTCCCTTCGGAAGCTGGCGCAGGAAGTCCGCCAACCGCTCAGTGAACTCCTCGTACGCCATGACGGAGGGCGCGAACGGCGCAAACTGGAATACAAAGGGACCGGTGCGCGCCATCACCCCTGGATCCTCGTAGGCGGAGAGGACTTTCTGCTTGAAGAGCTCGACGTTGAGGAAGTCCGGATTAGCCTGCCCGCCGAGCGCCCCGTACCGAGCGTGGCTCGGGTACTTCAAGATGGTCAGCCGCTCCCAGACCTTTGAAACCCAGCGAAAGTGCGCGGGCACCTGCCCCGCGCAGCGCTGAAGCGTTTCAGGCTTAGGCGGGTTGTAGAAGAAGCTGTCGATGCAGACGGTGCGAAACCAGGGCGTGGCGGCGTACTCCTCTAGGCAAGACTGGGTAAACTCCCGCTCACTCTTGTAGGAGCGCTTGTAGACCAGCCCCTTCCAGCCCGCGAACGCCCATGTGCTCGTTCCGAGGAACACGTTAGGCGGCACCGTGGAGGCGGCTGTGGCGTCGGAGAGGTCATCGGCTGTTGCCGTTGCTGTCAGGTCGAGGGGCTGGGACACGCGCGAAGCGTACCGTATTCGGGGCCAAAAAGCTCGGCGAAATGGGCGGCTTGAGGACCTCTGGTGATTCCAGCAGCGAACTACCGGGCAACCGAAAACGAGACCTTCTTGTCGCTCGTGAGAGCGATCGAGTGGGTCCGCTTGGCAAACGCCACGCCCACCTGGCTTGCAGAAACGACATACTCTCCTGGGACGAGCCCTGAAATCGTGAACGACCCGTCTGTCTTGGAGACCGCTCTACGGGCCTCTCCCGGCGTTCCGTTTACCGGACGCACTCGCACGGTTACGTTGGGAACTCCACGCGCACCCTGCTTTACGTACCCGTACACCTCGAGCCGGCGCTCCTCGGTTAGAGCCCGATTTACTGCGGCTGCTGCGTTGACGAATCCGCCAGAAGCCGTCAGCGACGAGAGGTGCGTGGTAGGCTGCGCCGTTGCAAGGATGACTTTCCTGATCTGCCTAGCCGTTATGTTGCCGTTGGCGGAGGCGACTAGCCCTGCTACTCCTGAGAGATGCGGCGTCGCCATAGAAGTGCCACTCAGGGTCGCGTAGCCGTCATTCACTCCGAAGGTCGGGTACGTGCTCAGGATGTCCTCGCCAGGCGCAGCGATGTCAACTGAGCGACGGCCGAAGTTGGAGAACGATGCGAGCCAGCCGGCTTGGTCGATAGCGGCGACGCTGATGATGTTGGGCACGTCGAAGGCTGCTGGGTACTCGGGGTCTAGGTCGGCATTTGCGGAGGAATTGCCTGCTGCAGCGAGCACGACGATGTCGGCGTCTCTTGCGCGCTGCATCGCGCGGTACCAACCAACCGAGTAGTAGGTGCCGCCTATCGACAGGTTTATCGCAACGATCGGCACTCCTGACTTCTTGAGGTTGATGGCGTAGTCGATGCTCTGAATGATGTCGTAGTAGCTGCCGTAGCCGCTATCACCGAGCGCCTTGAGCGGAAGAATCTTGCAGCCAAACGCCACTCCCGCGACACCTGCGCCGTTGTCACCGGCTGCCGCTATCGTGCCAGCAACGTGCGTGCCGTGGCCGTGGCCGTCCATTGGGCTTGAGTCTTCATTGGCGAAGTCGTACCCACGGTAATCGTCGATCAGCCCATTCCCGTCGTCGTCGACGCGGTTGCCTGGGATCTCTGCGTTGTTGGTCCAGATGTTTGGGGCCAAGTCAGGGTGCGTGTAGTCAACGCCTGTGTCGACCACCGCTATGACCTTGGCGGGGTCGCCGGTCGTCACGTCCCAGGCCTGCTCCGCCCGGATGCCCTTGCCGCCCAACAAGCCGTGCAGCTCGGGCAGGCGCGGGTCGTTTGGCGTGTACGAGAGCGCCACGGGGTGGTTCGGCTCAACTGCCTCTACCCCGCTATGGCGGCGCACCTCCTCAGCTTCACTGGCTGAGAGACGGGCTGCGAGGATTCGTCCGTGGCGGTTTCGCTTGAGCACTCGGTTAGCAGGCACTGCTACCTCATCGTCTGAGAGCGGCACGGCGAATTTAGGGTTGTGCTTGTACTGAATGATGTACTGCTCGGTTTGAGCAGCAGCCCCCGTGGGCGACGAGATCGCCGCAAGCACCACGGTGGCCACAAAGAGGCGGAGCGGGAAGAGTGCTTTGTGGAGCAGCGGCACCATATGGAGGGACGACCATCCTTTTCTTTCAATCGCGTGGGGAGACTTCTTCGGGGGCTGCAAAGTCACGGGGCGTTCCCCAACGCAGAGCTTAAGTATACCAGCAGTCACCCACTAAGCACCCAGCACTTTCGCCAAAAAAGTGACCAACGTCGCACAATTAGGGGCGGCTCGGAAAAATATCGATCGGTGGAGTCCCGGCTAGTTGGCGGCAACCTGAGCAGCCTAGCCGCGGGCAGCAGCCTCTTCACGACGAGCTCGGATGAGCTCGATAACGGCCGGCATAATCGAGATGATGATTATGGCGACGATTACCATCTTGAAGTTGCTCTGTACCCACGGAGTCTGTCCGAAGAAGAAGCCCGCGTAAGTGAAGAGCCCTACCCAGAGCAGCGCGCCGGTGACGTTGTAAACCAGAAACTTGCGGTACGGCATCGTTCCAACGCCAGCCAAGAACGGGGCGAAGGTGCGAACGATCGGCACAAAGCGCGCTATCACGATGGTCTTGTTGCCGTACTTCTCGAAGAACTTCTGCGTGCGCTCGAGGTACTGCGGCTTAAAGATGCGAGAGTTCTTCTTCTCGAAAACGGCCTGCCCCATGCGCCTTCCAACGGCGTAGTTTACGGCGTCTCCAGTTATAGCTGCCACGAGCAGCAGTATCGCCATCAGGTTTACGTTAAGGCTGGTCTGGTCTGGAGCCGCCGCAATTGCGCCGGCAGCGAAAAGCAGCGAATCGCCAGGCAAAAATGGGGTCACCACGAGTCCTGTCTCACAGAACACAATGACGAACAGAATTGCGTAGGTCCACGTGTTGTACTGGGCTGCGACCTCCGTGAGGTGCTTGTCGATGTGCAGGAACCAGTCGATGAAAGTTGAGATGTAGCTCATGAGATCTCTCTGCGTAATGTGCAAACGGACTACTGGAATGTAGCGCGGCGCACCGCTGCCCGTACAGATGGGTAAAACGTGGCGCTCGGAGAATACCTATGGGCGCCCGCTCAGCGAGCTTCCTGCCGCGCTCTGGAGGAGCGCTAACACGCTGTAATTGCGTAGTGCCGTTGCGTAGGGTGTCTTTAGCTGTCGAACTGGCGGTCGCTTGGCGCGCGCTGCTTGAGTCCCTTGAGGAACGCCTGCTGGCCCTTTTTCTCGGCCCATTCGACTGCGTTGAGGCCCTCTTCGTCCTCAATCGTAGGGTCAGCGCCGAGCTCGATCAGCTCAAGAGCTGTGTCTGAGTGGCCGTTCTTGACCGCTGCGATGAGCGCTGTAGTTCCGTTGGGGCTCTGCCCGTTAACCTCTACGCCGTCATCGGCGAGGCGACGGACCGTCGCGACGTCGCCAATCGAGGCGGCACGCATGAACACCGTCCAAAATGCGTCATTAACCATTACCTTGGTAACCTTCTTGGATTGCTCTCCATCCTGAGTTTTTGCTTCTGCCATACGTGGCTCCTTTGATTTTGGAAGGCCAAATACCTCTCGCAGCGCTGGGTCAGACTCTGCCTCAGCCCACGTGCGACCGCTCCAGCCGTCGAAGTTCTGGATCTCTCGATCCGCTCCGAGCTCGAGCAGCAGCTTCACTGTCTTGATGTCCCGTTTCATTGCGGCTGAAAGCAGCGCCGTGTTGCCGTTGTTGTGCGGCATGTTGACGTCTGCGCCGAGCTCGACAAGAGCGCGAATCGTGGCGTGGTGGCCACGGTCGCAGGCCTCAAGCAGCGGTGAGCCACCGAACTTGTTGCGACGGTTTACCTTGGCACCGTGAGCTACAAGGAGGCGCACCGTTGAGGTCTTGCCCCGCGAAGCGGCGATCATCAGGGCGCTTGCCCCGTACTTCAGCTCGCAATCGACATCGAAGCCTCTGTCGACGAACGCCTGAATAGCGGCATCGTCACCAGTCCTGGCTGCTGCGATAAGGGCTTTCTGATCTTCCGTGTACGTAATTCCCATATCTCTAACTCGCTCGAAGCGTATTCCTATGAGGTACAGAGTCGGCCTCTGCCCACTGAAGCATGAGCGAAAAGTAGGTGCTGTCCCGCAAGGAACCACTCCTACAATGACTTAAGATGCGAGGGTTACGGGATAAGGCTCAGGATTGTGTCGTGGGCTACCCCGTTGGAGGCCACAAGGTATTGAAATTCCACAGCTCCTAGGCCGCAAGGAATCTCTCGGCCGGCCTCGTCGGTGACCCTTCCGCCAGCCTCTTGGATGGCAACTATGGGCGCCGCGATGTCCCACTCACGGTGGGTCTTCATTCGAATCACGATGCCGTCGAGCTCCCCGGTGATGAGCTTTAAGAACGCCAGTCCTGAGTCCATCATCGGGCTCTCAAGCTCCGGTCGCCGGCTCTCGAAGTTCCGCACGTAGACCGACGCTGCTCGCGGCTCGCTGGACGTAGAGACTGCCGCCGGCTGCGCATTGACGGTCACCCCCCTGCCCTGCTCCGCGCAAACGAGGACGCGGCGGGCCGGGAACAGCATAAAGCCGACTTTCGGACGAAGCTCCTCGCACAGAGCCACGAGCACAGAGAACTGGTCTGTGCCGTTAAGAAAATGCTTGGTGCCGTCGAGCGGATCGATCACCCACACGCGCTTTGCAGCCCTCAGGGCGGCGAGGTCTGGCGCGGTTTCCTCAGAGAGGATCGCGTCGCTTGGGAAAAGCGCCTGAAGCATCTTGGTTAGGATCTCATTTGCGCCGAAGTCTGCGCGGGACACAAGCGAGCCGTCCGCCTTTTCCTGCACTGCTAGATCGCCGCTGGCACTAGAGCCTCCTGGCCAGAGCGAAAGCAAGAACTCCCCTGCCCTGCGAACTCCCTGCAGCAGCCCCTCACGTTGGTTGTCTGAAATTCGCTCCGTCGCCATGCGCCGCCACTGTACTCGAAAGCTTGAAGAGCCGACCAGCATGAAACTGGGCAGCGAATGGAGTCGTGTCGGCGACGCTTTGGGAATTGAGGCTAGCTAAATAAATGATGCAGGCTACGCTGATACCTTCAGGGCCTGCGCCGCCACAAAGCGCGTGAGCTGCATTTCGCGGCGAGTGATCTTCGAAAGCTCTTCGAGCAGCGCCCGGCTAAAAGCCTTCACAGACTCTACCTCTGAGCGATCACGCTCACCGTCGTCGACATCATCGAGCTTCTGGAAGAGAACTCCGAGCCGTACACCCCAGGACTTGAGCGCTTCGACAACATCGTCAGTTGCTCCTGCGCAGATCGCACCACACGCGAGCGATGCGCCGAACAGCGCGCCTGTTTTCAGCTCAATCATGCGCAGCCGCGCCGTTTCGTCCCGCGGTGACTCAAGGTCGAGCTGCTGCCCCACGCACAGCTCCCTCCAAGTTGCAGCCAATACCCCCGACAGGCGCGCCTGCTGGGCCAGCGAAATCTCTGGTGCTTCAAGCGAGCCTAGCGCCGCTCCGAGCAACAGGTCACCCAACAGAACTGCTGTCGCCTCTCCGAATTCCTTGTGGCAGGAGGGCTTACCGCGCCGCAAGTCGTCGTTATCGAGCGCCGGGAGGTCGTCGTGGACGAGTGATGCCGCGTGAATCGCCTCTATCGCCAGCGCGGGACGCAGCGGCACAGCCTCTGGAACCCTCTGCGCTGCGATATCCCGACACACAGCGAGCGTCAGGAGCGCTCTGAGGCGCTTTCCGCCGCCCAGAAGCACGTACAGCGCTGCATCAGTCAGCTTTGAGCTGCCCTGCCCGGCCATGGCGCCGAACTCGCTGAGCCCGCTTTCAATCTTTGAAAGCCATTCGGGTAGTATTTGATCACCGACTTGTGGCATTACAAAACACCGTTATGCAACAACCCTCTTCCACAGAGGTTTTGTTGGCACCGACATCATCTCACGGAGCCTGCCAATCATGTACATTGACCCTGTCACGAAGGCTGGCTGACCGTCGTGAGCCTCGGTTGCTTCACGGAGACACCGCTCGTAGTCACTACCGTAGCTCAGAACTCTTATCCCGTTTCCCGATACCTCTATGCCTTGCCGGAGTGTCTCCTGGGGAAGAGCTCGCTCCGAGTCAGGCCTGAGCAGGCGCCAGGTCTTCACATACGGCCTGAGCGCCTCAATCATGGGCTCCCAGTTCTTGGTGTCGAGCACTCCAAACGTGAGGTCTATTCCACGGTAGCCTTGCGCATCGAGGAACGAGATGAAAGAGCCAATTCCTGCCGTATTATGGGCGCAATCGATAACAAAAGGACGCCCAAGGGTTTCAATTCTCTCAAGCCTTCCTGGCCAGAAGACACCCTCCACCCCTGCCTTGCAAGCTTGCGGGGACATACCCACCGTCAGACCGAGCTTGATGGCGACCGCTAGGTTGTGCCCCTGGTGCAACCCAGGCAGAGGTGTCGAGTATTGAAATAAGTCCCCTACCCCTTGGCCGTAGCTCTTATCCCAATACCCGAATGTCGCCGGACCGATCTGGGGTCGCGGTACCGAACCGTACTCGTGCCCAAACCTGAACAGCGGCACTCCTGAGGCTTTACTAGCGACAACATTCGCTGCTTCTTTCGGTAAAAACCCAGATATCATGGGCGATCCAGGCTTAACGATGCCTGCTTTCTCGGCAGCAATCTCTGCTAGCGAGTTTCCGAGTATGGCCTGATGATCGTAGTCGATAGTAACTATCGCCGTGGCTGCCGGTCGTGAAATGACATTAGAAGCGTCTAGTCGACCTCCGAGACCGACCTCCATTACTGACCACTCACACCCTGACTCACGGAAACCGAGGAATGCGGTCGCCGTTATGGCCTCATGGAAAGATAGATCTACCATTGCCTTGGCGGCTGTATTCCTTACCTCGTAGGCAAACTCCCCGAGGAACTGGTCAGAGACCGGAAGTCCATCGACCACTAGCCTCTCGTTCACGGCCTGTAGGTGTGGGGATATGTTTAGACCTACTCGGTATCCTGATGCACCTAGGATGGAAGCTATTGCTGATGACGCTGACCCCTTCCCGTTCGTGCCAGCTATGTGCACCGATGGAAGCGCATCCTGAGGGTTGCCTAACCGCTTAAGAACCTCAGAGATGCAACGCAGGTCGAAGCCGCCCGCTCCGTTCCACGGGGGCAGCTTGTTAAGGTACTCTAATCCGCTTCTTGCCGCGTTCACCGTCCCACCGTGGGACACCCTAGATTGATGCAAACTCACGAGTCACTTATCCTGTCCCACCGTGGGACAATACAGCTACTCGGATAAAAGCTTACGGAACACTATCTGGAGGTCACCATCGGTATAGAACTCGATAGTGAGTCGTCCGTTCTCAGCTCCAGTGTTTGGCCTGGTAAGCTTTACCTTCATACCAAGAGCTCGCTGGATCTCGTCGGCGATACGCTGGTCTTC
>OMIG01000028.1 GCA_900299035.1 Pseudomonadota bacterium
AGCCTTCCTCCGTCATTCGGAGGCATCTGTAATGCTGCATTTTCGCGCGTGCCAATTCTGCCGCCACAGATTCAGCAGTGGCTCGTATTCAACCAGGGCATGCTGCCGGGAGCACCGTACACGGTCGACGTGACTGCGAGGCTCGTGGGTCAGTCCTCGTCCGGGGACATCATTGAGACGAACTCGCTCTACGTAGCAGTGGACATCGTTCCGGCTGGCTCCATATCCCCCACGCCTACAGCGTCAGCCCAGTCGGCGTCTGCTGACCAAGGCTCGTTCGAGGGCGACTACGTTTATGGGGATGAGCCCTCGTCTACGGATGAGACGGAAGGTGATGTGGGCGCCGAAGACCCCATGACAGAGCAGGACACCCTAGAGTAAGGCAAGCCGCACGGGGCTCCTCAAGCACTCGGTCTCGTTACGGACAGAATGGGTGCCGTTCACTGAGCCACCTCCCAGCAAACAGCCTTTGCGCTAAGCTACTGGAATCGCTAGGGTTGCTCAGAAAAAAAGCAGCCCAACTCTTGGCTTTGTTCCGGATTCCTGGCTAGGATGCGCCCCCATGGACATTAAAGACATCGAGCACATCATCAAGATCCTCAAGCAGAATGAGGTTACCGATTTCGAGCTTCAGCAGGGCGACTCGCGCGTAAAGCTGTCTCGGACGGTGTCCGGCGGCTACATACACACCGAGGCTCGCCTAGACATGGTGCCTGCGGTGCACGTTCCGCACCCAGCAGCGGCGCCAGCTGCGTCGGCTGCCGCAGTCCAGGACGACCACGGACGTTTCGTTAAAGTTGAGTCTCCAATCGTAGGCACGTTCTACCGCAAGCCGTCGCCAGACGCAGAGCTCTTCGTAAAGGAAGGCGATGTTGTCTCCAAGGGCGCCACGCTCTGCATCATCGAGGCCATGAAGCTCATGAACGAAATCGAGGCCCCTAGCTCAGGCAAGGTGGTCAAGATCTTGGGCGTCGAAGGCAAGGTAGTAGAGTTCGGCGAAGTGCTCTTCCTGATCGATCCCTCGGTGTAGCTCAATGAGATCTGCCCCGTTCCAGAAAGTCCTAATCGCGAACCGCGGTGAGATCGCTGTGCGGGTCATCCGCGCCTGCCACGAGCTCGGCATCAAGACCGTTGCTGTCCACTCCAAGGCTGACGAGGACGCGCTGCACGTGAAGCTCGCCACTGAGAGCGTGTGCATCGGCCCGGCGCTCGCAAAGGAGAGCTACCTCAACATCGCCTCAATCATGTCAGCTGCGGTAGCTACTCGCGCTGATGCGATTCACCCCGGATACGGCTTCTTGAGCGAGAACGCTGCCTTCGCTGAAATTTGCGCTAGCTGCGGCATTACGTTCATCGGCCCATCGGTGCGCAACATGCGCGTGATGGGAGACAAGGCGCGTGCGCGCCGTGTCGCTGACAAAGTCGGCGTTCCGACGATCCCTGGCGACAGCAAGGGCATCCTCGACCCGCACGAGGCGCTGGCGGTGGCAGAGAAAGCCGGGTACCCGGTTTTGCTCAAGGCCTGCGCAGGCGGTGGCGGACGCGGCATGAAGATCGTCAAGGGGTCGGACGAGTTCGTCTCGACGT
Organism: Pseudomonadota bacterium; assembly: GCA_900299035.1. Lineage (GTDB taxonomy): Bacteria > Bdellovibrionota_C > UBA2361 > UBA2361 > OMII01 > OMII01. The sequence goes on from OMIG01000028.1 coordinate 1,588, forward strand.
TCCAGATGGCGCAGCGCGAGGTTGAGGCGGCGTTCGGCGACGGCCACATCCTCGTTGAGAAGTACCTGCCCAAGGTTCGTCACATCGAAGTTCAGCTCGCGGGCGACCGGCACGGCAACGTGATCCACCTCGGCATCCGTGACTGCTCGATTCAGCGCCGTTACCAGAAGGTCATCGAAGAGTCTCCGTCGATCGGCTTGCCAGCGGCGCTCCAGGCCCAGATTCAGGACGCAGCGGTTGAGCTAGGAAAGTCAGTTGGCTACTCGACCCTCGGCACAGTGGAGTTCCTGGCCGACCTCGAAAACGAGAAGTACTACTTCATCGAGATGAACACCCGCCTCCAGGTTGAGCACCCAGTCACCGAGATGGTGACCGACACCGACCTGGTGAAGGAGCAGATTCGCCTCGCTGCTGGTGAGGAGCTGTCGTGGCAGCAGAAGGACATCAAGATCTCTGGCCACGCCATCGAGGCCCGTATCAATGCCGAGGACCCGCGCACGCTCATTCCGTGCCCGGGCCTGATCAAGAACTACCACCCGCCGGGAGGCAACGGAGTTCGAGTCGACTCGGCGATCTACGCCGGCTACTCGGTTAAGCCCTACTACGACTCGATGATCGCGAAGCTCATCGTGCGCGACAAAGACCGAGAGTCTTGCATCGACAAGCTCTTGGTTGCGCTCGACGAGTACCTGATCGATGGTATTACCACGAACATCGAGCTGCACCGCCGGATCCTGACTCACCCCGACTTCAGGAAGGGCAACTTCTCAACGAAGTTCCTCGACCAGGTACAGCTCTTCGCCTAAGCGCGGCGCGGGGTGCGCTCGCCAACTCCGGAGTCCGTATGGGCGCTCGTCGCATCTCTCTCGCTGTAAACTCGCTGCTTGCGCTGTGCGCTGCCGTCTTCGCTGTCTGGGCGCCTCTCGCTGCGGCCGACGCCCGTCCTCAGCTCCAGGTCCCCGAGAAGAGCTTTAACTTCGGCTCAGTGCCGCAGGGCAAGAAGGTTACCCATGCATTCACCGTGCGCAACTCAGGCAACGCAGACTTGCAGATCGTCGGCACGACTCCATCGTGCGGCTGCACGGTGGCGTCCGTGAGCGCGC
>OMIG01000029.1 GCA_900299035.1 Pseudomonadota bacterium
GCAACCGCCCGCCGTGCGTCATCGGGCGAATGGTCGCGCCCGAGAAGAGAGAGCCGCTCGGCGTCGAACGACTGAACGCCGAAGCTGAGCCGATTGACCCCGGCTGCGCGATACGCAGCGTACCGCTCGGCTGACGGCTGCGCGGGGTTAGCCTCCATCGTAACCTCGGCGCCAGCCAATACAGGAAAGTGCCTAGCCGCCTGCTCAAGCACTTGACCTATCCCCGCTGGCGATACGAGTGAAGGGGTGCCCCCTCCGAAGAACACCGAGCGCAGGCTCCTGCCCGCGAAGCGCCCGTCACTTCCGAAGAGCTTCAGCTCTGAGACGAGCGCCTCGACGTACTCAGTTTCGGGGATTCTTGAAACAGCGTAGGTGTTGAAGTCACAGTACGGGCACTTCTGTGAACAGAACGGGACATGAATGTAGAGAGAAAACGGCGCGCCGCTCATCGCTTCGAGGCTTTGCGGCGGGCCTTGCGCTGCGCCTCTAGCCGAGCTCTCTCGTCTTCGGGCAAGCGCTGGCCGCCCGCAGAGCCCTGCTCGGGCTCTGCGCCGCCTTCAGCTGCCTCAACATCAGACCCGTGCACGAGCTGCATCTGCTTCTCGCGCTCGGCGTGCTTGCGCTTCTCTTCTTCTATGTGGGCAACGACCTGCTCAACTGAAGGAACGTCGTGGTACATGAGGCGCCGTATGACCGACTCCTTCATCTCGGCCAGCATAGACTGGAAGACAATGAAGCCTTCACGCTGGTACTCGTAGAGCGGGTTCTTCTGAGCCCAGCCACGCAGCCCGATTCCCTCACGCAGGTAGTCCATCTCCTGGAGGTGGTGCCTCCAGAAGTAGTCAACTGCCTCAAGGATCGTGTCCTGCTCGATGAACTCAAAGCCGACTTTGGTGCCGTCGTCGACTGCGCCTCGGTTAAGCTGCGGCGAAACCCCGATCTCGCTCAGCCCGGCGAGCTTAGCGCTCTGGCGATCTGCGTGCTCGCGGTAGAGCGAGTGCCCCTGGTCGCGCACGTAATCGAAGATGGCCTGCGGGGAGAGCTCAAGGTCAGACGGCAGCGAGAGCTCGCGGCCGGTCAGGAACTTGAAGCGCTCCGTGAGCTGACCCAAATTCCACTCGAGCGCCTTCACCTTGTCATCGCACACGGCCTGCACGGCATCTTCGAGCAGGTCGTCGAGCAGGTCGACCACTTCGTCGCGGATGCCCTGGTTCCTGAGCGTCCGGGCACGCATGTTGTAGATCACCTGGCGCTGCTTGTTCATCACGTCATCGTACTCGGTGACGTGCTTGCGGCTCTCAAAGTGCATCCCCTCGACTCTCTTCTGGGCATTCTCGATGGTGCGGCTCATGAGCGAGTTGTCGAGCGCCATGCCCTCTTCCCAGCCCATGCGGGCCATGAGCTGCTGGAGCCGCTCGCCCTGGAAACGCACCATGAGGTCGTCCTCGAGCGAGATGTAGAAGCGAGACTCTCCTGGGTCGCCCTGTCGTCCGGCGCGGCCTCGGAGCTGGTTGTCGATGCGCCGCGACTCGTGGCGCTCTGTGCCGATGACGTAGAGGCCGCCGGCCTCAACCACCCTGCTGTGCTCCTCATCACAGGACACTTTATTTCTCTCGAGGGCGGCGCGGAACTCCGCGCTCTCAGGGTCACGGGTTCCAGACTCTGCTGCTGCGAGGAAGTCCGGATTTCCGCCGAGCAAGATGTCGGTTCCTCGGCCGGCCATGTTGGTCGAGATCGTCACCGCCCCGAAGCGCCCGGCCTGGGCAATAATCTCGGCTTCGCGCTGGTGCTGCTTGGCGTTGAGGACGTTGTGGGGAATCCCCTTGCTCTCAAGCATGCGCGAGAGCTGCTCGCTCTGGTCGATGCTGATGGTGCCCACGAGGATCGGCTGCCCCTTCGCGTGCACCTCCTCGATGTCTTTGACGACAGCGTCGTACTTTTCGCGGCGAGTGCGGTACACCAGGTCAACGTGGTCGCGACGAACCATGTTGCGGTTCGTTGGGATGAGCGCGACCTCAAGGCCATAGATCTGCTTAAACTCAGCTGCTTCCGTATCGGCAGTTCCGGTCATGCCGCCTAGCTTCTCGTACATGCGGAAGTAGTTCTGGAAGGTGATGGAGGCGAGGGTCTGGTTCTCTCGCGCAACCTGCACTCCCTCCTTTGCTTCAATCGCCTGGTGCAGGCCGTTGGACCAGCGGCGCCCTGGCATCAGGCGGCCCGTAAACTCATCGACGATAACCACTTGCCCTTGCTGCACGACGTAGTCGACGTCGCGTTCGAAGGACGTGTGAGCGCGCAGCGCCTGGGTCACGTGGTGCAGGACTTCGATGTTGTTTGGGTCGTAAAGGTTCTCAACGCCGAGCAGCTCCTCGGCCTTCTTCGTTCCGGATTCGGTGAGCGTCGGCTGCTTAGACTTAAGGTCCACCTCGAAGTCGCTGCCGCGCTGCAGGCGCGGGATGATCTTGTTGACTGCGTAGTACTTGTCCGTTGACTCCTCGGCAGGCCCCGAGATGATGAGCGGAGTTCGGGCCTCGTCGATTAAGATCGAGTCAACTTCGTCCACGATTGCGAAGTAGTGCCCGCGCTGCATCATGTCGCCCGCTGAGAACTTCATGTTGTCGCGCAGGTAGTCGAAGCCGAACTCGTTGTTCTGCCCGTAGGTGATGTCTGCCAGGTACGCCCGCCGCTTCTCCTGCTCGTTCATCCCGTGGTAGACGCACCCAACTTCGAGCCCAAGGAAGCGGTGGATCCGACCCATCCATTCAGCGTCGCGCTTTGCGAGGTAATCGTTGACTGTTACGACGTGCACGCCCTTCCCGGTGAGGGCATTCAGGTACGACGGCAGCGTGGCGACGAGCGTCTTTCCTTCTCCGGTTCGCATCTCTGCGATCATGTTCTGGTGCAAGATGGCGCCGCCGATGAGCTGTACGTCGAAGTGCCGCATCCCAAGCACTCGGCGCGAGGCTTCTCGAACAACTGCGAACGCTTCTGGGAGCAGCGAGTCGAGCGCCTCTCCGTTCTCAAGCCGCTGCTTGAAGGCTGCCGTTTGGGCGCGCAGCTCCTCGTCACTCAAAGGCTGTAGGGTTCTCTCGAGGTCGTTGATTTGAAGGATCACCGGCTTGAGCGACTTCAGGATACGGTCGTTGCGGGTGCCGAAGATCTTCTTTGCGAGGTAAACAAACATAGGGAACTCATGAACTCCGAGGCCAGCGCTACGCGGCAAACGCGGCCTGCGGCAGTATAGAGCAGAGCAGGAGGGGTGTAAAAGGGAATGAGGCCCTAAATCGCCAAAAATTTCAGCTTCTTGCCCCGGAATTCGAGCTCTGCCGAGGGGCGCAATCGTGCTGCAGGTGCTTGCGCATGGCGTCCGTTAGGCTGCCACTCTGGCCGCTTCCCAGGAGCGTCTTCGTCACCTGCTCAACGCTGCCCGTGCACGCCACCTCACCGTGGCGCAGCACGATCACAAGATCGGCCACTTGCTCCATCACGTCCATGCGGTGCGAGGAGACCAGAAAGGCCCTCTTAGGGCGCTCAGCCTCTACTATCTCCATGAGCTGAATGGTGCGCTGCACGTCGAGGCCGTCGAATGGCTCATCGAAGAGGAAGAGCCTCGGGTCACCCATGAAGCCGAGGGCCGTCTGCACCCGCCGGCGCTGCCCCTTCGAAAGCTCGCGCCCCCTCTTGGAGAGCAGCGGCGCAATGTCGAGCATCTCGACGTACTGGCTCCCAGCCTTGCGGTAGTGCTTGCCATCTCCCTGCTTGATGCGGCACCAGAGCTTGACGTAGTGCTCAACCGAGATGTCGGCAAAGACAGCGCCGTTCTCTGGGCAGAAAGCCATGTCGTACTCCGGAACGAGAGCCTTGCCGCTGCTGTCCAACACGGAGATCGCCCCCCGTCGCGGCGGCAAGAGCCCAAGCATCGTCTTGATAAGCGTCGACTTTCCTGCCCCGTTGTGCCCCACCAAGGCGATGACGCCTCCTCGCTCTGATAGATCGGGTATGTCGAGCGCCTGTAGCGTCTGGTACTGGACCCGCAGGCCAGAAGCTCTCAACGAGACAGCAACGTCACTCATACCTCCTCCAAGTGAGCGGCAAACCAGGTTGTGTTAGCCCGCAGCAACGCCAACAGCGCCACGAGCGACGCGCCTCCGTGCAGGGCGAGAACCCAGGCTGGGAGCTTTAGGATCGGCGCGATGAGAAGCGGCATCAACCCAAGAATGGGTGTGCTCGCCACAGCCAGCCTGAAGCTTGTCGATGAGTCTGAGGCCAAGATGAATGAGCCCGCCCACAAGGACGCGCCCAAAATAGCAACCGCGAAAGGCAGGTACCGGTACAGGAGAGCAAACATGCTGTCTCTGTGCTTTAGGTCTGAGATAGAGGCGATGGCCGTCAGAAACCCGAGCGTCGTGATGAGCGCCACAGCCCAGACGAGCAGCATCCCCGCATCAGGCCGGAAGCTCTCGAACACCCCCTTGCCCGAGATGCTTTGCAGGCCGAAGTAAAGCATCGGCAGCGAGCCCATGAGGAAGCACGAAACCCGTGCGCCGGTGAGCATCCACACAGCTAGGTAAAACGGCCGCTTGCCAGTCGCTGCCACCAGCGGCAGCAGCACGCCGTTCTGTGAGAAGTACTCAAGCACCTTGCGGTGTGCGCGCAGCGCAAGCCACACCGCTATCATCACCACAAGCACCACGTTTGCCGTGAAGGGAATCAAGGCGTTTGATGCGCTGAGCTCAACGAACCCGGAAGCCTCAGGAATGAACATGAACATGCTGCCTATGGTGTCCTGGAAGTCTCCGATGACCTGTAGGTACTCTGCGCGATGCTCAATGCGCATGCTGTCTCGCTTAGTGACGGCCAGGACGAGCACTCCAAGCCCGAAGATGCTGCGCGCCTCAGTCTTGGGCTTGCCATCTGGGCCGAAGGATATCACCACATCAGGGTCGCACGTGCGGCACACGTGAAGCCGATCGGCTTCTCCATCGAACCAAGAGCGGTACATCTCGACATCGAGCGACTCTGGAGCGTCAGACTGAATGGCGACATCGAGGCGATCGGGAGAGCACTCTGGGCTTGGCGGGCTCTCGCCGGTGCTCGATGACGGATCTGGATGCCAGCGGCAGATGATGAGCTTCTGCCGAGGCTCCTTTGAGCCGTAGAGAATGCCGCGCAGGGTCCGCACGTCTTGGCGCGGCTGCTCCTTGAGCCTGTCGCCGAAGGCGCGCGGCTTGACCTCAGCCGTCCTTACGACGACTCCAGTCACCACAAGCTGCACAAAGACGAATACTAGGCTGAGCGCCGTCGGAACTAAGAACAGCGATACCGTGACGTGCGGGATCCTCATGAGAGACCAGACTAGCCGCAGCGCTCGAATCATGGGGCGAAAAACCTCAGTAAATGGGCACGCCGCAGCGCTCTCTACACGCACGGATCCCCTATCAAAGGTTATGGTTTCCTGCCCTAGCAGCTGTGACTTAGCGCCCCTAAGATGCCGCGAATCAACCGCTCGAATAACGCCTGTGCGCGGGTTTGCTGCGGTCGGCAGCGCCCCGGGTGCCGCCTAGGGCCTGTTCGCTTCTAGTCGACCCCTCGCTTGCGCCATGCTGAGAGAGCCTCCGAAAACAGCAGAGATCCTGCCTCTCGTGCCATGCGCTGAACAACTCCCGGCGACGTTTGTGTGACGGGGCCCTCGTCTTTTCCGCGCGGGCTCTTGAGCCTGAGCTGCAGGGCAAACCCAGCCACGAAGGCGGCAGCGCAGAATGCCCACGGATGCCGGTGAAACTGAAGGGATGGGCTGGCGAGGTCTCTGGCCTGTTGCAGGGAGCCCTTCATGCGCTCAGAGGCGCTCGAGAACGCGCCCTTCACCTCGTGGTTGAGCGCGGTAATCTTCTCTCCAAGCGAAGCTCTCGTCTGCTCGATGGCGTGTGCCAGCTCGGCCGAAGAGGCTACATAGTTGCCCGTTCCTGTATCCACCGTGCGTCCTCCCGAAGAGAGCTAAGAGCCTGATCTGGAAACAACCGCAGCGATCTGCTCTTAATCCTGACAGCTCGCATCAGCAACAGTCCCGCCAGCGCGCTCAAGAGAGCAACTGCAGCGAAAGCCGCCCACAACTCAAGGTCCGACAGATACGTGGCGATCATCAGCGCGAGCGCCACGCCCATCAGTCCGGCGGCAACACCTATCGCAACCGAGCCCGCAAGGGCGTAGGCAATCAGCGCTCTCATGCGCTGCGCATCTTCACGCACCTCGACTTTGGCCAGCGCAAACTCCTGGCGAAGCAGCTTCTGCGTGTCCTCGACGATGTCTCTCAGGAGAGGCGCCACGTGCTCTTCAAAGTCTCCTCGCAGTCCGTCGAGCATGCTCGCCTCACTTTCTCCGGCCGCTAACCAAAGCGCCGAGCAAGTACCCTGCTCCGCATGACGCAATCATCGCTTGAATGGGGTAGCGCTCAACAATTCCGCGCACCTCTTCAGGAACCTGAAATGAGCTCATCGAGCTAGACGACTGCGCCTCCGTGCTTGCTGAGCCGATCCCGCCAGCGGCAAGCTCCCGGCGCTCTTTAATTCTGGACCGCAGCCTCCTCAGGCGATATCCGGCTGCGCGCACCATACGCTCGAGGCGCTCAACGATCTTGGCCTCAAGCAACTCAGGCTCTGCCGATCCAGGGCCCGATGAGCCTTGGTGCGTTTCACTGCTTGCGGATGTTGATGATGCCTGCTGCTCTGCGGCGCTGTCTGCCATGGCCTGCCTCCTCGTGATTCTGTGCCGGCCGACCGGGCCAACAAGTAGTTCACGCTACATCAGCAGGAAGGCGTATCCACATGAGGGAGGTCACCCAGTTACAGCTCGTCGTCCTCGTGTGTCGTATAACGCTCCAGGATCGGCAGAGCCCGCTCCCGGAGACTCGCCGCCTCTGGGTCCTCGTCGGGAAGAAAGTCAGCGAGCAGCATTAGCGATTTCGCAAAAGGAAGCGACTGAGTGTCATTGTGGCGCTCGTGAAGGACCACTACTTTTCGCAGCGTCTCTATCGCCTCTTCAGGCCTGTCGGCAGCGTTCTGGGAGATGGCTAGCCACTGCATGATGGTAATCCGTGTGCTAGACCGCCCCTCTCCTTCTGCCTTCTCAAGAACACGAAGCTGCTTGAGGGCAACCTCTATCGAGCGCTCAGGATCGTTCTGCTCCCGCGCGATCGCCACCTCGACTGCCGCCATGCGCGCCTGGAGCGAGTCCTGAAACGAGGCTGGCAGCGAGAGCGATTGGTCAAAGATTTCGTCTAGAATCTCCCGCGCCGTATCAGCAGACTCTCGAACGACGACGAGAGCCTTAGTGACGAGCAGGCAGAGACGAACGAATCTTCCCTCGCCCTCTGGCAACGCCTCGGCCTGAACTAGACGCTCGTCAATCCTTGCAAGCGCTTCCTCTGGGGAGCCCCTTCTCGCCAACTCCAGGAGCTCTCCCTCTGTTTCGTTAATGAGCCTATTGCCGGCGGAAAGCTGTGGCTCGAACTCCGCTGTTCTAGTCCGCAGCTCCTGCACCTCGTCGTGCATTCCGCGGTCGAGGTATTCCACGCACAAGAGGTCAGCGCACTTCATGGCAAACCTAGGCTTCTGCAGCTCTTGCGCAGTAGCCATTGCCTTGTGCAGGAGCCCCTCTGCGCGCTCGAAGTCGTTTAGCTCAAGCAGCGTCTCCGCCAGCTCGAATTTGGCCTGCAGCGCAGCATCCCGGGAAGTGCCGCCAGAGCAGTTCGCCTCTCGTTCTCGCAGCACAGCGGCCCTAATGTCACGCGCCTGCTCGAACCTGCCTAGCTTGTGAAGGAATGTCCCTATCTGAGCCCTCAACAGCTGGATGCTCTCTGCCGGAATCTCTGGGCTGCCCCGGTAGATAGAGAGTGACTCCTGCGCCAAGATCAGGGCCTGCTCGAACTTTCCTTCATCCGCCCTCTGGCATGCCGCATCCTCAAGCAGCTCAAACACCTCCTGCGGGTTCGCAGCTGCCGCTGCGCTCAGTTCACTGAACGCCGCGCACATGAGCGCGCCGTACTGCTCCTGGTTGCCCTGGTCGAGCTTGATGTTAGCGAGTGTTAAGTTCGCGCTCAGAGCGAGAGGGTGATGCCTCTCGCCCTCAAAGCCTGAAAGCGCACTAGTCACAGACTGCTCTGCGTCGCCGAGCCTGCCGAGCCCCTGTTGGAGCTCTGCCCTGAAAATTTTCATTGAAGCCAGCTGGAGACTGCCTAGAGCGCCAGAGGTAGACGCTATTTGGATCGCGCTATTGACCTGCTCTTCCGCCTCTTCAAGCTGCTCGTATTGTGCGAGTAGGCGAGCCGCCTCGAGCCGAACCCACTGGCGAGAGTAGTCTGACGAAAAGCTAGCGTGATCTATCGCCTCGACGGCGTGCCTGACAGCGGCAAGGCCCTGTGGCGTCTCTAGCCTTGAGAAGCGTCCTGCCGCATCACGCAGCAGCTCCCTGGCATGGGCCTCAGGCGGCAGTTTTGGCGCCACTGCGCCACTTAGGGGATCTTGCTTGGGCTCTTCTCGTGAGAACATCAGCCGGTCAGTATACGTAAATAACGCTTCCAGGATAGTGGCTGAGGGCAGGCAAAAAACAGGAACGACCCAATAGCAACTCTACGCTATACCCATGCCACGGGGAGAGCCTCTCAGGGTATTGGAACTCGCTGAGTCCCTCGCGTCCTCGATCGGTCGCCGCCCACCGGGGGCAGCCTCCTGGCTTCTCCGCCCACCGCAACCTGCGGAAACCAGTTTCGAGCTGCCGCGATCTCGGCTAAACCTCACTGTATGAACCAGCCATGCCCCAGAAACCCAGCCATCCGCTCGATCATGATGCCAAGCGACACCAATGCGCTCGGCAGCATCTTCGGCGGCCACATTCTTAGCCTGATCGACTTGGCTGCGGGGCAGCACGCCCGCTCTGTGGCACCTAAGAAGTACGTCACGAAGGTGATGCGAGAGGTACAGTTCATATCCCCGGTTTTCGTCGGCGACTCGGTCAGCTTCTACTGCGACACCTTGAAGCTCGGCACGACCTCGATCACCATCAAGGTAGAGGTCGAGGCGACCAGGGGCATCGACTTTCTGCACACTATTCCGGTTACCAGCGCCGAGGTAGTGATGGTTGCTGTTGATAACAACAACCGGCCGATCCCCATACTGAGCCAGCCCTAAGATCCTCCAATTTGCGACAATACGCAGCAACATCGGCTAGTTGCGGGCTGCTACAAAGCGTGCTCAAGCGCAACCC
>OMIG01000030.1 GCA_900299035.1 Pseudomonadota bacterium
TACGAAGCTCGCGCTTAAAGAGCTTGTCGAAGAACTCCAGCACGCAGCGCAGTGAGGCGAGCAGCACGCCGAACAGCCCTGCAACGAAAACCGGCCAGCCCATGGTGTACCAGAGCATCTGCTTGAGGTGGTAGAAGTAGGGGACTGTATGCGCGTACTGAATAGTGTACGGCGGGCGCCAAGCGCCCTGCACCATCGCCGTCTGCTCCTTGGTGTGCCGAGTGAATGTTTCGAAGTCGATGATCGCGTACGGCTCGGCCAGGACGAACACTGCGATTCCGAGCGCGACTGCTGCGGTCAGCTTCGCCAAGGAGGCGGAGTATCGCTGCATGCGGTAGGCGGCCACTGCCAGGAACGGCACTACCATGGGGATAAAAGTCGGGAGCGGATGCAGGCGCTGCTTGTAGATACGCGGCCAGCCCTTGAGGAAGAGCAGGTAGTCTGCGGCTGCGGCGAGCAGCAGAGCACCCGACACTAGAGATAGGCAGGCCAGGGGTTTCTCTGAGGATGAGAGGCGGCCCCACTCCTTGATAGTCGAGAGAAACACCACGAAGAACAGCGGAACGAAGAGGAAAGCGGAGCTAATCTTGGTCGCCGTTGCCAAGCCCGCGCAGAACCCAAAGATCAGGTATGAGCGGAGGGTTCCCTGCTGGTAGGCCCTCACGAGCGCGATAAGCGAGATAAGGCAGAGCGTAGTGAGAGTAATGTCTGAGGTGAAGAAGCGCGAGAGCTGGAGGTGAAACACGTTAAGAGAGAGCAGCGCCGCGGCCACGAGCCCAACGCTCGAGCGCCGGTACAAGAGGACAGCGAGGTACCAGGAGAGGGGAATCGCTAGCGCTCCTACCACCGTGCAGAAGATTCGGCCTGAGATGAACACGCAGTCGTAGGTGAAGGTGTGGCACGAGCCACACGACACCGCGTGGTTCGGGGAGATGGCGCGGGACACGGACTCAATTAAGCCCGAGAAGAAAGCGATAACGTGTGCGAAGCCCCAAGCCGCATAGAATGAGAAGCTTCCGTACGCGAAGGACTTCGGGTTCATGTGCTGCACGCCGAGCTTCTCAGTGACCTGGGCCATGTGGCGTTCATCGGGATGGAACCCGATGCCGTGGGTGATGCCGGTGGATCTAAGGCCAGCTCCGAGCAGGGTGAGGGCTACGAGGATCAGGATGTCGGTCCGGCGCGAGACGAGCCAGGAGATAGGGGTCTTGAGAGCTCTGGTCATGGGGCGAGGGTAGCCTCTCAAAGACGTGGTTGTACAGGTGGCTTTTGTGGCCCGCGAGCGCGGAAAACCCCCGATTGCGGGCGACAAGGCCCTCAGTTTCCGGCTGCGCGACCCGTTTCTGGCGACCACAAGATTGATTGGGAAACAACTTAACGGAGTTTTCCCGCCGGGCTCACATCGTTACCCCTCGCCAAACCACCCTGAACGGTGAAAGATACGGCTCATGGGAATCTTAGACTACGTTCAGCGCAACTTGCGCCGCATCTGCCTCGCCGTCGTTCTGGTCTACTCGGCTGTTTACGCCTTCGCTTTCGTTGGGCTCCACTTCAAAGAGCACCCGTACCACGCGGCGTCGCGCTGGATGCTCGACACCTTTCCCGACAAGGTGCGGATCGTAGGACCGCACTGGGATGACAGGCTGCCCACGGGGGTTCCGGAGCACAGGCGCTTTCCCTCGGTGTTTAACCACGAGGGCAGAGAGAACGAGCTGCCTCTGTACGAGCCGGACACGAAAGCTAAAGTTGACGAGGTTCTCAGGCGCGTGAGCGATTCTGACTACGTCGTCTTTGGCACCCCGCGCATAGCAGACTCTCTGCCGCGCATCCCTGACGAGTATCCCGCCACGGTAGCTTTCCTGCGCCTCCTGTGGGGCGAGAAGCTTGGGTTTAAGCTGATCCGCACCTTTAAGAATCGGCCGACATTTCTAGGTTTCTCATTCAACGACGACTTAGCTGATGAAAGCTTCTCGGTGTACGACCACCCCAAGGTCACCATCTTTGAGAACGTCGAGCGGCTCTCTGCCGAGGAGCTGCGGCGACGAGTGAGCGAGGCGGAGACTTTTGGAACGCTCCCCACGATGGATGAGATGCTTCTAATGGACGAGGGCGGATGGGTTGGAAAGGCTGCCAGTCCGCTCGACAAGCGCATCATTCCGCTCGTGTGCGCCTTCTTCTTCGTGCAGGTGATCGCCTTTGGGTTCTGGGGAACCTTCGTGAAGCGATTCTCACGGCTGCGCGACAAAGGCCTTGGGTTTAGCCCTCTGCTTGGAATCCTGTTTGCGGCTGCAATTAGCTGGGCCGTAGCGGCCCTCAAGATCGCGCCGATTACCCAGGTAAGCACGTACATCGTTGTTGGAGCGCTATTCTTCTCGGCTCTTGTCGAGGTGATAGCCAGCCGAGAAACGCGCGGACTCGTTGGGGAATCGCTGCGCAGGCACGGACTTCGCGTTCAGGCGGCGTTCTTGATGGGCGTGTTGGTGGTGCTGGTCGTCTGGATGGCCGACCCACAGTTCTTGGCGCTGAGTCAGCAGATCGACGGCTCGTACCTTCAGTATTTCATTCGGAACGAGACCATCCCGCCAGTGGACATACTATACCCGGCCGAAAAGATGCAGGGTTTCTACTTTGACCGGTACGTGCTCGGATGGTTCTTGAAGGGCGTCGGGGTCGATGGCGCCTTCGCGGTGCAGCTCTGCATGCTTGCGCTCGGCGGAGTGGTCGGGGCGGCCGTGTACTCGCTGGCTGCCAACCTGATCGAAAAGAGGCCAGCGGCGTCCATGGTCTCGGCGGTCCTAATAATCCCATTCGTGATCGGCACGCTCGTGCTCAGAGAGTCCCGCGAGGCACTGCCGGGCACCCCTGTTGAGGAGCTTTCGCCTGACCAGAAGAGGCTAGTGACGTGGCTCTCAAAGTCGGTGAGGGGCGCCCCAGTCGCGGTAGACGCCTGCCTCGACACCCTCAGCTCGGGGCTTCCGCGGGCGGCTGGGCTCCCAGCCTACCAGCGCATCAGCCAGCAAGATGCCTCAGCCAACGGCAAGCCAGAGTCACTGTGTGGAATTCAGGATGCCTCGATGCTGTTTGACTCGATGATGAAGCACGGGGCCTCCGTGTACGTGCTCTCGGCGAGTGCCGCGGCGACCCCGGCGCGGGCCAGCGCGGCAGCCTCAGCCCTAGAGAGCCGACCGGACCTGTTCGCCAAGATCTATGACCGGGACGGCATGATGGTGTTCGCGCCGGCATTCTCGAGCCTGTACCGGCTCGGCACGTCCTCGTAGCCGAAGTGGCAGGATAACTACTAGTATTCCTGGGAGCAGTTGGCCTTCGACTGGTTGCGCCTTTTTGTGGCCCAGGGAGTGCTCGTGACAAATCGCCCCCGGGTCAAAAGCGAGCCCGGAATACGCTGAACAATTAATGAAAAGCTGGTATACCTCCCGACACCTTTTGGAGCAGGCAGCATGGGAA
>OMIG01000031.1 GCA_900299035.1 Pseudomonadota bacterium
CCTTGTGACCCGATTAGAGCGGGAAGCGCGAGGGGGTCAGGGAAGCGATGGGAGAGGGGACCAGAAGGGGTCAATAAGCGCCCTATCGGCGAACTCCTGACAACATCCGCGCTCTGCTCATCGCGCGGCGGTCCTTTAAGCCTCACCGAAGCCCTAACTCAACGCCATAGCAATGCCGCCTTGAAACGCCAACGACGAACCAACGGCAAACCATCGCTGCTTGAAACCTCTGTGGGCATCGCCGGTCCTCAACACCACGGATAGCCGCACATCGGACCAAGGCGCAGGCACCGCACCAGTCGACCGGCACCAGCCGACCGCCCGTGGGTACCGGGGGCGCCCGCACGCAAAGAGCCAGCCAACCGCCCAGAAGCCCCGAAATACGGGGCTATAACAGCCCCCAGCCAACCATCTCTTACTTTACGAGAACTAGAAAACTAATAACTAAGGGTATGGGCTTTAAGCCCTCAACAGCCGGTCCAAAGGCTCGCCCAGGCTAGTCTTTAAAGGGCCTCCAGTTCGGGCGCAGCAGCGGCTCAAAGCGGTAGTCACCGATACAGATGCGGTCAACGGCATCGCTCATAGTGCCGCCTGAATTGCGCGACGCTGGGAACTCCACCGGCCCGGAGACCGCTTCCAGTCCGCACGCGCGTCGGAAGCTTCCTAGCAGCTCTCGCTGCTCCTCCTCGATGTGCGCCGTCACAGCGTGCGCTTGGTGGTATCGCTTCTCTACGAGCAGCGTTGGCGACTCAGTCTCGGCCGACACGCCCACCCGCAGCACGTGGCGGTACACCGCCCTGCCCAAATCGAGCTCCTTGGGGCTCCCCCCAGCCCTTGAGACCATCAGGGAGAGCTTTGCTGGGTTGAAGTCGAAGCTAAAAGCATCCAAGGCGAACGGCTCATCGGACGGAATTCGGAACAGCGAACGCAATCGATGTTCGGCGATTACAAACGACAGCGAGAGCTTAATATTCGAGTCTACCACGTACGACGGCAGCGCCTCGAGCGCGCTTCCTGACCTGTAATTGAGGCACGAAGAGACATTTACCAGGTCGCCCACCGTGAGCAGCAGCTTGGGGTGATCCGCGACCGTAGAGAATACAACGTACCCCTTGTCACTACTCACGACACGTTCGCGAACCGCAGCGGTAAGCGACCGAAGCTCCGTAGTAATCTGCTCATGCAGGTCGGCCGGCGCTAACGGTAGAATTAAATCCTTCAATTCTCCGTAGCGTTTTACGTACGCAAACAGCGTGGCTCGGTCGCCACACCGCACCAGAGTGGCCACATCCCGCACCACCTCAACAATCGTGGGCGTCCGCGCCACAAACTTGTAAGCCGGCAAGTCGAGCACCTCTGCAATCTCTTCCAGGCTACCCCGCCCGTTGTAGAGCCGCTCGGCGTACGCTTCCGGTATCAGGGGCAGCAGCTTGCTCTCGACTATCTCTTGCGCTTCGGCCATCTGCTTTCGCTCCGAGAGTGCGAGCGCTTGAGCTGTCGTGCAGTACGAGACGCGCGCTGGGTTCTCACGCCAAGCCTGTACCTGACCTGGCGTCATTGAGCTTAACTGCCCAAAGGTCGTGTCGTACTTCCAGTCGTAGAAAGTTCCTGCGCAGACGTGGCCAACGATCTCCTGAAACATCGGCAACTGCAGGGCGTGCCCTGCCTTGAAACGAGCCATCAACACACTAAGCGGAAAGATGTCGCCCCAGTCCCGGCGAAGTTCGACTATGCCCCGAGCCGAGTCGACGCCGAAATCCGATGCGAAGGTTTCCTCCACCTGCCTTACGATCGTCTCTTTAAAGGCAGCCAGTGAAGCCGTGTCCCGAACCGTGCGCTTGCGGGCTTCCTCGCCCTGGGCCGAGCCCTCCCGCAAAGAGCAAAGAGCATGTGACGCGGCTACCAGATCTAGGGCGTCTGTAAACGAACTGCGCCACACGTTTTCGGCGATGGCGACCGGTGCTTCAGGCGCCCCCCTCTGGTTGAAGTGACACGCCCCAAGCACCTCCAATAGCTGCTGCAAGCGAGCGCGAGAGAGCTCTCCTATTGGCAGTTCGCTCAAGCCCGACACCAACCGGATGCTCTCCTTTACTCGCGCGCCTTCCGCCATCCCAAGTGTGAGAGGCTCGGCTAAGATCTGCGCCGTGACGGCGTACAAAGCAGCCGGAAGCGAGAGCCTAAGAGGCTCTAAGTCCCACCCGCGAAGCGAGACCCGAGGCTCTCCCTCACCGATCGACCGAACCATCTCAAGCAGCGCGCTAAGCCTCCCTTCTCGCTCAGCTTCGCTCTTCAGTGAGAGCCCTAGCATCGATTGCGACTCAAGCACCCCGCGCAAGATATTCATCCCGCGATGAATCAGGTCCTCGCCGCCCCCGACCAGCCAGGAGTCCTGCACCTCGCCTAGAGCGGCAAAAATAACGTGGCGTCGCAAGACATCTCTCGGAAGACCTAGGCCCGGCCCGAGCAGGATTGCCGAAATGCCCTCCGGAGACTCTCCAGCAATGACCTTCATGGCCGCGATAGAATCTCGGCTCTTTCCGAGTCCAAGGTCGTGCAGCGCCTCGACAGCTGTATGCGGCCGGTAGCGCGCTGCTATAGGGAGCAGCTCCCGTATCGCCTCAAGGGGGGTAAATCCGTAGGCGTAGAGGAGCTCTCCGTACTTCTCCTGCTGGTCGCCACCACCGAGCAAAACTTCGCAGTACACGTGCTGCGCTCTTGTGGGCAGGCCGAAAGCGTGTGTGAGGTCTTGCGCAAGCTCGCGTCGATGCTCGACTGAACTAAACCCGAGGCGGTCGAGGTCTGGTGTGTGCAGCCAGCTGTTAGCTAGCGCAAACCTTCGTCCTATCTCACGCCGCTCGGCCTCCTCCCTGATGCCAAACTTCTCGAAGTGCTCCAAAAAAGTGTGAGAGTCCCTTCCTGAGCCTGAAGCAACCCGCGCGACCTCTTTGAGCTGCTCGGCGCTCAATCCGAACGCAGAAATGTTGCGAGCGATGTCGCCAGAGTAGATCTTTGCGCCCACCAGGGCCGCCTCAAACAGCGCTTCCGAATCCTCAACGTGGAAGTCCGCAACACGACAGGCAAACGACAGCGTTGCTCCGTCATGGAAAACCTTGGAGTGCCCCCTGCTTGCGGCAAGCAACAGCTCCTTTCGAAGGTCGGGATCTTGAATGGCGAGTCGCCCCATCGAGCAGGCCAACGCCGACGGGTGGTGCGCCGCAACCGTGAGCAGCAGGTCAAAGCGCTCATGCTCATTCATCGCGAAGGCCTTATCAAGGATCCTCACAACTCCTGCACCCGGGCGCGACGTTTGGTCATTCATCGCTGCGATCTTCAAGAGACGGTACTGCTGCCGCCCATCTGCGACCTTAAAGGCGCTGAAGTGCCGGGCAAAATCAACCGGAGCAAGAGTTGCATAGCGCTCTGCCAGGACGAGGCGCTGCTCGTCGCGCAGGCTGAGCTTTCGCATCAGAGAGCAGGCAACCGCTGCCTCCCTCGGCGTACTCACCAACTCTGCGTACCTCCCTACAAACGCAGAGTCCTTAACACCAAAATCCGCACAAGCCTTGAGCGCGGTCAGTGGCTTGCGGGCGCACCAAGCGGAGACAACGAGCTTTACTGAGGTCTCGTCCCTGAGGCCGTAGCAGCGCAACACCGTGCTGAGGTACGAGGAGGCTCCGTCTCGCACCGCAGCCCCTCGCCTCTCCTGAATCGAGCGAGATGAAAACTTCCAGTATAGCTCACTAATCACACCCGGAAGTAACGCGAGGAATAAATGCACCCCAGTGATGTGCAGGTCGTGTCCGGGCGGGTGGTCAGAAGGCTGCCTGTCCGAGGGCTGGCAAGACCGGCCTCCGGCTGGCCCTGGAGCCGAGGGAGAAGCGCCTGCGCCAGTGCGAGCGCCCAGGGGGTCTGAGCGGTGGTTAGCTGAAGGCTGAAACGGCTGCGAAGGGAACGGCATTGATATTTATCGCCCAGAAGAAAGCGGAGTCGCCTCACCCATCGAGCGGACAACTCCATCGACGAGCGAATATAAAACCCTTTTATCCTCAATGCACCCCACCCCGGCCGAGAAGGTTCCAAGGAGCTGTCGGTTTATAGGCGCAAAGGTCGCGATCGTGCCTAGACTCAAGGCGCAGGGCAAAGTCCGCGGAATCCCAAGTTAGGCCGGTCTAGCGCACAGACGGGTCCCAGTAGCCGTGGTCTTGCAGGTGCCTCTTAAGCGCGACCGGAAAAGCTACCTGGACCTGCTTCTCCTTTGGGCAATTCGAGACGCTAATGCCCTTCTCAAGGCAGATAACCGGAAGAAACTCACTCTGCGCGTCAAAGCTCTTAAGCATCCTGTTCCAAGCCTCCTGCCCGCTCCCAGCTCGCATCTTGAGGGCTACCCAAGCCGCGAGGAAACCGTTGCTCCGCGCCAGCTTTGGGTCATCTCTGAGCTGCTCTTCGATGTCCGCCAGGTCCTCCAGGAGTAGCCTGCGAAACTGAGGATCCGTGCTCACGTTGCGCAGCTCCCCCTGCCGAAACTGGTAGATGACTCTCGGAGCGAAAGACATCGAGTAGCTGTCGAAGGCGTACAGGAACGACTGGTCAGGCCCGACAAACTCCCCGACGCCGTCGCCGTTAAGATCCACCACCTGATACCCCTGCCCGTCTAGCATACCGAATTCCGACCATGCCCACTCGCCCCGATTGTCGCGGTAGGCCATCACTGGAACCGCGCAGCAGTGCGCGCCTCCTGTCCAAGCCGTCATCAGCAACTCGGGGCTTGTGCTGCTTGGATCAACATCAACCACCGAGAGCACCACTGGGTCCTCTGCGATATCCCTGTAGCGATACGTGCCCTTGAAGGAGGGAGTTCCGTTCTCCTCACTCTCGAGCGAGAGCTCGTAGCTCTCCTCGGAGTCCTCTCGACGCACGCGCACGCGGAGACCACGACCCGCCACGACCCCCGACGAATTCTTCTCCACCCCTATGCTGCTTGCGATCGGCCCCCTAAACATCCACATCAAGCTGCGAAACTCGCTCCCCGAGGTAAACGAAGCGACCTCCCGTGGGTCCACGGCCCTCCCGGCCCGGTTTGCTGCGACTACCGGATTAAGCACCGGGCCGCTTACAACAACGAACTGCTCCGGAGATGAAGCGAAAATTCGGTAGCTGGGATCAGAACTCACCCCAAGTTGCTCCAAGCGCCGCACGGCATCATCAAGAGTCTTGTACTCACCGTGGGTGAACCATCCAAGCTGACTCGCGTCGGACACTCCCTGAATGGAAAGCTCGCCAAGCTTCATGGCCGCGAAAGCGTCTCCTCGCTCGGAAGCTAATTCGAACCAGTGTCGAGATTCGGCCGCGTCAACTGGACCGAACGCCCCGGCCGCAAGCCAGATGCCCAAGTTGAGCTGCGACATGAGGTCTCCCTGTTCGGCCGCCTCAACAAACTGAGCCGGCAGACCCTCTTTCTCAGCCTTTAGCGGAGCAGCCTGCTCGCGCTTCGCAGCAATCTCGTTTTCTGAAGGCTGATAAACACGCTCTGCGACGCCGAGTGACACACGCTCAGAGCCTCGCTCGTAGCCATCGAGCGCTCTCTTCGCTAGGATCAAACCAAGCACCACAACGAAGACAGCCAGGGTTAGAGCGCCCAAAATAGCAAAGGCCACAGGCGACGGGCCACGAGAAGCACAAGCCGTACAGGGCGAGCCGACCACAAAAACTCCTCTGCAGCGCGGACAGATGGCGAGCATGATCCTTGGAGAGCTGGAAGGCTCTTCACCTGGCACCGCCTGCCGGTCGGTAGCAATGCCCGCTCCCGCTGCGCTGAGACCAGGGTCTTGGTGCGCCGCCGAGTTCTCCCCCTCCTGCGAGTCCTGCATACCTTGCTCCTGCATAACCGACTCCAATCGATTCGCCGCCTACGCTTCAAGAGTCGCCGCGACAAGAGGGTCGCTTTACTCCCCGGAGCTAAGTATCACAACTCTAGGCGCACCACACTGACATTTCAGCACCTTAGGGCCCCCGACAACGAGCTACCAAAACTCTATACCTACCGACTCAGCCCCCGCTCAGCTAAAGTACAGAAGGTCTATGACCAACTCAGACATCACCACGGTCACAAGCAGCAGCAGCCACCGGGTTTGGCTGCGCATATCGGCGTTCCTCTCCCTGAAATCTCCGGCAACACGCGTCACCTACTCTGGGATCGTTTCGGAGTGGTGCCGGTTCCTGGGGGCCGAACCGGGCACCCCGAAGAGCGCGAGCGTTATCGTCGCCGCAACAGACCTGCACGCCATCGCCTACCGCAAGTTCCTCGAGACCCGTCCCGGCGAGCGGCCGCGCTACCAACCATCGCGCAGCGTTGGTCGCACGCAGAGCCGCGAGGTGGCGAAGGTCGAGACCGCTGGGCGCGCAAAGAAGAAAGATGGCCTCGAAGCAACGCAGTCGAACGCCACCATTCATAAGAAGTTCGCTGCCCTTCGGCGCATCTACCGCATGTTGATCGCAAGCAACGTGGGCGTTTCAGAAAACCCGTTCGAGGCTGATCGAGTTCCGCCGCCTCCCAAAGACGCGGGACGGAAGCGCCCCACCCAGATGATTGAGTTTGACCGAGTGCTCGATATCATCGCCGTACCAGACGCTGAAACACCCAAGGGGCGACGCGACCGGGCGATACTGGGCGTCCTATTCGGAGGCGGCTTGCGGCGCAGCGAGGTCGTGGCGCTGCGAATTGGTGATGTCAGGCGAACATCGTCCGGCACGACGTTCCTCTACCTCCGTCACACAAAAGCAAAGCGTGACGCAGAGCAGGCTCTTCCACCGTGGTCTGCTGAGCCCCTATGGGAGCTCATTCGCGAGCGAAAGCGCGGCGGGGCTGGCGAAGGAGACTACCTCTTCGTGTGCTTCACGGGCCGCGCCGGAACTACAATGACATCGCGCCCGATGTCTGACACCGCTGTGTACCTGCTCTTCAAGCGCTGCTGTATCGCGGCCGGCGCGGGCCTCTTTGCTACCCCTCACTCGGCACGCGCCACCGCGATCACCAAGCTCCTCTCTGATGGGGTGCCGCACCGCGAGGTGCAGGAGTTCTCGCGTCACTCTAGCATCCAGATGGTGGAGTGGTACGACAAGCGGCGCTTTGATGTTGAGCAGAGCCCAGCAAAGGGGCTCTCCTTCGGGCGCAAGCGTTAGGTTGCTAGTCGGAGTCAGCAGCGAGCCGAAGCCGCAGCATGACAAGTGCCCGGCGCTCAACCACTCGAACCCCCTCTCGCGTTAGGCCCACAGCATCCGCGACCTCTCGCAGAATCGCCGGCTTTGAGTTCGAGAGCCCGAAGCGCATCTCGAGCACCCTCGCCTCACGCGCAGGGAGGCTTGCGACTGCACGCCGCAGCGCCGCACGCTCATCGGCGTCTATTAGCTCCGCGCCGACTCCTCCTGCCGCCAAGTCATGGCGCGAGTGGCTCGCACCCCGCCCTGAGTCCTGGCTGCTGACCGTTGGCTGATACATTGCGATCACTGCCGGTAGGTACTTTTTCGACAGCCGGTAGGCAGCCGCCACAGCCTCGACCTCAGCGCCGCTAGCACCAGAGAGGACCGCGCTTCGTACCGCCATGCAGGCTGAGTGCAACCGGCGCGGAACGGTCACGCTTCCGTGCTGACGAGAGTTGTCGAATTGAAGCGTCTGGAACATCCAGTGTCCGGCTGCCGTCGAAAACTCGAGTCCCGAAGCCGGATTGAAGCGCTCAATCGCCTTAAGGAGCCCCTGCGCCGCAACCTGGACGTTATCTTCCTTCGTATTGTCCCGGCTGCTTTGAAACCTACGGCCTTCCCTAAAGCCGAGACCAACATTTGCCAGGTACAGGTACTCCCTGATCTTAAGGTATCGGTCACGCAAATCAGCTATGTGCGCCACAGTGGCGATCGCTGTCGCCGCATCCGTCCCGAAGAAGCGCTTACCCGCGCGACGAGCCTCCACGCGCTTTTGGGCCTCAATCGGGTCGCCGCCTCGCCCTTCCGCGCGTCTAATGTTGGAAGCTACGTTCGCATAGGCCGTCGCCTTATCTGAGACCCGCGCAGCTAACGAAATCATCGCTTCGGGCGTTCGTGGCAGTGACGCGAGCGCATCTGCCAAAGCTGCTCTCTTTGGGGAATCCGCTGCGAGCCTCTCCTCAACGCTCATGGCCTTAAACGACTCGACGGCCGAAGCGAATGCACTCTGCAGAGCCTGCTCCGTTCTTCGGCTCCCCCACAACTCAAAGCACAGGCTAGAAGCCTTAACCTCTCCCCGCAACGCTCGCTCCAGATCCTGCACGCGGTCGCTCTGAACTCCAGGCACGCCCAGTAGCGCCCTGTGGAACTCGCGCCTGTGGCGGAACATCGCGTTGAAGAGCTCCAAGCTCTGCTTAGTCGGCAGTCGTTCGACCGCGTAAAGGGTGACCCACTTGCTGTCCGCTATCTGCTGGCTGCGCTTTCGGAACGATGCCAACTCTAATTCATTCTGTTTTAGGGTCGACTTCAGCTCCTCGACCACTGCCGCTTCGCTCGTCCTCAACGCAGCCTTTTGAGCAGCCGACAGACTCTCTTTTGCCACCCGTGCCCACTCTGAGGCCGCAAGTATCGCCTGTTGTGTCCTAGCCTGAAACTCCTCAGAGCGGTCGAGAATCACCTGCTCAAGGGCAGGCAGCCCTGAGATGGCCTCGATAACCGCACCACACGCCCCTCGGGCGTGGCCGATGATCTCACGCCGTCGCTCAGCGGCAGTCGTACCCTGACCACGCCGCTCTGCGGGTCCAACGCCGCGTGGGCTGGCTGATTTGTTGATTTCCATGAATATCGCCGGGAGCCGTATGCGCTCTCAGGTTTAGCCCGTAGCGCCCCACAAAACATGAGAGGTATACTCAAACTACGCGCCGTACACAAACCCGGCCTTCTTACTGCTGATGTCGATTAGGTCCCAAAAACCACAGTACCGAGCCGACATCGACGGCCTACGAGCCATCGCGGTTTTGGCCATCTTGGTTTACCACGCCTTCCCGGAGGCTCTCCCGCTGGGCTTCCTGGGAGTTGACCTCTTCTTTGTCATCTCTGGGTACCTCATCTCATCGATTCTCTTCGAGCAGCTCCATTCCGGCTCATTCTCTCTTGCTGAATTCTACTCCAGGCGAATTCGGCGCATATTCCCATCGCTCTTCTTAGTGCTTCTGGCCTGCGGCGTGGGCGGATGGTTCCTGCTGCTGGCTAGCGAGTACGACCAGCTTGCAAACCAGACCCTCGCCGCAGCGCTCTTTGTGGCCAACTTCGCCTTCTGGAGCGACGTCGGCTACTTCGACCCGGCGGCCGAGAGCAAGCCCTTGCTGCACCTCTGGTCTCTGGGGGTCGAGGAGCAGTTTTACATCTTTTTTCCGCTGCTTTTGTGGGTGGCATACCGACGAAAGCTTCAGCTCGGAAGAGTCGTGGCCGTTTGCGGGGCGCTCTCGTTCTCTTCTCAGGTGTACCTGGCAGCCTCATCATCTCCGGGATCATTCTACGCTCCGTGGGCCCGGGCGTGGGAGCTGATGCTCGGGGCTTGGGTCGCGGCGATGCACATGAGGAACTCCTCCCTTGAGCCTCAAGGGCGTTGGGGACTCGCGGGCTTGTCGCGCGAAAAGCTATCATGGCTCGGGGTGCTACTGCTTGCAGCGCTTCTCGGACGACCGTCGCCGTCTTACCCACTGCTCTCAGTCGCTCTGGCCGCAGCCCCCTGGCTTGGGGCTGCGCTACTCATCGCTGCGGGCCCCGATACCGCTGTTGCGCGGCATCTCCTAGGGCGGCCCGGGCTCGTTTGGTTTGGGCTTATCAGCTATGCGCTCTACCTTTGGCACTGGCCGCTCCTTGTCTTCGCCCGCGTTGTCTCTCCCGAGCCGCCGTCAGTGGCATTTACTAGCGGCCTCGTTGTGCTCTCAGTCCTCCTTGCTTGGGTGACCACCCGCTTCTTCGAGCGTCCCTGGCGCCAGGCAGGCAGAGCGGCGCAGAAGGTGCTTGCGCTGGGCATCCTCATGGCTGCCCTCGCGGCCGCTGCTGTAATCGTGAGCGCTCACCTGGGCTACCCAGAGCGCCAAATAATTAAGAGCTCAGGAGAGCTCGCTTCGGCCAACAACCGAGAGATGCGGCTGGCGCCCCCATCGTGCCCGGGGGATGAGAGCCTGCCGGAAACCCTCCG
>OMIG01000032.1 GCA_900299035.1 Pseudomonadota bacterium
CGAGTATCCTCCGGTCCCCAAGACGACTGCATCAGCCACGTGAGATTCTAATTTCCCCGTGCGCAGGTGTCTCGTGATTATTCCTCGGCAGCGCCCCTCAACGATGATGAAGTCGACAAGCTCGGTTGATGAGTGCATCTCAACCGCGCCCAAGTGGATCTGGCGGTTTAGCGCTGCGTAGGCGCCGAGGAGAAGCTGCTGGCCGGTCTGGCCCTTCGCGTAGAAAGTTCGCGACACCTGAGCTCCGCCGAAGGAGCGGTTCGCTAACAGTCCGCCATACTCGCGCGCGAATGGAACGCCCTGTGCAACGCACTGGTCGATAATGTTTACGCTCAGCTCAGCGAGCCGATAGACGTTCGCCTCACGGGCCCGGAAATCTCCGCCCTTAATGGTGTCGTAGAACAACCGGTACACGCTGTCGCCGTCGTTCTGGTAGTTCTTGGCGGCGTTTATGCCGCCCTGTGCCGCAATGCTGTGCGCGCGGCGCGGCGAGTCCTGAAAACAGAAAGCCTTGACCCGGTACCCTAGCTCCCCAAAGGATGCGGCCGCTGACGCACCAGCCAATCCGGTGCCTACCACGATCACTGAATACTTTCGCTTGTTGGCTGGATTTACCAGCTTGATGCTCGCCTTGTGCTTCTGCCACTTGCTCTCAAGGGGGCCGGAAGGAATTTTCGAATTAAGCTCTAGTGCCATACCTATCTATCCCTCGCGATACTACTGCTGTGCGCTAGCCTGCGCCGGCGGCTTAAGAATCCCCGTCGCTACCGAGACTGGAACAGCGGAGAACCCGACAAACATAGCCACCGCGACCAGCTTTGCAGCCGTTCGAATTGTGCGGTTCCAGCGCGGAGCATCAACTCCCAAGGTCTGAAAGCAGCTCCAAGTGCCGTGGTAGAGGTGAAGCCCGAGCAGCGCCATGGAGACCACGTAGAACCCAACCAGTACAGGGCTTTGGAATGCGCTAAACACATTCGCGTAGACCTTACCCTCAACGAAACCTCGGTAGTGTACGTCACCCGTGGTAAGGTGCAGGATGTGGAAGGTGATGAAGACGATTAGAAAGAGCCCGCCGTAAAGCATCGTTCGCGATGCAGCATTCGCAGAGCGGTAGGAAGTCACCTTGTAGCCAGCGGGCTTCGCCGCGCGGTTGAGCCTCGCAAGCTGAATTCCGCTAATTGCATGCAGCACCACGCACACTAGAAGCACCACCCGCACGAGCCAGAGAAAGCCGGCATGCCCGAGCACATCTGATCCGATCTCTCGCAAGAACTCTCCGTAGTGGTCGATCTTGTAGATCCCCGTCACAGGGTCAGCACCCGCAAAGATTTTCAGGTTACCCGCCATGTGGCCGACAACGAAGCCGATCAACACCAGGCCGGTGACCGCCATGGTGATCTTCTTGCCTAAAGTCGACCCGTAGAAGTCTTTTACAAAACTCATCTCACTTCTCTCCCAGGTGGCCCGCGCCACCGCCTTGCGGGCGCGCGACTGCGCCACACGGAGGTTAATGGTACCCTTTGGTGATAGGAAACCTGCCTGCGGGACGACAGCGCGGCGACGCGCTCAATCGCTGTAGTCTAGCCGAACCAGGCCGCCCGTGAAAACACGCAAAAGAGCGGACGTTGGGCAAAAACAGCCTGCGAGGGCGATGGGCCTGCTCCTGCTGAAAATACCCCTCGCCAGCGGCCTAACCGGCACTACACCGTCCTTTCGGTTTGCGCGGTAGTGGCTAGTAAACCTATAATTCTGCGGGTGAACCGCAGCCTGTACCAAATCAACACCCGAGTCTTTCTCTCCAGCCTTGGGCGCGGCGCGACCCTTGATGATATCCCCGACTCGTTCCTCGACCAACTAGCCTCCAAGGGATTCGACTGGGTCTGGCTTCTGGGCGTGTGGCAGGTCGGCCCGACCGGGCGGTTCCTCTCGCGAACACTGCCCGAGTGGCGCAAGGAATACGCACAGGTGCTGCCAGACCTCTCGGATGCAGACATCGCCGGCTCGCCCTTCGCCGTGGTCGGCTACCACGTCGACCAAGCGATCGGGGGCGACCGAGCCCTGGCTCAACTTCGTGAGCGTCTCCACAAGCGGGGAATTAAGTTGATGCTCGACTTCGTCCCAAACCACGTGGGGCATGACCACCCATGGACGTCTTCCCATCCGGAATTTTTCTTTCAGGGCACCCAGGCCGACCTGCAGCGCGACCCTCGTCGCTGGGTTCAAGCGCCCTCCGGGGGGATCTTTGCCCTCGGTCGGGACCCAAACTTCCCCGGCTGGCCCGACACGTTGCAGCTAAACTATTTCTCGGGTGCCCTGCGCGAGGCGATGCTCGACGAGCTCCTTTCCGTTGGGCGACGTTGCGACGGCGTGCGCTGCGACATGGCGATGCTGCTGGAGCCAGAAGTTTTCTCCCGTACTTGGGGCGAGCTGCGCGGCGCTGGCGACGAGGCACCGCCCAGCTTTTGGCCCAACGCAATATCGGCCGTTCGCGCCGAACATCCCGAATTCCTGTTTCTGGCAGAGGTCTACTGGAACTACGAGTGGAAGCTTCTCGAGCATGGCTTTGATTACGCGTACGACAAGACGCTCTACGACCGGTTGATGTCGTTGCGCGCAAAAGAGGTGCACGAACACTTGATTGCACCGCTGTCATTCCAGTCTCGAATGGCCCGCTTCCTTGAGAACCACGACGAGCCGAGGGTCGCATCGAGGCTACCCGTTGCAGCGCACAAGGCAGCTGCGGCTCTCACCTACCTCGCCCCCGGCCTGCGATTTTTCTTCGATGGCCAGCTGGAGGGCCGTCGCACCCGAGTCCCTGTGCACCTTAACCGCGCTCCAAAAGAGAAGGCTCACGCAGAGATCTCGGACTTTTACAAGCTGCTCCTCCCCATCGTGCAGTCTCTTCCATGCCGCGTCGGTGCCTGGAACCTGCTTGACCCACGGCCCGCGTGGGAAGGAAACCCGACCCACCAGAATTATCTCTGCTACCTGATTGAGCATCCGCTCGACCATTTGCTCTTGGTCGTGAACTACGCGTCGTACCGGGGGCAGTGCAGTGTGCGGCTCCCGCACCGTGGCTGGCTCGACGGAACAGTGGAGCTGCGCGACAGAATCTCTCGGGACCGACTCAGGCAGTCGAGCAACGAGCTGCAATCTAAGGGGCTCTTCGTTGACCTTCCCGAGTGGGGCATGCACCTTTTCTCGCTTGAGTGCCTGTAGGTTCCTCGATGCGAAAGCGAACCAAGACCAACCTTCCGATTGAGGACCATCTCGATCAGGTCGCCTCCGGGGTGGCTAGCAGCAGGCTCTCGCTGCTCGAGGCGCCGCCCGGCAGCGGCAAGACGACGGTCTTGCCCCTCCACCTCTCAGCTCAGCGATGGCTGGGCGGCAGGAAGGTCCTGGTCCTCCAGCCGCGAAGGGTTGCTGCCCGCACCGTTGCGGCTCGAATGGCGACCCTGCTCGGCGAGCAAGTCGGAGAGACGGTCGGCTACCAGGTGCGAATGGAGCGACAGATCGGGCCGAGCACCCAGATTGAGGTGATAACTGAAGGCCTTCTCGCCCGGCGCCTCATTAGCGACCCCGAGCTGTCGGACGTTGGTCTCATAATTTTCGACGAGTTTCACGAGCGAAGCCTCACTACCGATGTCTCGCTCGTGATGGCCCTCGAATCCGCCGAGGCCCTTAGGCCCGACCTGCGCTTGCTCGTGATGTCTGCAACTCTCGGCGACTCAAGCGCCGTCCCGGCTCTCTCTTCAGCCTGGCGCTACTCGTTCTCAGCCGCGCCGTTTCCGCTTGAGGTGTTTTACGCGCAGCCAGAGCCACGACGGCCCGTTTGGGAGTCGGCAGGGCTCGCTGTAGTTGATGCCGCACGCCGGTTTGAGGGTGATATCCTCGCCTTCCTTCCAGGACGCTACGAGATTGAGCGGACACGCGAGTTCGTAGCCTCTCGCCTACCCTCTGTCGACGTGGTGGAGCTGTACGGCGAGCAGTCGCTTTCCGAGCAGGCATCAGCCTTGAAACCTGACCCGTCGGGGCGCCGACGGGTTGTAGTGTCGAGCCCCATCGCTGAGACCAGCCTTACCATTGACGGCGTGAGAGTTGTGGTAGACACCGGACTCCACAAGGTCGCCCGCACTGACACCGTCGGAATGAGCGAGCTTACCCTAGAGATGGTAACCCTGGACGCGGCTGACCAACGCGCTGGGCGTGCGGCCCGAACCGGGCCTGGGGTGTGCCTACGCCTTTGGAGCGAGCACGAGCATCGAACCTTGCGTCCGAAGCGCGAGCCTGAAGTTCTTCGCAGCGACCTAACCTCGACTCTTTTAGACCTCGCCGCTTGGGGATGCCCCGATCCTGCCTCGTTTGGATGGCTGACCTCACCTACCCAAGCGCAGCTAGAGGCAGCCACCGGCACCCTGCGGGCGCTCGGAGCCGTTGACCTAAAGGGGAAGCTTACCGCTCACGGAAGGGCCCTCCAGGGGCTGGGCACTCATCCGGCGCTTGCTGAGATGTGCTTGAAAGCCCGTGAAGCTGGACTAGAGGATTCTTGCGCGGCAATTATCGCTTCGCTAGAGGCTCGCTTGCCACGGCTCGATAGCGCTGACCTAAGGCCGCTCCTCAACGCGAAGGGAGGCAACCCCTCGACCAAAGCAGCCTGGCTCGGTCGTATTCGAGCGCTCCCTCGCTCTCCTAGCCACATTCAGGTGCCCGAAGATGACGCCGTCGGCTACCTTTTGGCAGCTGCGTTTCCGGGCCGAATCGCCCGTCGTCGAGAGGCGGGCTCGGAAAGGTACCTTCTCGCCTCAGGCGAGGGCGCCACGCTCAGGCGAGGCGATGCGCTTCGCATCTCGGAGTTCTTAGTGGCGGCACAGCTTCAGCGTGGAGGGCCGGACCTGGTCATCTCCGCAGCGGCGCCGTTCAATCCAGCCCTTTTGTCGGGCCCGCTCAAACACCTCGTCACATCCCGCGTCGTCTCTTCCTTTGAGCCTTCGAGGGGCGGGCTGGTAACTCGGCGTCAGGATGCATGTGGTTCGATTGTGCTCAAGGAGTCGCTCAACGCGCAGCCTTCAGCAGACGAGCAGCGAGCTGCGCTCTTGCAGTTTCTCTCCACGCCCGAGGGCTTTCACGCGCTTCCATTCAATGCCGCTGCCACAGCATTTCGGCACCGGGTGTCTTTTGCGCGGTCAGCCTCCCCAGGTCTGGGCCTCCCGGACCTCTCCGAGGCGGCGCTCATGCAGAGCGTCGATGCCTGGCTCCTGCCATTCTTGCCGGAGGTTACAAGCCTACGCTCTATTAACGAGGAGCGGGTTACCCAGGCGCTTCTGGCCACTCTAACCCACCAGCAGCATGTGGCGCTTGACCGCGAGGCCCCTAGCCTCTTTCGGCTACGGAACGGAAGGACTCGGCCGATACACTACGACCGCGCTGAAGGGCCATACGTTGAAGTGGTGCTACAGGATCTATTCGGCACCCACGCGACTCCGCACTTAGGCACATCGAAGGTGCCCCTAACGATCGCCCTTCTCTCTCCGGCGAAGCGCCCGGTTCAGGTCACCCGCGACCTCGCTGGATTTTGGAAGGGTGCGTACCAGCAGGTGCGGAAGGAG
>OMIG01000033.1 GCA_900299035.1 Pseudomonadota bacterium
CTCTGGGAGAGCTCAAGGCTATTCGCGTTGAGCGAATAGGTGAGCTGCGCAGAGCCCGTGGCCGCAAGACCCAGCGAGGCGAGCGTGCCGGTCACGTTGTTGAACGTGACTTGCGAGTTCGCCGTTGAGTCGAAGCCGACCTGCAAGGTGAGCGCGCTTGAGCTCGACAGGATTTTTACCCCGTTGAACTCAGTCGTGTTGGCGATTCGCTCGATTTCCGAGCCAAGCGCCGTAAACTCACTCTGCAGGGCTGAACGCTGGATCGAGGAGAACGTGCCTGTCGCGGACTGCTCGGCGAGCTCTGCGAGGCGCGCAAGCACGCCTCCGATCTCGCTCAGGGCCGAGTCCGCAATCGCCACGGTCGAGATGCCGTCGTTCGCGTTTCGGATTGCAACCTGACCTATGCGAATCTTGGCCTTCAAGTCATCCGCGATAGCGAGACCAGCGGCGTCGTCGCTTGCGGAATTGATTCGAAGACCAGAGCTCAACTTCTCATAGGTCTTGTTGATGGCAAGAGTAGTCTTGCCTAACTGGGACTGCGCCTTGAGGGACGCAATATTATTGCCTAACGTAATCGCCATGACTTATTCCTCCTTGAACAACAATGGCACTATGTAACGGTTTCCCGTCCGCAGCGTCCTGAGCCTTTTGGGCCCAGTCCGAGTGTGCGTGCCGATCCCCCAAACAGCGCATCCCTGCCCCGCTTGAGTTATGGAGGAGTACGAAATCAGGACTTCAAAGAACCACCTGGGTCACTTCTACTGCCAAACTTCGGTACTGCCTAAACTGCAACACCACAACTGCTACAAAGGAAGTTACGGCAGGCGGCAATTTTTTCTTGAGGGTGATTTTTGGGGGCGGCTAACTGCCCGAGGGCTCTTGGGAATCTGCCAGGAACTAGGGCTTTTCTGAGCGCCTTTAACGGGAGCCCCATCTCGTAGCGGGAGAGTCCTCGGAACGCGCTTTCGCACTAAAAAGGGTGCGGAGCTTTCGCTCCGCACCCCACGACAAAGGACTTACCACAACGGGGTCAAACAACGTGAACCGACCCGGCAACCGCTCGCGAGTGCTCATTGAGCAACTCCCGGCCCGGTTCGCCCGGGCGGAAGGTCCTTTGTCGCTGCTGGGTCAAAATTTGCTCACGTCACCGCGGGAAGAGAAGAGACGGGCGGCTACCCACTAGGGGGCGAGCCGCCCGCTTTCACTATCCACGCAGCAGCTGGAGGGCCAGCTGGGGCTGAGTGTTCGCCTGGGCGAGCACCGCAGCGCCTGACTGCTGAAGGATGTTGAGCCGTGTGAGCTCCGCAGCCTCCTGCGCGACGTCTATGTCGCGGATTCGGCTTTCAGCGGCAGCAAAGTTCTCTCGGGCAACCGAGAGGTTATTGACTGCCGTGAGGAGTCGGGACTCAACAGCTCCGAGGCTTCCGCGAAGCGTGGTGAGCGACGTGATGGCGTTGTTCACGCCCTCAAGCGCTAGCCGCGCAGCGGACTGGGCCACGTCCGCCGTGGCGCCCGAGATCGAGTACGTCAGGGCCGAGGCGCCGGTGGCAGCCAAGCCGAGTCCAGCCAGAGTTCCCTCCAGCCGGTTGACGATGATCTGAGACGTTGAAGCGGCGTCGAAACCGACCTGCAGAACGAGCTGCGAGTTTCCCGACAGGAGCGCCACGTTGTTGAACGTAGTCGTCGTGGCGATACGCTCAATTTCGGAGCCAAGGGCTACGAACTCATTCTGCATCGCTGAGCGCTGCTGGCCTGAGTACGTTCCGTTTGCTGCCTGCTCAGAAAGCTCAGCAAGTCGAGCGAGCACTTGGCCAATCTGGCCGAGCGCGCCGTCAGCGATGGTAATCGTCGAAATGCCGTCCTGAGCGTTGCGGATCGCGACACCCGCTACGCGCTGGTTGGCCTTCAACGACTCCGCAATCGACAAGCCGGCAGCGTCGTCGCTGGGCTTATTGATTCGCTGACCGGAGCTCAAACGAGCGAAGACGTTCGTGAGTTGGTCTGACGAGGCGGTAAGGAGTCTCTGACCTCTCAGAGACGCCAAGTTCGAGTTAATAGTTATTGGCACAGTAATTTCCTCCTTGAAATAATCGATGCCTCCCGTCAGTCCTTTGACAGGAGCCTAGCGGCTCATCACCGATTCGGCCTCGACATCGACCGCAACAATCTCCGCGCCTCTCGGGCCCGCCTTTGTCGAGAAAGGCCCGCGTCAGCGAAAACTGCTACGAAAATGTTAACTGCTGGAACACGATTGTTTGGTACTGCAACTGCAAGGGCACAGCGGATTCACTGCAACAGCTGCTACAACAGGAGGGGAGTTGTCCCCGATGCTGGTAGTTACGGCTGTATTGGCGCAGGGCTTGAGGGGTTTTTGGGAGTGGTTTTTTAGTTAGTGATACCAGGTAGTTACGATAGGCGCTGGGGGCCATCAGCCCAGCTCTACATGCCCCTTGCTCTCTGGGAGCACGTGATTTACTACTCGCTCAGCCGCCGCAGCTTTGGTACCACCAAAGGAAAGTTTCGTCAGAGCCTGCCGGCGGAAATTGAAGTTGCGCCCATTTAATGGATGAACCCCGTATGACTATCGCTAAGAAGCTTCTCTCTCCAATCGCTTTCACTGTGGCTATGTCCATCGCTGCTTGCGGGCAGAACGGCCCTCAGCTCAGTGGCGCCGAGACCGGCGCTCTCACCGGCTCTGCTCTAGGAGCGGGACTAGGCGCAATCGTTGGTAACCAATCCGGCCACACCGGCGGCGGAATCGCCATCGGAGCTGCCGCGGGAGCCCTCGGAGGCGCCCTTATCGGCGGCCAGTCAGATCGCCAAGAGAACCGCTCGCGCGCCCAAGATGAGCAGATCCGAAGACAAGAGGAGGAGATCCGACGGCAGCAGCGAGAGATCGACGAGATCCGCAGAGGACAGGGCGCTGACCCCTACTACAACAATAGCGGCGGCAGCCGCCGTAACTCTGGCTACAGTAATTCAGGCTACAATAATTCCGGGTACGGCTCCGGCTCAAATTCTGGCTACAACTCGGGCTCGAGCGGCAGCTCCGGGTCGAGCGGAAACTCCGGCTCGAATGGCGGCTACCAAGACCGTTACGACTACGGCAACTCGGGCTCTGGCGGCTCTAACTCCCGCTACTAGGCGGCAGGCCTAGCAAGCTGCCCGGCAGCTACGCCACTGAAACTGCAACAGCCGCCCCGCCCCCGCCAGCGGCGCAAACGCTAATGACACAGCGCCTGCCGCCGCGCCGCCTGAGCGCCTGGCAGGCATTGACCAACAGCCTCCCGCCGGTGGCCGCAAACGGGTGCCCCAGCGCAATTGAGCCGCCGAGGACGTTGAGCTTCTCCGCCGGTATCTCTCCGACAGCTGGAATGTGGGGGTAACGGCTCCAGCCGTCGCGCCATACCCGCATGTTGCAGAGCACCTGCGCCGCGAACGCTTCGTGCACTTCGAACAGATCAACCTCAGCGACCTTCCATTGCAGCCGCGTCATGAGCTGCGGCAAGGCAACCGCTGGCGCCATGAGCAGCCCGTCTCCTGGCGGAATAGAAGCGAACTGAATGCCGTCGATGTAGCCGAGGATCTCCCTGCCCTGCTCACGCGCAGCGGACTCTGACATCAGGCACACAGCAGAGGCGCCATCCGTCAGGGCGCTTGCGTTGCCCGCGGTGATCGTTCCGCGGCCGCTGCGGTCGAACACCGGCGGAAGTGACGCGAGCTTCTCAAGCGAGGTGTCACCTCGCACCAAGTTGTCGTCTTTGACGTCGCCCAGCGGGAGGATCTGCTCGCTCAACGCTCCTTCTTCCTTCGCCCGGGCAGCATTGCGGTGGCTGCGCAGCGCCAAATCATCCTGCTCGGCGCGTGAGATGCCAAACTCTTGGGCCATTAGCTCACAGTGTTGTCCCATGGTGAGGCCAGTCGAGGGCTCCTTTGGGCTAGGCGCCTGCGGCGCGAGGAATCCCGGGCGAAACGAGAGCAGCTTCGAGAGCTTCTGCCCAAGCGTGCGCGCTTTGGCGAGGGAGATAAAGAAAGCCTCCCCTTTGCGCGGGAACGTGAGCGTCGGCTGCGACATCGACTCGCTGCCGCCCACAAGCGCGCAGGAAATCCTGCCGCTGCGGATGGCGTCCGAGGCGGCGCTAGCTGCCACCAGGCCCGTGATGCAGTTGTTGGCGATGAACTGGCCATTGACCGTCTTCGGCAGGCCAGAGCGCAGCACGATCTCGCGCGCCAAGTTGGGGATGCGCGGGTCGAGCAGCACCGTGCCGAAGTACAGCTCATCAATCGAGCGCGCGTCTAGCCCCAGCTTCTCGACACACCCCACAACGACGTGCTTGCCGAGGTCCAGCGCGGAGTGACGAGAGAAGACACCCGCTGCCTTAACGAAGGGCGTGCGCACACCACCGACAATTGCGACTCTCATGGCTAACTCCCTTGGCCCGCGGAAAAATAAACAGGCCAGAATCTATCCCATGCCGTGCGATTCGGCACGACCGAAAAGCCACGCTGGGACGCATGCAACAAGCCGGCCCCGGAATCGTGGAGATGCACGATTAACCGGAACCGGCCTGTGCCGAGCCCTCTGCCTAGTTCGTGCCGAAGAGCTGCATCTGCGGATCCGCCGGCGCAAGCGCCGCGGGGTGAACCAGCCGCCCCTCCGCCATGCCCTGCACCGCTTCGACCAGCGGCAGGTGCGAGTCGTGCCGCAGCCAAAAGAACTGCCTGTCCTGCGCCAGCTTGCGGGCCATCGGGCTGTTGAGCCGCCCTGGGCCGTTAGCCTGCACAATCGACTGAATCGAGACGTAGTCGGCGTTGTCGAGCAGCTCTGAGGCGAAGGCCTTAGCGCTGCCGCGCCAGTCGCCGTAGGGCAGAATCGGGCTCACCTGTATGCCCGTTCGAACCCCGAAGCGCCGCAGCGCTCGCACCGTCTTCCAGCGCTCATCGACCGTTGGAAGCTCAGGGGTGTAGCGCCTGTGGATCTGCTCTAGCGGCGTCTCGATGCCAACCGTTACGCAGGTTGTTTCGCGAGTCTTCTTGAGCATCGGGAGCCCAATCACCACCAGCGGCGAGCGGGTTTGAATCACAAGCCGCCCAGGCTGGAAGCGCTCAAACAGCTCAAGGAACTTCATGCTCGTGGCGAACTTTTCATCGAACGGGTGGAAAGGATCCGTAGTCACGCCAAAGATAACGGTCGCCCGCCGCAGCTCCCCCCGCTCCGAGAGCCGGCTCAGGTGCCGTTCGAGGTCAGCCAACGGCTCCCCCGAGCGCATCACGTAGCGGCTTCGCAGCGGCATTGAGCCGCTCTTTTCGCCTTCTATCTGGAGGTCGAGGCCTGGCCCTTGCGGGTCAATCCGTCCAATCGATATGCCTCGCGCATAGGAATCAACTACGAGAACTGGGTACGGCGACTTCGAAGGCGACATGCGCCCGTCGTGTAGTTCTTTCATAGTACGTTTCTCCCTGTCCCAGCTTCGTCAGTCGCAGCACTGCCGAGCGGGACTTTAACTCTCTTAAACTTATGAAGCCGGACACAACCATTTAGGTTCAAACAACTTAAAGCTAAAAGGGTTTTTCACCCTTCTGAACAGAATTCAGAGCCACACGCGGCTCCTGCCTGCGCGCAAGGCATTGATCTAACAACCTAATCAAGCCGCACCTGAAGGCTCTCTGAAAGGCCACACTGCGCCGCATGGGGCACGCGACGCGGGCCAAGTGCCAAGCTGAGGCTCCATCGAGGGGCCCTACTGAGGGTGTTTCACGGAAGCGCGGCTGGATGAT
This sequence comes from Pseudomonadota bacterium, assembly GCA_900299035.1. Classification (GTDB taxonomy): domain Bacteria; phylum Bdellovibrionota_C; class UBA2361; order UBA2361; family OMII01; genus OMII01. Next base: position 5,779 of record OMIG01000033.1, read on the forward strand.
AAGGTGAAGCCCTCCCCGCCCCCGACGGAGCAATTTGCAGCCTCAACGGCTTGCGCCCGACGGCAACGCGAGGATGTTTACCCTGAACCGTTTCGTTAGGAGTTTTGAGTATGGGTGCCAACGTAGCAGAGATTACCGACGCAGATTTTGCGGACAAAGTTCTAAAGGCGAGCACGCTGGTCGTGGTGGACTTCTGGGCTCCGTGGTGCGGACCCTGCAAGAGCATCGCGCCGGTGCTTGAGGAGATTGCGGCGGAACTCGCTGGCAAGGTCACCATCCTCAAGGTAAACGTGGACGACAATCCTAAGAGCCCGTCGCAGTACAACGTGCGCGCCATCCCGAACCTGATCCTCTTTAAGGGAGGAGCCGAGGTTGACCGTGTCGTAGGAGCGGTTCCAAAGGATGAGCTGGTAGAGAAGATCAAGAAGTCGATCTAGCTCGGCGGACTTACTGGCGACGACGCCCCGCTGCTCTTCAGGGAGCGCGGGGCGTTTCTCTTTTTGCCGCGACGTGGAGAACCTGATGGCCTGGTACAAGATAACGCTCCTGCCAAATGACCCTATGATCGACAGCGAGGGGCTCGACTCTATCTGCTCGGAGCTGATCGATGCCGGGGCAACGGGAACGACCATAGACCAGCCGCCCGAGCTAGCCTGCTTTGTGGAAGGCGATTCACCGCAGGCCATGGTCCCCTTTGAGCGCCTGGCGGAACAGCTAGGCTGTAGCGTGCTGTCGCACGAGGAGGTTCTTGAAGAGAACTGGACCCTATCCTGCCCTGAGCTCCTAGAGCCGCTCGCCGTTGGCACGCTCCAGGTTTTCCCCCTCGAGTCGGCTGACGATCCGCGCGCCGTTCCGGAGGGGGCAATCAAGATTATTCCAGGTCTCGGCTTCGGCACCGGCCACCATCCGACGACGAACATGATCCTGGCTGAGCTGAGCCGCTTTACGCCGCGCCAGCCCATCTCCTCGGTGTTTGACCTCGGAACTGGCAGCGGAATCCTCGCCATCGCTGCAGCGAAGCTGTTTGGCGCTCCGGTCGTTGCCATCGACATCGATCCGATGGCGGCCGCAAACGCCGCAGAAAACGTCGGCCTCAACGGAGTCGAGAGCCTGGTGTCTGTCTCGACTGCCCCGATTGACGCTGTGCACGGCTCCTTCCCTCTCATCCTGGCAAACCTGTACGGCGAAGCGCTCGTGTCGATGTCGGCCGACGTCGCGAGACTGGCCGCACCTGGCTGCGTGGCGTTCCTCTCCGGCATCACCGAGCTAGTCTGCGATCAGGTGACAGAGGCGTTCTGTGGCAAGCACGGCTGGCGATTGGAGCGTGAGCTGGCGCAGGGAGACTGGGTCGCGCTCGTCCTGTCCCGCGCGTAAGTGCCCCAGGGCATCGCGAAAGGGGCCTGCCCCCGAGAATTCGCTTGCTGAAGGCCGAGGCTGGTGGTTATCTGAAAGAGGCTACTGGTTTCACACTCACGGCATGAAAGCGATATTCTTTGAGCAACACGGCGAAATAGATGTCCTAAAGTATGCGGAGCTTCCGCAGCCTCAGCCGAAGCTCGGCGAAGCTCTGATCCGCGTTCGAGCGGTTGCGCTCAACCACCTCGATGTGTGGGTGCGCCGCGGGTGGCCCGGGCTTCGGCTCGACATGCCGCACATCACGGGCTCTGACATCGCCGGCGAGATCGTCTCAATTAACTCCCCTGGCACGGCCTGGGCGCCCGGCACCCGAGTGATCGTAAACCCCGGCGTCGTGACGGCTGAGGACGAATGGACCAGGCGCGGCGAGGACAGCTTGAGCCCCGGCTACAAGATCATCGGCGAGCAGCTGCGTGGCGGCATGGCAGAGTACGCATGCGTGCCGGCTTCTAGCCTCTTTCGCCTCCCGGACTCGGTCTCGTTCGAGGATGGCGCCGCGCCGCTCCTCGTGGGGCTCACCTGCTGGCGCATGCTCTTCAAGCGTGCCTGCCTGCGTCCCGGCGAGAGCGTGCTCGTCGTTGGCGCCGGCGGTGGCGTGAACTCGCTCTCGATACTGCTGGCCACGGCGGCTGGCGCCTCCGTGATTGCCCTCACCTCGGGCCGAGAGAAGGCCGACAATGCACGCTCGCTGGGCGCCTCGGCCGTCGTAGACTACACAGCTGTTCCTGAGTGGCACACCGAGGTGCTCAAGCTCACCAAAGGCCGCGGCGTGGACGTAGTCGTGGACAACGTCGGCTCGCGCACGATGCCGAAGAGCCTGCGAGCTGCGGCGCGCGGCGGCAGGATCGTCACGGTCGGCAACACCAGAGGGTACGAGCTCTCGTTCGACAACCGGCTATTCTTTACGAAGCAGGTGTCGCTGATCGGCTCTACGATGGGAAGCCGCCAGGACTTTATCGAGGCGATGGAGTTTATCTTCCAGAACGACATCAAGGTGCCGATTGACACCGTTGCCCCGCTCTCCGAAGGGATCAAGATGGTCAAGCGCATGGAGGATGGCGCGCACTTCGGAAAGATCGTGCTCGTTCCGTAGCCTCTTCGGACTGCGGTGCCCCTTTCGACTTAGGCGCTCCGTCCCGCGACGCAGCTTGAGACGACACTCGAGTCTAGCGGGTAGTTGAGGGCCTCTGCGAGCCGCTCCGCCAACACCGGCACCATCAGCTGCCAGCCCGGCAGGTAGTGCAGCTTGAGCGCCGCAAAGCACAGGTCATCGAGCGTCACCGCCTGATCTGAGGTGACAGCCAGGCTCACCTCGCCCGCCAGAACTCCCGGCACGAACTCTTCAAAGCCGCCCGGGAACTCTTCGATGTAGCGCACTCTGCCCTTCCACCGTCCGACGACGAGCTCTATCGTGCCCTCGCCAATGCCGTGCGAACGGGCCAGTGCGCGGAAGGCGTCCAGCTCACACGCGCGCTCAACGCCCGGCAGGACGCGCGGGATGTACGAGGCGCGCTTGCCGCGCCGCTCTTTCGAGAGGCTCATCATCACCGTAAGCATGTCCGCGGCCGAGGCGATTGCATCCCACGGGCCACGCTCCTGCACGAGCAGGACTCCGCCGTGCCGCGTAATGCCGCGAGTGCTTGAGTACCTGCGACCCGAGGTCCAGCGGCTAACGACCGACCGGATGCTCCACCCTGCCTGTCGACATGCGTCTTCGGCCACGGCGTTGGCAGTCTCCGGCGCTAGGAGCTGCCAGGCGCAGGTAATGACGACCTCAACGACCCCTTCAGAGACGCGCGAAACTGTGACAACAGAACCGTCTGAAAGCTCAAACGAAGCGAAGCGGCTACCAGCGCTTAGGGCACGCGGCTCAACGGCGTACACACGGTGAACGGTTGTCGGGAGCAGTTCGGGGGCCTTCACGAGCGACGAGCCTAGCCGTGTTGCCGGCAGGAAGCCGTCTGTGGGGTCAACCATGATGCCACCCGCAGTGACCCGGAACTCTTTGAGGGTCATCAGGTCGCGGAATCCTACGGAGTAACAGCCGCTGCCGCTCTCGGCCTCAGCGAAGATCGGCTCCACGTGTGACAGCGCGATAGCGCCCTCCTGCCTAGCAGCCAGGATGCACTCGCGCGTGAGCAGCACTTCGTCTAGGTCAGGGAACCCATTCTTGACTCCCGGGAGCTTGCCCGCTGCGTCGCGCCAGGCGCGTCGAAGTGCTCGCGCCCCAAGCTTTCCGCGCCAGCCGGCGTACTCGTGCGGCTCGGCCGTTACCACGCTAGCCAGATGCGGAGCGACTGTGCGGGCGAGCTGAACAACTGCCGAGTAGCCGCGCACGAGCTCAAGCGGCTGCCTGGCGAGCGTGCTCGTGAAGGCGTTCCGCATCGACACGCCGCGCACGCCGAAGAATCCGGTTTCAAGCACCAGCACCCGGATCCCTTCGAGCGCCAGCTGGTGGGCTGTCATCGCTGCGCTGAGCCCTCCCCCGCAAATCACCAGGTCGAAGGCAGCGCCACTTTCGAGCGCCTTGAGGCAGTCAGCCCTGCTGGGCAGCGCGGCAAATGGCCGCTCGTCTGTGTTCTCGGGCTCAAGGCCCGCGGTGTATCCTAGAGAATCAGCGCCTGTCATACGATTTAATTAATCTGAACTCGCCACCTGGCTTTCACAGGTATCGTCACCTGCCAGCTGCCGGTCGGCAGCTCCTTAAAGATGCACACCCCCTGCGGAGAGACCGGCTCGCGCTTCTCGGCGGCCAGCCCGTCGACGTTCGCGGCGACGCATTCACCATGCGGAGAGGACACTCCCTCGATCGTGATTTTCACGGTCGCTGGCTGGGAGACGACCCGTACCGCACGCACGAGCCCTGAGCTGTCGATGATACGGAGGTCTGCTGCCTGCGCCACAGAGGGAGCCACAAAGGGAGCTATTGCCGCAACGGAGACAGCGCCAAAGAGGATGATGAGACTGCCACGAGTCATTAGCCGGCTTTCCCTACAAAACGTGCCTACGCTCTTGCCCTACGCCCCGATGTCACGCCGCACTCGGCGGCCGCGGAGCTGAATCAGGTCGACCGCCTTGTAGGCCGCCGACCGAGCGGTGCTGTAGTCAGCGCCCAAGCCCACAACAGTGAGGGTTCGGCCGCCGACTGAAACAAGGTTACCACGAGAGTCGCGGCTTGTGGCAGCGTGAAAAACAACCGTTCCGGGGACGAGCGCCGCGAGGTCCAGGCCGGTGATCTGGTCGCCCTTCACGGGAGCCTCAGGGTAGCCGTCGGATGCCACCACGACACAGGTGCTTACTTCGCTGCGCCAAGCGAGCTTCGGCCTCTCGGCGCGCTTGCCGGCGATCCACTCCATGAGATCAACCGGGTCGCTGGCCAGCCGCGAGAGAATTGCCTGGCACTCTGGGTCTCCGAGGCGGGTGTTATACTCAAGGACGCGGATGCCGTCCGGGCGCTTGGCCGGGTCGGTGGGCACCATCAGGCCAGCGTACAGAAACCCCGAGAAAGGCGTTCCCCTTTCCCGCATGACCGTCAGAATCGGCGCTGCGCAGTGCTCCTGGATCCAGGCTAGCTCCTGCTCTGTGATGCGAGGCGAGGGACAGACAGAGCCCATGCCACCCGTGTTCGGACCCTGGTCTGCGTCGCCTAGCCTTTTGTAGTCGTGGGCCGGAGCGAGCGGAATGACCTCGGAGCCATTGGCGGCAAAGATGCAGCTGACCTCAACGCCTGTGAGGAACTCCTCAACTACCACCCGCTCGGCCTTGAGCGGGCCGAAGAGGCTATCGAGCGCGGCCGGGAACTGGCTTGCGTCCTCAATCACAAAAACACCCTTCCCCGAGGCTAATCCGTCAGCCTTGAGAACGAGCGGCGCTCCGTGCTCTGCGCAGTGGCGCTCAAGCTCAGGCCGCGAGTGGAAGACGTGGTGCTTCGCCGTCGGCACGTTGGCGGCTATCATAATCTCTTTGGCGAACGCCTTGGATGTCTCAAGCATCGCAGCGGCCTTAGTCGGGCCGACGATCGCCCTGCCCGCAGCCGTGAAGGCATCGACGACCCCTGCCTCAAGCGCTGCTTCCGGGCCGACTACTGTGAGGTCGATTCCCAGCCGCCCAGCCGTGTCGAGCAGCTCAGCCACCGCCGTAACGGGGTGGGCAATCAGCTCGGCAACCGCTGCTATTCCAGGGTTGCCGGGCGCGCAGTAGACCTTCGAGACGCGCGGCGAGGCGGCGAGACTCCAGCAGATGGCGTGCTCGCGCGCGCCGCTTCCGATGACGAGCACCTTCATAGCTGCCTCCTAGTGCCTAAAGTGCCTGCGCTCAGCGAAGAACAGGCTGACCTGCTTCTCTGCTGCGACTGCTTTCACCTCGTCGTCTCGGCGCGCGCCGCCGGGCGACACGATACAAGAGACGCCAGCTTCGGCGAGAGTCTCAACCGAGTCCGGGAATGGGAAGAATGCGTCAGAAGCTGCCACTGCGCCGTTGAGCAGGTGCCCGTGCAGCTTCGCCTTGCGAATCGCAAGCTCAACTGAGTCGATTCGGCTCATCTGCCCCGCTCCCACGCCTACCAGCAGCCCATCTCGAACGAGCACGATCGCGTTTGACTTAACGTGCCGCACGATGCGCCACGCCAGGTCGAGGTCAGACAGCTCCTCGTCGGTCGGCGTGCGCGGCGAGGCGAGCGATGCCTGCGCCACCAGGGACGACGCGATGTCCGGCTCCTGCACCAGCAGCCCTCCCGCGACTGTGCGCACGTCGTAGCCCTTTAGGGGCGCGCCGCTCACCTGCAGGATGCGCAGGTTCTTGCTCGTCTTGAGGGTCTCAAGCGCCTCGGGCGCAAACCCTGGAGCGATCACTATCTCGGCGAAGTCTCCGCGTATCTCCTCAGCCGCGGCGCGGTCGATGGCGGTGTTCGAAACGAGCACGCCGCCAAAATGGCTGCGCGGATCACACCGCTTGGCGCGCTGAATTGCGTCTGTCACGTCGCGTCCCGATGCAACGCCGCACGGGTTGAGGTGCTTCAAGATCGCCACGGTCGGCTTTCCAGCGGGCAGGTCAGCCAGGAGCCGAAGCGCCGCATCGAAGTCGAGCATGTTGTTGTACGAGAGCTCCTTGCCGCCTAGCTGCTGCCACTTGGGGCCGTCGATCAGGGGCAGCGACGGAGAGTCAACCGAGTAGAGCGCCGCAGCCTGGTGCGGGTTCTCGCCGTAGCGCAGCTCCGCCTGACGAGAGAGCGAGAGCTTGAATCCGGCAGGCAAGCCACTCTGGTCGCCCGAGCCCGCAGCGAGGCCTGCAAAGTAAGATGCTATAGCCCCGTCGTACTGCGAGAGCGCCGCAAACACCTTAGCCGCGAGCCGGCGGCGGAGGTCGAGCGAGAACGGGTCCCCCTTCTCCTTCTTGGCTCCAGACAGCAGCGAGATAACTTCGGGATAGTCGGAAGGGTCGATCAGCGGAAGCACGAAGCGGTGGTTCTTCGCCGCTGCGCGAATCATTGTCGGGCCGCCCACGTCGACTAGCTCTGTCATCTCAAGCGGATCGCGGGCGCGCTCCGTGCCGAGGTACTTGATGAACGGGTAGAGGTTTACCACCACCACGTCGATCGGCCCGATCTCTGCCGACTCCATCTGCGCCAGGTGCTGCTCCAGGTCGCGTCGCGCGAGGATGCCGCCGTGGATCTTAGGGTGCAGCGTCTTGACCCGCCCGTCGAGCAGCTCTGCCAGCCCGGTGTAGGACTCTACCGAGGTCCAGGGCACCTTCGCTTCGTCTAGCCCCTTCCCCGTGCCCGAGGTGGCCAACAACACAAACCCCGCTGCGTGCAGCGCCGCCGCAAGCTCAGGCAACCCAGTCCGATCAGAGACACTCAGGAGCGCATACTTTTTCATGCCAATCCTCGCCAAGAAGAGCCCGGGGGGAGGATACCCTGCCCGACTAGCCGAAAAAAGGGGACAGACACATTTATCGGGCAGCATCGCCCCTGGCAGATCGGGTTTCCGAGCCAGTCAGAGCATAACCCGGTTGTGAGACGTCACGTGCACGTGCTCCTGCACGTGAACGTGCACGTACCCAGGAGAGGCTCTGCCTGACACGAGCAAAGGCTCGGAACTCTGGCCTTAGCGACGCTCGACCGCCGCCAGCGTGGCTCGCATGTCCTCCAGCTGGCGATCGAGCCGAGCCCGCAGCTCGGCGCGCTTGCCTGGAGTGGGGTCGGAGATCGCCTCAAGGATCTCGATCTCGTTCTGGAGGGTGCTCCTGAGCGAGAAGAGCGAGTCTCTGCGTATCCTCAGGTTGCCGTACTCGGAGTCCGCCTTGAAAACAACGCTGTCAAAGAGACCGCGCAGCTCAATCTGCATCTCATTCCTGGCACGGCGCAGCTCATCCCCTCGTCGGCTAAGCTCGGCTTTGAGCTTCTCGTCGTAGGGGTCAACTTCTAGGCCACCTTCGATCTCTTGGTACTTGTTGGAAAGGTCAGAGATCCGGTCGAGACGCTGGCGGGGGCGCTCCGGGCATGCTCCGGCTGCCTTGAGCTGGTTGGCGAGCTTAAAGATATCGGCGTTCGGGTCGTCTAGCTGCGCCCGTCGGCCGCTCCAGCGCGTAACGGCGTGCTCGGCTGCCTCGACCTCGACCTCAAGGGTCTCAAACTCGCTGTTGGCCTTGGCGAGCCGAGCCTTGGCCGAGGCCAGGGCCTCCGCATTCGCTGGCGACGGCGCCGACGAGAGCAGCGCAATTTGCTGCTCTATCCCCGTTATAGCGCGACGCAGCACATCCCGGCTTGCGTTTGCTCCGTCGACTTCCCTGACCGACGGCGGAGAAACTGCGCCCTTCACGTCAACCTGGCGCGCTATCTCAGGCAGGCGCAGGTCGCCCTGGCTAGGGTTGTTGCTGAGTTCCAGGCCGGCCGTCAGGTCACTGAGCGACGTGACACGTGGCGGCAGGTCGCTGCCGGTCAGGCCCTGGATGAATGAGAACGAGCCCAAGTCAACGCCAACACGGCGGGCTATGTCGCCAGCAGTCATTCCTAGCACAAGCGCCGCGATGACCAGCAGCGGCACCGGAACGCCACGCTGCTGGGGCGCTGACTGCACTATCTGAGAGAGCAGTCGTTGCCTCTCCTGTCTACGATCCTTTGGCTCCTGCACGGGTGGTGGCGCCACCTCTTGCTCGGCCTGCTCGGCGACAGCGGGCGGGGATTCTGGCTGCTGTCCCTGGTCGGAGGCCGGCAGGTCGGCGTGAGCAGGCTCCTGCGGGAACGCCGCAGCGAAGTCGCGCGCCTTGCGGTACTCTTGAGTCCTGCCGCGCCCGACTCGCTCGCCGACCGAGATGACAAGAACGGTGATGTTGTCAGGCCCGCCGCGCTGATTGGCGAGATTTATCAGGATCTGGTTGGCATCATCGAGCGGGTTCTGCCGCACGACTCCGAGCATCTCCTCGTCCGAAACCAGGTTGTACAGGCCGTCGGAGCAGAGGATAAAGATGTCTCCCAGCTCCGGCTGCTCCGGCAGCACACGCGCCTCAACCTGCACGTCAGCAACAGGACCGAGCGAGCGTGTCAGCATGTGCGAGACCGGGTGCCGCTCTGCTTCTTCCACCGGGATCGCTCCCGAACGGACCAGCTCGCGCACCAGAGTGTGGTCTTCGGTTAACTGCTGAATCGAGTTGCCCCTGATTCTGTACGCGCGCGAGTCTCCAACGTTTACGCTGATCGTGCCGTCTGGAGTGAACACTAATCCAACCAGCGTGGTTCCCATTCCCGCCAGCGAGGCGTCCTGGCTGCCTCGCTCGAAGATGCGGGAGTTAGCTTCCGAAGCTATCTGAACGAGGGTGTCCGCGGTGACCCCGCTCGGAGAGCGCTCGAGCAGCTCCTCAACTGTTGAGATGGCGAGCCGAGAGGCGGTCGCTCCGCCGTGGACTCCACCCATGCCGTCAGCGATAAAGTAGCCGACGTAGAACTGGCCCTTGAAGACTCCGAAGGAGTCCTGGTTTTCGTCTCGCCGCATGCCGACGTCGGTGCCGGCCGCGCAGCGGAGAAACGAGAGGTTAAACCCTTGCTGTTCGCTAACTGTCCCCATTTGCCAGAACGCTTCTACGGCGCCCTAGCCCGCCGACGCCTTTTCAAGCGCACAGCAGGCGGATCTATCCGTAGGTTTATACCCGTAGCTCCCTACACGATTATCGGCAGGTAGCCCTATCATGAATCAGTTATCGTACGAGATTTTTCTAGCCTAAAGGGACGGGCTCTCTAGTTTACCCCTTCCAGTAGCTAACCACCTGAAAGCACTTAAGGGTCTAGTTAACGGAACGGATAAACGGCGTCCCCTTAATGTACTTCTCGCCCTTTAGCTGCCCTACGAGTCGCTCGGCCTGAAGCTTCTTCTGCTCAGGCCCGACCATGACTCGGTAGTAGGTCTGGCCATTCTTGGCAGCCGCCTCAATCGCCACCGGGAAACCTGAGTCGCGCAGCTTGCGCGCCACCTGCTCAGCCTCATCGGCGCTCTCCGGTGCTTGAACCTGCGCGTAGTACCCCTTCTGGAGCTTCTTCGTGATCGGTATGCGGGAGGCTGGCGCAACCTCTTTCGCTTTGACGTCAGCCACCTTCGGATCTGTGGCAACGACCTTCGGAGCAGCCGCAACCGCTCCGATCACCTTGCCGGAGCCCTGCTCCTCGTAGGCGCCCTGAGCGTCACCCTGCGTTGCAGCCCCGAGCCGCTCATCGAGCAGAGAGCCCACTGTCTTGGAGCTGCCGGAAGTGCTCTTATCCGCGCTTTGCTCCCCCTTGCCGCTGGCAGAATCAGCGCCTGTGTCTGAGCCCAACATGCGCACGTTCTTCGCTTCTGTTGGAGCTGTCGCTGCGCCGTCGGCGGAACCGAGCATCTCTTCAAGCTGCGCAAGCGAGCTGCCCGAGCTGTCCGCAGCTGCGCCCTCACCGCCCTCTTCACGCTGCTGCTGCTCCTGAATCTGGCGCACTTTCTCTGCCGTCGAGTCCAGCACCGGCTTGGCTTTGGACCCGCTCTTTGGCTCTGCTTTTGCGGCACTCGGCTCCTGCTCAAGCACCGCCGGGGCGTTTAGGCGGTCGTAGATCCCTGACGGGTTCCGCTCGGCGGCGCGCTCTGGGAGCGGCTCCGTCACGGTTAGGCGAGCAACCTCAGTTGCAGAAGAGGCCCTAGCGCTCTCGAATCCAACCGATTTGCCAGAAACGAACCCCAGCCCGTAGGCCCCAAAGATGCAGCCGAGCGAGAGCCCAAGCCAAACCACGACCTGCAACGTGCCGAGACGGATCTCAGCCTTCTCGGTGCCAGAGCGCCTCGTATTCATTGGGATCCTCCCCTTCTCGTCAGAGGACTTCAGCTGGTAGCCGCCGAGGCTCCAGCCCAGAAACCGCCGGCCCCCGGAAGACTGAGCCGAGTCGGTGTTGTTGCTTCTTGAGTTTTGCGCAGCAGATCCCCTCATGAGCCCCCTTCAAAAACAACCGGTAGTATACTGGATAGACCGAAGCCCAGACCAGCAACAATCTGCGCTTGGGGCCCAGAGATTGAAGCGCCAGCAAGAGCCCGGCGGGTCTCAGGACTGTTGAGGAAGGCGTGCCCCCTAGCCGAGAGGCTCTCGACCACCGTCATCCACCCTAAAACCTCCCCTTCCCTGACCGCTCGCCCGCTCCAGGCCGGCAAGAAGAGCGCCCGCAGCAGCATCTCTCGGTGTGGGCCGCCGAGATCCACCGCCGCCGGAGCAACGTCCGTCAGCGAGCCCTTTGCAGCCAGCCCTGCGAAGCGTTCAGTCAGCGTGCGCAGGCTCCAGAGCGGCGAAGCACATTCATCAAAGAGCGCCACCATAGGGTCGAAATCGCCCGATGGAACGCTTGAGGCGGCGTGAAAGAGCCAGCGCATCCAGGCGTCGTCGCTGCCAAGCTGCCCCACGACCCGGCCCAGCGAGGCGGGCGAGAGGATCTCAGGCAGAGCCCGTTCGCGGCTGATGAGCCAGCCATCTCCCGGCATGCGGAGCGAGATAGCCTCTGAAAGCTTAAGCTGGGCAAGCTTCTGCTTCGAGGAGCTGGGGAGCGCATCGTGGTAGTGGTGCGCGGTAAAAACCGAGGTGCGGCCGCTAGCGACATCCGCCAACAGCTGCACCGGGTCGGCTCGCGAGAAGCTCCTCTCCGCCACCAACGCTTCAACACAAGCTCGAACCTCTCGCAGCAACTCAGCGTGAGACCGAATCGCCACAAACGGCCGGGGCGAGAGCATGAGGCGGCACGGCCCCTCGAAGGTCACCGTCAGGAGCGCCTGAACCGCAGCAACTGCGACCAGGCGCAGGCGCGCGTAGAGCGGCACTGCGGCGTCGGGGGTAAGCGCCACGATGTCGCGGCATGTGGCGTCGCTGCCCACTGCACTCGGAAAAACGTCGCGCACCGAAGAAACTTCAGGCAGCAGCTTCTCCGCCTGCGCCCCGCGCAGCACGATGTAGCCTAAGTCGCTGCGCCACTCGCCGGGGTGTGGCGACGGAAGCTCTGCTATTAGCCGCTCAGCGATCGATTGGGCCTTCTCGCGCGTGGCGCGCGCTACCTCGATCGCAGCGGTCGAGCTGATCTCTCCCTTGTCGAGCTCAAGCAGCGGCAAGAAGCGCGCCCGTTCGGTGAGCGTCACAGCGGGGTAGAGCTTGGCGGCAGCATCCCAAAGCTTACGGTTCAGCACAGCGGTCAGTCCCCTCCCCCTTGCAGCGCCGCTTCCAGCGCTAGCCGCAGCTCCTCAGCCCCAGAGATCGCGTAGGACGCCACGAGGACGACCAGGTCTGACGGAAGCTGCCCAGTGGCGAGGCTTTCCAGAACTGTGCGCGCACGCTTGGCCGCCTTGGAGCCCTCGTGCACAGTAACGATAATATCTTCGCGCCCTTCACTGACCAGGCCGGCGAGCAGCACAAGCTTCAACGCCGCAGAGGCCACGGCCGGGTCGAGCTCGTCGCGCACCGCCGAAACTCGGTCCAGCGCCGCGACCAGTTCGGCTAGCCGCTCAGGCCTTACAACCGGAAGCGTCGAAAAGAGCCCACGGTCGGAGAACTCCTCGAACACCCGGCCAACGTGCTCCTCGTCGAGCGCCGTCACAGCCTCGTTCCAGATCCTGCGCGCCGAGAGGGTGCCGAGCGCTCCGCTCTTAACGGCCTGCATGAACGCGCCAGCCGTCACCATGTCGAACTCAAACCCGAGCCGCACCGAGTACCGCACCGCCCGAAAGAGCCTGGTAGGATCGTCCACGAAGCTCTCAGGGTGCAGCACTCGCAACGTCTTCGTTCTCAAGTCTTCAAGGCCGCCGGTAGAGTCAACGATGTCCGGCAACACCTGGTCCGGCGTTACCTCGTGGGCGCGAAGCCGCGAGTAGTCGAGCAGCGGCAGGGCCAGCGCATTCACTGAGAAATCGCGGCGCCACAGGTCCTTCTCGATCGGAGCCGGCTTTACGGTCGGCAATGCGCCCGGACTTGAGTACTCCTCGCTGCGCGAAGTGGCCACATCAACCTCTGTGAGTAACGGGCCATCACTTGGCCCGGCACAGAACGGCCCCGTGAGCTTGGCAGTCAGAAACGCCGGGTGCTGGCGCAGGTCGCACAGAAGCCGCTCACGGAGCGCTTGAGCAAACGCCAGCCCATCTCCTTCGACCACGAGGTCGAGATCGTAGTCGCCCAGGCCCCGCCCCATCAGCAGGTCGCGGACGATCCCTCCTACGAGGAATACCCGTTCACCGCGATCGGCCGACACCGCTAGCGCTTCACGCACCGCGCATGAGAGCGCCACGTGGCCGACCGGAGCCTTTGCGCCATCTTTGACCACTAGCCGCCCCTTAGCGAATCTCGTCGTCGCCCATAATCTCGTTGTTGAAGATCGGAAGCCCTAC
>OMIG01000034.1 GCA_900299035.1 Pseudomonadota bacterium
CCAGTCACACACGAGCGCATAGATGTCATTCGTCCATCCCGGATACGGCGCGAAGTTGTAGGAGCCGGAGGGGCTAATGCTTCCGTATACGGTTGAGTCTCCCGAGGCAGGATTCGAACCGAATCCTGATGCGAACGCCCAACCTGTGAAGGATGCGCCCACGTTTCTGTCTGTCGTCATTGAGACGTAGCACTGTCCTGTGCCGCTACAGTCGCCGTACCATCCTGCAAACTGATAGCCGTCCGATGGCGATGCGATCAAGGTCTGTACGGAGTTGGCTGGATAGTAGCCACTGGCGAGGTTAACGCTGCCCCCTTGGTTGGGGTTTATGTACAGGTAGTAGGAGCTTGGTGGGACCGGAGTGTAGGTTGCGGTGTGGGTTGAGGTTGCCGTCGGGGTCAGTGTGGGTGTCCTGGTGGGGGTGTACGTGGGCGTGGCTGTAGGCGTCGTTGTGCGAGTAGTCGTTGGAGTGCTCGTTGCAGTGCTGGTGGGGCTCGCTGAGGAGGTAGGGGTGTGGGTGGGAGTAGCCGTGCTGCTTGGGCTTTGCGTTGGAGTTCGCGTTGCCGTTACAGAAGGCGTCACCGAAGGCGTGTTGGTTGGTGTTGAGGTTTGAGTTGGAGTGTGAGTTGGAGTTTGGGTGCTGGTTGGCGTGTGAGTTGCAGTAATAGAAGGCGTTAGCGAGGGGGTGTTGGTTGGTGTTGAGGTTTGAGTTGGAGTGCGAGTTGGTGTTTGGGTGCTGGTTGGTGTGTGGGTTGCAGTAATAGAAGGCGTTAGCGAGGGGGTGTTGGTTGGTGTTGAGGTTTGAGTTGGAGTGTGAGTTGGAGTTTGGGTGCTGCTCGGCGTGTGGGTTGGAGTGCGGGTTGCAGTGCTGGAGGGTGTCACGGAGGGGGTAGCAGTGGCGCTTGCGGTTGGTGTGCTCGTTGCAGTGTTTTGGGGTGTTTCAGTGGGCGTGCTCGTAGAAGTGTTGCGCGGCGTGTTAGTTGGTGTGTTCGTCAGGGTGTCTATCGGCGTGTCAGTCGGGGTGTTCGTGGGGGTATCTTGAGGCGTTTCGGTTGGAGTGCGAGTTGGCGTGCTCGACGGGCTGACGCTAGGTGTGACCGTAGGCGTGGTGGTGGGCGAAACTGTCGGAGTTAAAGTGCTCGTGCTGGTGCTGGTCGGGGTTGTCGTAGGCGTGTCCGCGGGAGTGTCTGTGGGCGTGGCGCTAGGGCTATCAGTCGGAGTGCTGGAAGGCGTTGGAGTCGCCGTCTGTGTGTCGGCTGGGGAGGCTGTTGGCGTCGTTGTGGGAGTAATCGTGTCAGAGGGGGTTGCGCTTGGGGTCTCTGAAGGGGTGCTTGTGGGAGTGTCAGTTGGGCTCGCTGTAGGCGTCTCCGTGGGCGTGCCGTTGCCGCCATTCAAGGGCACTGCCAACGGGGTGATTGTCGGAGTGCTAGGCGGCGTAGGGGTCGAAAGCTCAGTTGCAGCGCGTCCACAGACCACGCTCTGGCGGGGCAGCTTGTTGGCGGCCTGGAGGGCTTGGCGGTGCAGGCGGCGGATCTGCTTTACCGCGATCCGTCGCTCGGATATCGGCGCACCAGTCGCCTCCCCCGACCTCCGGTTTGCGAAGATTCCTATTCGCCGGAGCCTCATCAGGAGAGCGCGGTACCGCGCGTTTTCGCGCCGAAATGAGTGTGCAGCGCAGCCGGGTGGAACGGTCTTGCACGAGACCAGATTCTTGGGCAGCGAGAAGCTCTCGTTGATGATCGCGAATCGTATAAAATCGACCTGCCTCTCGGCAGCCGAAAGCTCTCTGTCGAGAGTCACTCGTTGGGGCCCCGGCGGAAGGCCGGCAACGACGAGGTCTTTTGAGGCCTTAATCAGGCTTCGAACAAATGTCTGAAGGGCGATGGCTCTCTGGTCTGCTGCGGAGAGGCTGCCGGCCTTGTTTGTCGAGGTGCAGCTTTCCCCCAAGGAGCCTTTGGAGCGGCCGAGAAAGAGCTGTATGTCGCGGCTCTCGGTTGAGAGGAGCTGCTCGGGGAAGAATGCGAAGCCCTCAAGTCTTGGGACTAGCGTGTACGAGGAGTCAGAAGGGAGGCGAGAGAAGCGGAAGAAGCCTTTGCTGTCCGTTTTCGCTGACTGAAAGAGGAACCGCTTCTGGGATAATGATTCGACACTTCTCCCCTGAGGCAGAGACTCGCTGGATGTGCCTTCGCCCTGATTTTTGATGAGGTACACGACAACTGGCTGGCCTAGGGGTTGTCCCTTCTCGGTGACGATCGATCCGTTTAGGCTCAATGAGTGCGGCGCGTGACTCGATACGCTTGAGGCTGGGGTCTGCTCGGCAGGGAGGATGGCTTTGCTAGCCGCTTTTGGCTGCCGGGGCCGCTCGTCGCAGAGTGCGGGCGGGGAACAGAGGGCTGCAAAGAGCCACAGCGTGGCGAGAGCCAGCCTCGTTCGCGAGAAATGTAGACTGCTTAGACCCATGCCCTCCCCAAAGGAGCTTGGTACTATCACCACCAGAGTCGACAGAGTTCAAAGCTCCGTTAATGATCCGGGGCGATTTTCTTCCTGCGGAAGTGCGGCATTGAAGAACTCGCTTCGCCGGCTTAAACCGCAACGAGAGCATAAGTGAGTAAGTTTAATCCCTTAAGCCTAGCGCCGCGGGGGAAATCGGTTTAGCAGGTCTCGTAACGGCTCTTCCAGCAGAGGGTAGATGTGCAGCTGGGGGTGCTTCTCGAGCAGTGCCAGGAAGGGGTCATACTCGTCTAGTTGCCACGGCTCTACGCCTGACTCAACGGCGCGGTCACGCTCTCGGAGTTCGACCCAGCGAGAGAGCCCCTGGCCGAGCAGCTCAATCAGAGAGCCGTCAGAGTCGTCGTGCAGCGCCGCTGCGATCTCGCAAAGGTGCTGGCTCATCGCATCGTCGGCGCGGCTCTTAATCTCAGAGAATGCCCGGTCGAAAGCGTCCTTGTTTGACCGGTCAGCTATCTCAGAGGTGATCGTTCCAAAGGCTAGGACCGGGTCCATCTCTGCCAGCTTCAGGCAGTCGGCTGGTGACAGCAGGAGGATCTCAGCAGGCGCTGAGAGCGCACCGAGAGAGAGCGCTGCTACTGGGGCTAGGAGCGCCTTACAGGTGGCTGAGATTGAGGCTGAGAGGCCCTGGGACGACATAGTAGTGCCGATATATTCCGGCAAGGGGTCCGTAAGCCGCAAGGAGCAATAGTTTTAGCCTCCGAGCCGCCATAGCGCAGGCGGCGAGAGGGGTGTTCGTATCGGTCCTAATCGGAATGTAGAGGGGGAATCAGGGGCTACATTCAGAGCGGCCGTCAGTTAGTACTCACGGGCTAAAGCGTGAGTCATACCTCACTACAGTTCTGCGACAGCAGCGATATCGAGCTTCTGTCAGGTTCACTACAAGGTTGTGCTCTTCGTTTCGTTGAGGGCAGTTTCCCGCGATTCAAGCGCGGGAACGGACGAGGAGAGGGGGCTAGCTAGCTCCGTATCTGTGCAACCGTGAGAGTGATTCCATGGCAGTTCCTCCTAATACTCCCCCTACACCAACGAGCGCTAGCATCTCCCGCGCGGTAGCTGCGCTCGGCGCTGGCTCCGACGGCCGGATGGCGGTGGTGGTCAAAGATCCCCGGGGAGAAGCTGCTGCTGAAAAGCTAGTGTCTGTAGTTCCGACCGTAGTTGCCACGACCTTGAGCTGCGTGGTTGAGACCCTCGCCAAGCACGAGGTGGGAGCGATGATGGATGACCAAGCCAGTCAAGAAGCGGGAGGCGAGCTTCTCGTTGGCGTCGACATACGTCAGCTGCCGACAGCTGATACCATGCTCCTGGCCGAGGGGCTCCGCCACTCGCGTGCGTGCGGGGCGGTGTTTGTCATGAGTGAGGGGCAGTTCGCCCTGTTCGATCGGGCGCTGTTTCACTTCGTGCTCGCATAAGTTAATGCAGCTTGACCAGCAGCCGCTTCAGCACCGCGCTCTGCCGCTGGAACTGCTCAAGGTGGCGCTGCATCTCTGAAATCGAGCGGCGCGATTCATCTTCGAGTTCAGCAGCCGAAGATTCCAGGGCGCCCGAGCGCTGCTCAAGCTCCTCCATACGCTCAACCAGCTCCTCAAGGGCCTGGAGCGGATTCGCTTCGTACGTTGTTGGAGCGCGGCCTTCCTGAGCCGGGGCCTGGGGCTCACGCACGACCTCAACCTCTATCTGGTCGACGAGACGCGAGCGCTTCTCTGACTCTTCATGCGTTGACATGGCTGGCCGTCCCCCTCTTCAGTAGCTTGGCTAATGTCACTAGGAGCAAAACTCGTTCTCAAGTCGGCAGCCTTTGCCCGCGCGCTCTTTCGGTGAGTTAGCGTCGCTGGTAGGCAGCTTCTGCCGGGGGCGGATTAGGCACAAACTGCCGGGACCAGAGAGATGATGAGCGCAGAACGGGTGAGTTGCCGAGGTGTCCTTTCCGCAAAAGGATGCTACAAGACCCTGATGCTCCCGGATTTTCTCGCCGATGCGCCCCTGTGGTACCTCGCGTTCCTCTTTAGCACCGTGTGCCACGAAGCCGCACACTCACTTGTAGCGAAGTGGGGGGGTGACTACACCGCCTACGCAGGCGGGCAGGTTACCCTCGACCCGATGCCTCACCTGCGTCGTGAGCCTGTTGGGCTCCTCATTCTGCCGCTTCTGTCGTTCTTCCTCTTCCGAGGCGGGGGAATGATTGGGTGGGGCAGCGCTCCCTACGACCCGTACTGGCAGATCCGCTACCCACGCCGGGCGGCTCTCATGGCCTTGGCCGGCCCGATGAGCAATTTCCTCCTGGTGATCCTGTCCGGCACGCTCCTGCTTGTAGGGATTAAGGCAGGGGTCTTTGCGCTCTCAGACAGCATGCTCTCGCTCGCAACAGGTGAAGGCATATACGGCGCGTGCGCCTACTTCCTCGCCATATTCTTCAAGCTCAATCTCATCCTGGGCGTATTTAACCTTTTGCCGGTTCCGCCTCTCGACGGCCACTCAGCGTTAGGGCTCATTCTGCCAGAGTCAACGTTCCTCAAGTTCCTTGAGCTGGTTCGTACCCCGACCTTCTCGCTGATCGGCTTGCTGGTCGCTTACAACGTCTTCCCCTACCTGCTGTGGCCGGTGCTCCAGTGGACAGTAGTAATGTTTTACAAGATTGCGCTTGCTACTTGAGCGCCCGCGGCTTGCGCTGGCACGAGGGGCTGAGGTGCGTTCCGCGCTGCCCAACCACGATGCGGCGGATAGTCATGCCGCATCTTTGGCAAGGCTGACCGTCCCTGCCGTACACAACTGGAGAGTACATCCCACCGTCAACGACGCCGTCTCCGAAGTCGGTGCCGAGCAGCGAGACCGCCTTTGAGAGCACCGATACGATTGCCGAGTGCAGCGCTGCGAGCTTCACTGGTGGAATTCGGTTGCAGGGCGTGAGCGGGTGAATGTTCGCCACCCACAGGCACTCATCAACGTAGATGTTGCCGAGGCCCGCGATGAGCGACTGGTTGAGGAGCGTTGGCTTAACGGCACCCTTGCGCGAAGAGAGGATAGTGCCGAGAGCCTCGGGCGTGAAATCTTCGCTCAGCGGCTCAATGCCGATGTCACCGACGACGTCATCGGGCGAGGCTGTCAGGTACATTCGCCCAAACTTGCGCGTGTCATTGAAGCGCAGGGTCTTCCCGTTGCTTAGGAAAATTACGACACGATCGTGCGGCTCTACAGGGATGGCGGTTGGCAAGACGTCGAGGGAGCCGCTCATGCGCAGGTGGGTGTAGAGGAAGAGTGTTTTCTTCGCTGAGAGCTCCAAGCCGACAAACTTCCCTCGGCGAAACACGTGTGAGATGCGTGAGCCAGCGACCTGTTTCGGGAACAGGCGGGCGCCACCGTGGGCAACCGTGCGGTCCCACAGCACCTGGGCGCCCTCGATTGAGAGCCCCTCAACCCGCTCTCGCAGGTACCGTACGGTCGACTCTACTTCTGGCAGCTCCGGCATGGTTTTACGTCGCAAATGGGCGTTTTAACGATCGGGGAGTGTAGCAAAAGGCCCAAAAGAGAGCCACTTCTGAGGGTTAGCCTGGCCTCTGGGGGTGCGCTGCATGGAAGCCCCTGTAATCGCTCAATGTGGGGCACAGTTGTGCCGATCTTTACAAGTGAAGAGGAACACCGTGAAAGTCGTTCACCGCAAAGAGACGAACGTGATGATTCTGGAGCTGCTGGTCTCAGACGACCGGCTGAAGCTCTTTGCGCGCGTTGTCCCCCAGGCAGAGTGTAACTTGGCGCGCGAAGACGAGTTCCTCAAAGAAGTTGAGTCGATCGCCCCGAAAGACCTAATCGATCGGATGGTGGTGTGGGACATAGTCTCTGAGCTGAGGCAGGGAAAAGGGTGCGAGGGCCGCCGCGTGGCACGCGGAGTCGCTCCGGTGCAGGGCAGAGACGGCAAGCTCGTGTGGCTTGTGCGCCGATTCACTCCCGGAAAGGGAGAGGATGCCGACCGGGAATTTGTCGACTTCTTTACTCTAGGGCTCTTTGAGAACGTCGCTAAGGGCCGTGAGGTCGCTCGAATCTACAAGCCGACGGGCGGCACTCCAGGCATGGACGTTCTCGGAAAGCCGCTCTCCACCAAAAGCGGCCGCGCTATCAGCCCGCGCTTTGACAAGACGATAGAGCCGCGCGCGGACGATGCCGAGGAGGCCTACACGACGCTGGTGGCTGCAGTTGACGGCTACGTGCACGACGAGGGCGGCAAGTTCACTATTCGGGAGGTGCTGCACGTCACTGGAAACCTCGACTACAGCATGGGCCACATAGACTTCATCGGCAGCGTCCGCATCGGCGGCGACGTGCAAAAAGGGTTCAACATCAAGGCCCGCGGCAAGATTGAGGTGCTCGGCTCCGTGCTAGGAGACAACGTAATTACGAGCGAGTCATCGGTCACCATTAAGGGCTTTCACTACGGCGGCGAAGGGTCATCACTCTCCGCTAAGGGGGACTACACCGTTGACTCAGCCGAGAAGGTCTCTACCGATGTTGGCGGCAACATATTCGTGGCGCGCGAGGCGAGGGAGTGCGCGCTGTGCTCGTCTTCGGCAGTGATTTCGCCGCGCGCTGCCTTTATTGGCGGGACAGTATGGTGCGTTAAGGGCTTTGAGGGGCGCGTGGTCGGCAACCCAGCTGGGGTAAAGACGGTCATTGAGATTCGAAATGAGCTTGAAGTCACCAAGGAGTACCGCAAGCTTAGCGAAAACCTGAGGAAGTACGCTGCCGCCGGCGCCGCTCTTGAGCTGCACATCGGCCCGTACCTGAAGAACCGCAACCGAGTGCCGCTTTTGCGCAACCAGTTCAAGGAAAAGATGATGGCCCTGCTCGATAAGTACGACCAGGTCCAGAAATCCTTGGAGCACCTCAGGGGCATTGAGAAGAGAATGAGGGAAGGGAAGCCTCTTGAATCTTCTGCCCGGGTCAACATCCGGGAGACGGCGCACGCCGGTACCGCCCTCAAGACGGGCGAAACCGTCCTTGAGTTCAAGGACCCCCAGACTGGGCCGATTAGCTTCAGGCCAAGCGACGACAGGAGCGAGTGGCAGCAGCAAGAGTACGTAGAGCTTACAGTGGAGTAGGGTATGGAAAAGAAAGACCTCTTAACAAACATTCACTCAGCTTGCGCGGTCGGGATGCAGCTCATTCCGCCCACGCTGCTGTGCGACAGCATCGGGTCTATAGGGCTCAAGACGCCGCTCGTGGTGAAGCCCGAGACGACCCTCGCCGAGTGCGTCGCCGTGCTGCAGCGGCACAAGGTGGGCAGCTTGCTCGTGGTCGATGAGCACGGCAAGCTCGTTGGCATCTTCACCGAGCGAGACTGTATCCTAAAGGTCATGGGCAAGGTTCCGTCGCTGCAAGATGCCGTGGTCGGGGACTTTATGACAGCGCACCCAGCAAGCGAACGGCCCGAGGCATCGATAGCGTTCGCGCTCAACCTCATGTCGCACGGCGGATTCCGCCACGTGCCGATCGTCGACCAGGATGGGATGCCGATAGGAATTGTGTCCGTGAAGGACATCGTGGACCACATCGTGAGGAAGATGCTGGAGGCAATCTACGAGGCGGTAGACCAGCCGTGACGCCCTGGGCCAGGAAGGTTCGGAGGCACAGAGCCATAAAAAAAGGGGCCGCCAGATTTGGCAGCCCCTTTTACGTTTGGCCGAAACTTTCAGCCCTCAGTCCGCTACAGGAGCGGAGCGATGAGGAGCGAAAGAATCGAAACCATCTTGATGAGGATGTTGAGGGCTGGTCCCGAGGTGTCCTTGAAGGGATCGCCTACGGTGTCGCCAACAACCGCCGCCTTGTGGGCGTCGGAGCCTTTCTTCTCTCCCTCAACGAGCCCCTGCTCGATGAACTTCTTGGCGTTGTCCCAGGCGCCGCCGGTGTTCGACATGAAGATGCCGAGCACGACGCCGACTACCGTGGTGCCGAGGAGGAGACCTGCGAGAGCTGCTGGACCCATCGTGAACCCAACAACGATCGGGGTGATGAGAGCGATCAGGCCCGGGGCCCGCATCTCGGTGAGCGCGGCCTTGGTCGAGATCTCAACGCAGCGGGAGACGTCTGGCTTGGCGCCTTCCTTGCCTTCGAGCAGGCCCGAGATCTCGCGGAACTGGCGGCGAATCTCGGTCACGATCATGCCGGCAGCCTTTCCTACCGACTGCATCGTGAATGCCACGACGAGGCCCGGCAGGATTGCTCCAACGAACACGCCCATGACGAGCATCGGGTTAGTGATGCTCAGGTCGATCTTCTCGGCTGCGCCGGTGAAGGTCTGCGTGTAGGCGCCGAAGACGGCGAGTGCCGTGAGGCCGGCTGAGCCAATAGCGAAGCCCTTGCCGATGGCGGCAGTGGTGTTGCCCAGGGCGTCCAGCTTGTCGGTGATAGCGCGCGTGTCAGAGCCGAGGTGCGACATCTCAGAGATGCCGCCGGCGTTGTCAGCGATCGGGCCGTACGCATCGACGGTCATGATGATGCCCGTCGTTGAGAGCATCGCCACGCCTGCAAGCGCCACGCCGTACACGTCGCCGAAGTGGTGCGAGATGAGCACCGCCGCAACGATCAGGACGAGCGGAATTGCAACGCTGCGGAAGCCAACGGCGATGCCGTTGATGACGCAGGTGGCAGGGCCCGTCTTGGAGGCCGTGACGATCTCGAAGACCGGCTTGGATGAGGTGTAGTACTCAGTCGCAAGGCCGATCCCGATGCCGCACAGGGTGCCGAACAGAATCGGCATCCAGAGAGCGGTGGTGAGCGGCACGCTCGGGAGCAGCAAGAAGATGCCGGCTGCGATGATGAAGAGCACCGAGGCGATCAGCACCGAGAAGCGCAGCGCCTTGGCCGGATCTCCGTCCTTGAGGAAGCCCATCCACTTGATGGCAACGAACGACGAAATTGCGCCGAACAGCCCGAGGATGAGCGGAGTTGCCATCAGCCAGAACTGACCAGTCTTGGCAGTCATCGCCGGGTCAACCTTGAGCAGGCGCATAATGTTTGCGTCGCTCATCGTGGCAGCCAGGGCGAGACAGCCGATGATGCAGGTAACGTACGACTCGAAGATGTCCGCGCCCATGCCGGCTACGTCACCTACGTTGTCACCCACGTTGTCAGCGATAACGCCTGGGTTGCGAGGGTCATCTTCCGGGATTCCAGCCTCGACCTTGCCGACGAGGTCTGAGCCTACGTCTGCGGCCTTGGTGTAGATTCCGCCGCCTACGCGGGCGAAGAGGGCAACTGAAGAGGCTCCCATGGCGAAGCCGATGATCGGCTCGTGGCCCTTAACGACGTCCTGAACTTCCTGCGGGAGGAAGTACAGGAAAAGTGCGCCTACGCCGATCAGGCCGAGCGCTGCAACGGTGAGGCCCATGACTGCGCCGCCGTTGAAGGCAACCATCAAGGCCTGTCCGGGCTGCTTATCGGAAGCTGCCTGGGCGGTGCGAACGTTCGCCATCGTGGCTGCCTTCATGCCGAGGAAGCCAGCGAGGAGCGACATGCCAGCGCCGAGCAGGAAGCACACAGCGGTCTCCCACTTGAGCATGTAGAGGATGGCGAGGAACGCCACGCCGATGAACCACGAGAGGTAGAGCGCCTGCTGCTTGAGGTATGCGAGCGCTCCATCGCGGATAGCGCCACTGATCTCCTGCATGCGGGCGTTGCCGGCAGGAAGGGCTTGGAGCGCAACGTACATCCTGTACGCGACTATGAAAGCCAGCACACCGAACACCGGGGCGGCCCACGTTAAAACGGAATAGGTGGTAGACATGTTACTCCCGACTCACTAGACGAA
This sequence comes from Pseudomonadota bacterium, assembly GCA_900299035.1. Taxonomy (GTDB): domain Bacteria; phylum Bdellovibrionota_C; class UBA2361; order UBA2361; family OMII01; genus OMII01. Next base: position 10,307 of record OMIG01000034.1, read on the forward strand.
CTGTTTCCTCACAATCGCTACTCGAAGGAAGCGAGGCAATCGTAAGTGCCTGAAACTAAAGGCGGGGGGATTGTAGCCGTTGTGACGGTAGAGTCAACTAACGGGACCGCAGCAAACACCCTTGCTAAGCCACTGAAATGACACTTAAAGGCGAAAAAGGGGACAGACACCTTTATCCCGCGAAGCCGGGGTAGAGGTGTCTGTCCCCTTTTTTGACGCTTAGTGCGTGAGCTTCTTGTACTTGATGCGGTGCGGGGTGTCGGCGTCGGTGCCTAGCCTGCGTCGGCGGTCGGCCTCGTAGTCTTGGTAGTTCCCCTCGAACCACACCACCTTGCTGTCTCCCTCGAATGCAAGAATGTGCGTTGCGATTCGGTCGAGGAACCATCGGTCGTGGCTGATGACCACTGCGCAGCCGCCGAAGTTGACCAGCGCCTCCTCAAGGGCGCGCAGCGTGTTGACGTCGAGGTCGTTCGTCGGCTCGTCGAGCAGGATGACGTTGCCGCCTGAGCGAAGCATCTTCGCCAGGTGGACGCGGTTGCGCTCGCCTCCTGAGAGCTTGCCGACTTCCTTCTGCTGGTCAGGGCCGGCGAAGTTGAACTTTGCAACGTACGCACGGGCGTTAACCTCGCGCTCGCCGAGCTTGATCAGGTCTAGGCCGTCAGAGATCTCTTCGTACACGCTCTTCTTGCCGTCGAGGTGGTCGCGGCTCTGGTCCACGTAGGATAGGGCAACGGTCTCACCGACCTTGAAGCTGCCCTGGTCTGCTTTCTCTTGGCCCGTGATGAGCTTGAAGAGCGTCGTTTTTCCGGCGCCGTTCGGCCCGATGATCCCGACAATTCCTCCGCGAGGGAGGCTGAAGCTTAAGTCTTCAAAGAGCAGCTTGTCGCCGAAGGTCTTTGAGACGCTCTTGGCCTCGATCACCACCTCGCCGAGCCGTTTTCCGGGCGGGATGTAGATCTCTAGCTCTTCGATCTTCTTCTCCTGCTCGGCGTTGAGCATGTCTTCGTAGGCCTGGATGCGGGCCTTCGACTTCGCTTGGCGGGCGCGAGGCGACTGCTGAATCCACTCGAGCTCACGAGCCAGCGTCTTCTGCCGCTTCGACTCAGCCTTCTCTTCGAGCTCAAGCCGCTGCCGCTTCTGGTCGAGCCAGCTTGAGTAGTTGCCTTCCCACGGGACGCCGTGCCCTCGGTCGAGCTCGAGGATCCACTTGGCGACGTTGTCGAGGAAGTAGCGGTCGTGGGTGATGCACACGACTGCCCCCGGATACTCCTGCAGGTGGCGCTCAAGCCAGGCTACTGATTCTGCGTCGAGGTGGTTGGTGGGCTCGTCGAGGAGCAGCAGATCCGGCTTCTGGAGCAAGAGCCGGCACAGCGCAACTCGGCGCTTCTCTCCTCCGGAGAGGCTGCTGACAGGCGAGTCTCCGGGAGGGCAGCGCAGCGCGTCCATGGCAATTTCGAGCGTTCGGTCTAGCTCCCACGCTCCGAGCGCGTCGATCTTGTCTTGCAGCGCTGCCTGGCGGTCTATGAGCTTCTCCATCTCCTCCGGCGAGATGTCCTCCCCGAGCTTGGCGCTCACGGCTTCGAACTCGGCCAGCAGGGTTGCCGCTTCGCCACACCCCTCCATCACGTTCTCTTTGACCGTCTTGTTCGGGTTTAGCTTCGGCTCCTGCTCTAGGTAGCCGATGGTGAGGTTTGGGCGGAAGGTGAGCTCGCCGCTGAACTCCTTGTCGAGGCCAGCGATGATCTTGAGGAGGCTCGACTTTCCGGAGCCGTTGAGGCCCACGATGCCGATCTTTGCCCCCTCGAAGAACGAGAGCGAGATATCCTTAAGAACCTGCTTTCCTGGGGGAAAAGTGCGGTTCATGCGATGCATTGAGAAGATAATTGGTGCCATGCCGGGCACGATACCGTTCTTTTTGTTGGGGCTGCAAGGGCTGGGAGCGCAAGGTGCTCCGAAGCTACAGGGGTCTCCGCGCCGGGCTCAGCAAGGCGTTTCGAGCAGGGCGGATGCCAAACATCGCGCCACAGGCGGCCATTTTTTCTCCAGTCGGGATCTGTCCTCAACGGTCTCCCCCTAAATATCTTCCTTTGAACTTGGCTCGCAGCCGCCCTAGTGTCCTCGGGCATCGCCACCTTGCAGTCGCCTATTTTGGAGACCTGTGATGCAGAGACGACCGCCGCGCGGCAACTACCTCCTCGAAGCCGCTGTTGTCACCTTTGGTGCTGCGTTCTTTGTCGTCGGCGCCACCGATGTTTCACGAATACTCCACGCGCGCAGTGCAGTTCGCGCAGGCGTGCGTGAGGGATTGCGCTGCCTGTACCCGACCGAGTCGGGCTGCGCGGCGCCGAGCGGACAGGACGCAGCAGCGTCGACGGCGCGCTACAACGTGTCAGTGTGGGATGAGACTCTGCAGTTCGTTGCGCCGACCGAGATCTGGAGCGCTGAGGCATCGTGGGTTACCGAGCCCGAGCTCCTCGTGCCGCTTGAGTCAACGGGCGTGTCGGCTGTCACGGTTGAGCTTGCTCGCGATCGGTACCGCGAGCGCGATGTACTCTTTCCTGTGCAGGGGCACCACCCCTACCTCGTGCAGCAACGCACGTTTCCTCTCATAGGCGGCACAGACCCGCTCAATCCAGAGTTCCGCGACCGACTGACGCACGGTCGCGTGGCCCCGCACCGAGTTGTAGACGTCGCTTCTATCAGGGGCACTACTCGGCTCGTTCCAACATCAGCCCAGAGCGGGTTTGAGCCGCAGTTCAGGATCGGTTCTGTGCAGTTCTCCGTGCGTGACGCATGGCCTGCGCGCGCAACGGAGCTGCCGGAGATTCGCGCCACTGAACAGGCGCACGGCGTTCAGGTGCCGTGCTACGCCGCCGAGCTTGCCAAGGGCGCTTCTCCTGCCCGCATCGACTGGTCGCGGCACTCCTCGCTCCCTCCGCTCTGTCGGTACCGCAACGACGCGCGGCTCTTCACAGCTGAAGGGCTGCGTGTGCCGATAATGCTGCGGCTTTCAGGCACGACCCGCGGCACTTCCAGCCTTGGTCAGGGGAAAGTCCTGATCCAGCTTCGCTGGACGCTCGGGAATGAGCGCGGCGAGCAGCGGCTCGGAGGCCGGCTCATCTCCGCCGGCGCGAGCGGCAACTTCGTCGTGCGCGGCGCAGCGCTCGACGACATCGCGCTCAACACGAGGGCGCCATACGAGAAGGGCGGCCCGTACTTTGAAGAGCTGCGCGACAACGGCACGATAATGCTCGTGCCCGCAGCAGCGCAGCTCTACCTGGATGTCTTCTTAGTCAGCCGAAACGGCGCTGCTGTCTCCTGGCAGGGAGGAGACCTCGAGCTCTTCTACCCGTCCTTCTCCTTTTTTCCAGAACGGTACAGCTGCGAGCTCTCTGTCGACCCCGCAGCCTGCGTTGGCTCGGTGCCGGTCCGGCCGCTCTACACTTCGCTCGAGCTTGCGAGGTCTCTGGCGAGCGCAGATACGCCGTCGACGAGCTGCCAGCGAGACCCTCCCGCGGGGCACCAGCCCGATCCCTCTGCTTACCTGGAGGCTTTGAGAGCGCGGCTGGTCTCGGGCGAATCTGCGAAGCGAACGGCTTTCTGGGCCTCAGATGCGGCCGAAAATTCCGCGTGCACGCCAACCACCAAACGGCTGACGTGCGAGGGTAAGCCCCGTGAGCACCTGAAGGGGTGTGGTGAGTGCGAGGAGCGCCAGGAGCGCAAGCTTCCAGACGGCTGCGCGGAGCCGCTCTTCAACCCGGCTCGCGACAAGGTGACTGAGCTGTCGTGCCGGACAGTTTCACTCGAACGCGTTGAGCGTCGGCTGGCGTGCAGTGGTGCCGAGCTTCCGAGCTGCGCGCGAACGCACGCGGAGCAGGGTGGCGACTTCCTGTGGGGCGGCGATGCTGCCTCGTGCAGCTCGGCAACGCCCCACCGCGCTGGCCCGGTTGAGAGCGACCCAGTGCTCGTTTCAAAGTGTGGTGCTGTGCCGCCAATCGAGGACCTCTTGAGGAGCGAGCAGCGGGTGCCGGCGGAAGTGAGCGTGTCGCTCAGCAGGAGGGCATGGAGAGACAGCATCCTGCCGCAGGCGCCTGATGATTCGTGCATCGACTACCGCCAGGAGCTGCGGCGCTCCCCGGAGCGGCTGTGCGGCTCCTCGCTCTCAAGCGCCGCAGCCTCACAGTGCTGCGCGCAGAGCGGCGGGCGGTGCATCTTGCGGACCGTGTCTCTGCCGGAGCCAGGGACTCTGCCCGGAGGGGGAGAGCTTCGGCTCGCCCCAGCCCTTGAGCGCACTGCTCGCACGATCGAAGCGGCCTACCCGCAGGCCGTGCGGCGCGACTCGTGCGCGGCTGGACAGGCTCACTGCCTCGCTGTCTCTGCTGAGGAGCTTGCGCCCCAGGGCGAAGCAGCCATGCGAGCCTCGATCTCGGTTCCCCTGCGGCTAGGTGAGCTGTTCGGGCAGCAGTCGGTCGCCGTGGAGCACCGCGAGGCCCGAAAGATTGAGCGAGCCTTGGTCGCTGAAGATTCGGCTGGCTAAGGGAAGAAGCAGAGCGATAGTTGGGGAAAATAGGAGCTTCCTTCGGCTGCTCCCTAAAAGATTGACAGGCGTCTTGCGGCAGAGAAGTCGCTGCCACATACTAAAAAGATGCGAACAGTTCGTTTCATTACACGCGCAGCGTTTCTCTGTGGTGCTGCGTTCGCCGCTGTCGCGCTAGGTTCTGCGACCTGCCACGCAGGCGACCCAGCTTCCAAGCCCACGCCAGGAATTGAGGACGACGAGCTGCTCGTCGGCCGTGCCGATGCGTACAGCCAAGTGGTAGACCGGGCTGTTGGCTTTCTGGTGAGAGGAGACGCTGACGGGTTTCGCGCGATGCTGAGCGAAGCCACGATCGAGAGTGAAACTCGAGGCGCCGGCGCCATCGACGTCATCATCAAGTCACGCTTCATTCCGTTCTTCAGCGACTTCGCCCGCCTCACTGACACCGTCGCGACGCTTCCCACGCACGACGCAGGCAACAACCCTGGCCTGGCGATCTGCCGGACGTTTGAGACCAATTCGGGGCAGGAGCGGCCGTTCGTGATGTACGTGATAAACCAGCACGGAAACTACGTGCTCGGAAACCTGATCCTCAACAAGACTTTCGAGGACCTGCGCGCGGAGACGCGCTAGTTAAGCTCGTTCTTCGCTGGCTTTGGCGCCTGGGCTAGTCCCATTTACCGGAGCAGCAGGCTAACTGCCTGTTCCGCGACAGAGAAGATGTGCTGGGCAGGGTCCGGCGAAATCGATGAGGCTAGCTGCTCGGCCTCAAGCCGGCTGCCCTTGTTGAGCAGTGAGCGTATGCGGGCCAAGGCGAACAGGTAATTTGCGGGAAGCGCCTCGGCATGCTGCATCAGCAGGCGCGATCCTTCGCTTCCGCCCGTCAGCGCGTCCCAGCGCAGGTAGCAACGGATGAGGTGCACCGTTTCGATTTGGCTCGGGGCGTGCCCCTCTTCCAGCGAGCGGACAGCGCTCTCTACAGCTCCGTGCAGGGCAACTGCGGCGAGGCGCGGGTTGCGGTCGTTGACGATAGCGGCTGTGATGCCAAGGTTCGTCGCCATCGCCATGTGGCACGCGGCGCTCTTCGGGCGACTCTGGAGGGTCTTGAGGATCTCGTTGAGTGCGGCGGCTCGGTGCAGGGCGGTGTGCTTGGCAAGCACCTCTTCGCGCCCGGCTTGCGCAATCGCGTGCATGCGCTGAGGCTCTGCCAGCAGCTCGGCGGCCCTGTCGGCGACGTCTTGAACGTCACCGGCCGTGTACGTCACGAGGTGTTCACCTTCGTTGAACAGCTCGAGGAGCCCGTTGGAGCTTCGCTCTGTGAGGAGCATGCACCCGCACATCATTGACTCGAACACCCGAAAGTTCAGGTCGCCACTCACTGTTTGGTTCACGACTATCTCGGCGTGCGGGAAGATCTCCCAGTAGTTGCCGTGCTTGATAGTGATAGGTGCTACCTCTTGTAGCTTGCTGAAGAACTCGACTCGCTTCTTGTTCAGCTTCGGATCCATCGTGCCGACAAACGCCATCGGCATTGTTTTGGTTGACGATGCTTCGACGTGGCGAGACGCCCACAGAGGAAGCCAGGTAGTCGGGGTGCCAGAGGCAACGCAGTGATGCATGTAGTCCTTCTGTGCCACGAGCACGTGGTCGAAGCAGTGGGCGAGGCGTGAGTGCAGGTCCCAGTGGTGATGCGTGTCGACCGAGTAGAAGACAGTTGGAACCTCTGAGCGCTCGATGCCGATGTAGGTCACTGGCGCACTGTCATCGAGCCACACGATAACATCTGGCGCGAATCCGCCCGGCAGCGAGCGGAGCAGGTCTTTCAAGTGAATCAACTGCGAGGGTATCCGGTAGTCGAGCTGCGGCGTCACGCCGCAGGTCAGGACCGAGTGCCCGAAGGAGCGAAGTTCATTCGCAAACCAGTCTTGGTTCAGGAGCAGAATGTTCATGTTGCAGCGCAGCGGCGTGGAGCTTCAGAAACGACCTTTTTTTGATGACGGAGGAGGGCTCAGCGGCGCGCTCTTTTTGCGCTAGCGAGGTGCGGCTAGGGTGCTGAAAGGATGCGCAATTCCGGCGCCTTGCGACTGCGGTATTTACGCCGCAGCGCGGAAGTCTGGGTTACGGGCGTCGTCGTTTGCTGGCTTGGTCTCGAGAGGGCCGCTCTTCGCCTCCTCGTAAATGCGCGCTGGAGGCTCTCTCAGGTTCCACACAAGCCCCACGGCTGCCAGGCATTTTAGGACGTAGTGCGAGATGTCTAGCTCCCACCAGTAGAAGCCCTGGCGCTCGGAGCCCGGGTAGCGGTGGTGGTTGTTGTGCCAGCCTTCCCCGAGGGTGATCACGGCGAGTAGGAAGCTGTTCTTGCTGTCGTCTCCCGTCTTGAAGCGCGGGCGGCCGATGACGTGAGCAAGCGAGTTGATGCAGAAGGTGCCGTGGTAGAGCAGCGTTGTGCTGATGCAGAAGCCCCACACTACCATCTGCGCGGCTGACGTGTGCAGCTCGGGCGCCTGCGCTGCGAGCAGCGAGCCTACCCCTGCCAACAGGGCTAGCAGCAGGGCTGGCGGAACCATGTGATACTTGTCGATCCAGCGCAGCTCAGGGAAGCGCAACAGATCCTTCATTCCCTCCATGCGTGTGGAGATAAACTGCGAGCTGAGAACCCAGCCAACGTGAGCCCACCAAAGTCCGTAGATTCCTGGCGGATGAATGTCTTCCTCGGTGTCAGAGTGCTTGTGGTGGTGTCGGTGGTGAGCTGCCCACCATATTGGGCCCTTCTGGGCTGCCGTTGCCCCGAGAGTAGCGAGGGCGAACTGGAAGGGCCGGCTGGTCTCGTACGAGCGGTGGGAGAAGTAGCGGTGGTATGCGGCTGTGATGCCGAACATGCGAACGACGTACAGGGCGACACAGGTCCAGAAGGCCGTCCAGCTGAACCCAACCCAGATAACTCCGAGGCAGCCCAAGTGGATGGCCCAGAAAGCTCCCTGCTTTATCAGGTTCATCGGGTGAAACGGCTGGCCAGAGGGGGACATAGTCGGCGGGCTCCTTAGGACGACAGCGGGGATAGTAGAGGAATACTGCCCGGGAAGAAACCCTTGCTCCGAAGAGCCGAAAAAAAAAGGGAAGAGGCACCCTTATCCTCGGCGTTGCCGCGGGGATACATCTGCCCGTCCCCTTTTTTAAGGTCTTCGACCGCTGATGCGAACCAGGCTGTCGGCCCTCGCTTTGCCGTGCACACGGTAGCCCACGTAGGCGCTACACAAGAGAGCTAAGGCCAAGAACGAACCGATTAGGATAGGCGAGAGCGAAACTATCTCTTCGACTAGGTGGAAGAGCACCCAGAAGCAGAGTGCTGAGAGGATAAATCCCACAATTCCCGGAAGGGTGTCGAGGAGGCGCAGGACCCGCTGCTGCTGCCGCTCTCCGAAGAAGACGATTGCTGTCGTCAGCGCGCCAACCACACACGAAGCCCCAACGAGCAGCCACATCACATCGGCGCTTGAAGCCTCGGGGATCCAGCTGCGGATGATCGCCCCGCCTGCGAGGGAGTGCAGCGAAAGCGCGGCTGCGGACGAAACCACTGTGAAGGAGCTTACGACCGCAGCCGGATGGTTTTCGCAGCTACAGTCGTCGTGCACGCGGTGGTGGAGGCGGTGGTGCACGAAGTGCCAGAGGAGAAAGATTGCGCCCCCGAGCATGAAGGCTTCCCCAAGCAGCTCAGAGTACTGAGTCGCTTCGGACACGAGCGCAACGCCAAGCACGCCGTACAGGGCGTGGAAGATCGCAAACGACGCTCCCCACAGCAACGCGTGTCCGCGAGTTGTGCTGGCGACAGCAATAGCTATGAGCAGGCAGCCGTCGCCGAGCAGCAGCATTGGGTAGAGCAGAATAATAGATGCCACGGCGCCAAACGACATGGCGCGATTCTAGACGCTGGATGAGGGGGATAGCAAATCGGAGTGCCCCGTGCAGCGTTACTGGCAGTGAGAGACGCAGTGCAAGCGACCGAGGCGCGTATCTTGTTGATTGTTCGATAGGCCTGAGGCGAGCCCGCGAGGGGGCCTGCTTACGCGGCGAGCCCGCCGTTGCCGTCTCGAACGAACTCAAGCAGCTCAGCCAACATCTCGCGGTTGGTTATGATGCGCGGAACCTTGTTCTGCCCGCCGAGCTTCCCGCGCTTCTTCATCCACGCGGCGAATGTTCCCGCTGCAACCGGAAGGACCTGTGGGGCCTTCAAGCCAAATCCCCCAGAGCGGTGTGACTCGTAGTCCTCGTTGCGTTGGCAGAGCTTTCTGTCGAGCGCATCCGTGAAGCGCTGGAGCTGCTCGGCTCCTGGCTGCGAACCGCAGAACTCAACCACGTAGATGTGCCCACCGAGCTCGCCCGAACGCTCCGGGAAGACAGGACCTACCGTGAAGTCTGCGATCTCCGCAGCGATCTCCTTGGCGGCTGTGACGACGCCGTCCTCGACTTCCTCGGCGATCAGGTGTTCCCCGAACGCTGAGAGGTAGTACGAGGTGCGCCCCGTAACGAGCACGCGCGGCACCTTGGTGTCTACGAAGCGAACGGTGTCGCCGATGACGTACGACCAGAGGCCAGCGCAGGTGCTCATGACCACTGCGTAGTTGACGTCCGGCTCCACGTTGCCGATCCAGTGACGGGTTGGGGCAGGGCTCTCAAGCTCCTCCAGGGGCACAAACTCGTAGAAGATGCCGTGGTCGAGGTTCATGCGGAGCCCGTCGCCGTAGCCGCGGTCAGCAATCGCGAGGAATCCTTCGCTGGCCGGATACACCTCGCGCAGCTCAGCGTGGCCGCCGTCGAGCACGTCCTTGAAGCGCTGCAGGTACGGCGCGAAGTTGACGCCGCCGTGCACAACCATCTCGAGGTTCCTGTAGATGCTCGCGAGCTTCCCGGCGCCATCCGGGCTGAGCGAGGCGAGCTTGTCGAAAAAGATCAGGAGCCAGGCCGGCACGCCCGAGATCATCCGGATATCTTCCGAGAGCGAGAGCTGCGCGAGCGTGTCGACCTTCTCTTCCCAGTTCTTGATGAGCGCAAGCTCTGCGGGCGGGAAGTAGCGCGACTTGAGCCACCACGGGAGCGTCTTGACGGCTATGCCGCTCAGATCGCCGAAGAAGATTCCCGGTTTCGGCTCAGTTAGGTCCGTGCTGCCGCCCAGCATGAAGCTCTTGCCTCCGAGCAGTGACGACTTGGGGCGGTTTGTCACGTGGTGAACGAGCAGGTCGATGCCAGCCTTCGTGTTCGACTTGAGCATGTCATCCGAGCACGGAATGTACTTCGTTGTGCCAGAGCTCGTGCCAGAGCTGACGGGGAAGAATCGAATGGTGCCCGGCCAGGTGCAGTCAGTGAGAGTTGGGAAGGGCTCCTTCCAGAACTCTTCCCAGAAGGCTTCGTACTTCCGCAGCGGAACGCGCTTCTGGTACTCCTCGATGGTTGCGATGGACGAGAAGCCGTACATGCGCCCGAAGGCGGTGTTGCGGGCCCGGTCAACGAGCCAGCGAAGCTGCTGTTGCTGCATCTCTTGTGGCGAGCGAGCGCGAAGCTGCTCGTTGCGCCAGCGAGCGTAGAGGCGAAGGAGGGGAGTAGCGTCGAACATGAGGCGCTACGATACGGGAAGTCGGGGATATTTAGAAGTTGCTCGCCTGGGCGAGCGCTGAACCGGTGTAAATGCCAGGGAATGCTGGGCCGACGAAGAGCACCACGGAGCCGTCGATGCGGCCAGCGCGTGCTATCTGCTCAAGCAGGTCCTTTCGGCACGAGCTGTGGTGGCGGACCTTGGCGGCTTGCGGGTGGATGCCGCCAGACTTCCAGGCGCAGTCGGTGAGCTCGACCCAGTGTCCTTCGAAGGCCTCTCTAATGCGGCTCCAGGGGATCTTCGCCATACGGCAGCGCCTCTCAAAAAAAGTGCTCCGGCACTGTAACGCTAAACGGATCCTTATGGAAGTTTAAAGCGCGCCCTTGGGGGCCGGGATGATCTGGGTAACTCTGTGAAACAGAGACGTTTTTTGTGGTCGAGGAGGCACCGGGTGTCAGCGTGGTCAAAACGAACCGGCGTGGTGTAGAGTTCGCCCCACACGTGTACGAGGTAGTCTTAACGGGCGCATGGCTAAAGTAGGAAAGATATCGGGATTCCCGGAGTGGCTCCCTGAGCAGAAGATCGCCGAAGACAGGGTGATCGCCACCATCAAGCGCATCTTTGAGAGCTACGGCTTTGCGCCGATAGAGACGCCGGCGGTTGAGCTTCTCTCGACCTTAGGCTCCAAGGGCGTGATCGACAAGGAGATCTTCGTCGTGCGTCGGCTCAAGGCTGAAGAGTCGCAGGAGTCTGAGCTGGCCCTGCACTTTGACCTGACGGTGCCGCTGGCGCGCTACGTCGCGCAGCACCAGGCAGCCCTCACATTTCCGTTCAAGCGCTACCAGTGCCAGAAGGTGTGGCGCGGCGAGCGGCCGCAGCGCGGGCGATTCCGCGAATTCTACCAGTTCGACATCGACATCATCGGCCGGGACGAGCTGCCGCTGAGCTGCGACGCTGAAGTCGTGTCAGTGATTGGGCTGATCATGAAGGAGCTCAACTTCGGCCCGTTCCAGGTGCGCATCAACAGCCGCAGGCTCTTGGGCGGCCTCTACGCTGAGCTTGGCCTCGACGAAGCGGCCCGCAAGGCAGCGATCGTTGCGGTCGACAAGCTGCTCAAGATCGGCGCAGATGGCGTCAAGGCAGAGCTCGAGAAGATCGCCGGGATCTCAGCCAAGGCGGTGGAGGTGATCCTCAAGAGCACAGAGATTCAGTGCTCCGCGTCGGAGCTTCCGGCCAAGGTTGCCGCACTCGGATTTTCTAGCGATCTCATCTCGCAGGGCGTCAGTGAGCTGGTGGAGATCTTCGGGCTCATCCCCGATGACGTGCAGCCGTTCGTCACGGTCGATGTGAGCCTCGCGCGGGGCCTAGACTACTACACTGGGCTGATCGTTGAGACGACACTCACGAAGTACCCTGAGTTTGGCTCGGTGTTCTCGGGCGGGCGCTACGAGGATCTCGCCTCTGAGTTCACGACCCAGAAGCTTCCCGGAGTGGGAGTATCAATTGGGCTGTCGCGAATCATGGACCTTGCGCTGTCGGAGGGGCTCGTTCCGACCGGCCGCAAGAGCCCGACACAGGCAGTGGTGACGGTATACTCCGAGGAGAGCCGAAAAGCCTGCAACGAGGTCGCGCACACGCTGCGGCAGGCCGGGCTTCCGACCGAGGTGTTCTACAAGTCTCCCAAGCTCGGCAAGCAGATTGAGTACGCCGAGGCGAAAGGCGCCAGGTACGTGCTCTTCGTCGACGGTGCCACGCGCGAAGTGCAGGCCAAAGACCTCGTGACCAAGGAGCAGTCAGCGGTAGCTGACTTGGCGGCGTGGGCGAGGTCTGTCCTCGCGTAGCGGCATGGCTCAAACCCTCTCTATTCGAACACGTGGACAGGGGCTACACGAAGTCACTGATGAGGTGTGGCGTGTCGTGCGCGAGTCTGGCGTCACCGACGGGCTGTGCACCGTGTTCATTCGCCACACGTCAGCGAGCCTCACGATTCAGGAGAACGCAGACCCCTCAGCGCGCAGAGACCTCGAGGCCTGGCTCAATCGGCTCGTGCCTGAGCGCGACTCGCTCTACACCCACACAGCGGAGGGGCCAGACGACATGCCGTCGCACATCAAGGCGATCCTGACTAACGTGTCGCTCTCAATTCCGATCATGAACGGCGAGCTCGTGCTCGGCACTTGGCAGGGCATCTATGTCTGGGAGCATCGGCGCCACGGGCACGCGCGCCAGGTTGTCGTTCACTGCGGCTGACGGCAGGAAGCTCAGCCGTTCCCGTGCGCGGCGCGTGGGGCCGGGCATGGAGCCGAGCGCTGTGCCCCCGCACAGGGCGCTTTGCCCATTATCCTCGCATACTTGGGCCGACAACCGAGCCAGGCGCCGGTTTAGCAGGTATCCTCATCTAAGATCTAAGGAGTATTCTGGTGCATGGCGCCTCGGTCGGTGGCGCTGATTTTTTCACTGACTGCCGCCACCTCCTCACGTATGCCGGGACGCTGGGACAAGATCGACAAAATTCTCCAGGACGTTTTCTTCGTCACCGGGAATCGCTTTAAGCTCGAAGAGACCGAGTCTGTCCTCGGCAAGATGCGACACGTGCATCTCGACCTGCCGGAGCTGCAAGAGCTTGAGCCTCGAAAGGTCGTCATCGCGAAAGCGCAGGCTGCCATCGAGCAGGGGTACTCGCCCGTCTTGATCGAAGACACCTCGCTGTCTATACACTCGCTGGGCGGGCTGCCGGGGCCTCTCATCAAGTGGTTCCTGAAGGCCTTGGGCGGAGAGGGAGTGCACCAGCTCGCCGCTTCGCGCAAAGACTGCCGGGCTGAGGTCCGCACGATCTTTGGGCTCGCGCTCGGCCCGCAGAGCTTCATCTACGGCGAGGGAGTGATGCAGGGCGAGGTGGTTGCGCCGCGAGGATCCGGGTTCGGCTGGGACTCGATCTTTCAGCCGGAGGGAAGCAGCAAAACCATGGGAGAGATGAGCAGGGAAGAAAAGGCGTCCTTCAGCATGCGGGTCAAGGCTCTCCACGACCTGCGGGCGCAGCTTGAGCGGTTCTACGATGCCAGACGAAAGAAGTAGCGGAGCCTCTCGCAACGTCGAGCGGGTTGCGCAGTCGCTCTTCAGCGATTCCAGCGAGCGCCAGCGGTTCCTCGAAGCGCTCCAGTCTAAGGAGGCTTCCATCACCGCGGTTGCGGCGCTGCGCGGCGGGCTCTTTGAGGGCTCTTCGGCTCAGGGGCCGACTTGGCTGCCCGAATGGATCTCGGTGGCCAAGGAGGAGGAGCGCCCCGGCAAGAGCGACCGCCACGATCAGGGCGAGCTGTACTGCCTCGACCTGTCGTCAACATTCGCCTGCGCGGCGTACTCGCAGGTACAGGGCCCGGTCGGTGTGGCAGTCGACCTGTGCGCCGCTCCGGGCGGCAAGAGCATCGTGGCGAGCCGCTACCTCTCGCCGCGTTTCCTCGTGGCGAACGAAGTCATCCGCAAGCGAACAGCGCAGCTCATCTCAAACTACAAGCGCTGCCAGATCGACCCCTCAATCGTTACGTCGCGAGACCCGGGCAACCTCGCAAAGCTGATGCCCGAGGCGGCGCAGCTCGTGGTTGCCGATGTGCCGTGTTCTGGACAGTCGCTCGTGCTCAAGGGGCTGGCTGCGCCCGGCGCGTTCCATCCGGCAACGATCTCGATGAATGCCCGGCGCCAGCGGCGAATCATGGCGTGCGCGGCACAGCTGCTCTCGCAGGGCGGCTACCTGCTGTACTCAACCTGCACCTTCTCGCGCGAGGAGAACGAGGAAAACATCGAGTGGTTCCTCGGCCGCCACCCAGAGTTCTCGGCAGTTGCAGTGCCGCTCCTAGATCCGTTCCGCTCTGCGCACTCAGCGCAGCCTCTGTACCGGCTCTTTCCGCAGAGCGGCTTCGGCGCAGGAGCCTTCTGTGCGCTCCTCAGGCGCCACGGCGAAGCTAGTGCCGATGGAATGGCGCGAACGATTGAGGACCTGACCGACACCATCAAGCCGATATGGCGCTCTCCGACCGTATTTAAGCTACTTCCCGCTCCCGTCAGGAGCGACGATCGCCAGGATGGCAGGAGGCCGGAGCGGCGGCAGCGGAAAGGAGGCTGGGATCGGGCTCGCGGGCGCGCGCAGCGATTTCGTGCCGACGATCACGAGTGAGACGGGGCCGCGCAGCTCCCGCACCTCCACAGAGCCTCTCGCCGATACAACCGTAACTGAGAGAGCCTTGCCCGCTGCCAGCGCGCCGATCGATGCGTCGCCGCCGGAAACGATCAGCGAGTCACCCTGCACCTCAAGCACGCCAGACACCTCAAGCGTCCCTGGCGTGGCGAGCAGCGCAGGGCTTCCGGCGGTTGGCTCCGCCACCCTGAGCCAGTCAGCCTTGATGTTCTCAAGAGTAACGGCTGTTGCGGGGACGCTCCCCGTCATGCTGCAGGTGAGGCGCGCCACGGGAGAGGCAAACGATCGCTGCCTGACAGCTTGAGGCGCAGACGGGCAGGGAGAGGCGCGCGAGAAGACGGCGTCAAAGTCGGGCCGCAGGCTAGGAAGAGCGACTCGTGGGTATGCGGTGACTGCTGGGAGTGCTTCGTAGCACACTGTTCGCTGCGCGTTGCCGTGCTGACTTCGCACGGTTAGCTGCGAGCATCGTCCCGGCGACGGCGCTGCAAGTGCCGCACTCTCAATCGCGTCAGCTTCTAGAGCTGCGCCGACTCGAGCGTGACGCCACGACTGCACGAGGCTCGTCGCGCGGTCGTGAAAGGCGCGCAGCATCGCCAAAGCGACTAAGCTCCCGGCTATAGCCAGCGGCAGCGTGTGGCCCCTACAGGATGTGGCCATAGTAGAGGCTCCCGCGCGCCACGGGGAACGGCGCAAGAAACGTTGACACTTGGCCGTGTGAGCCTCGCACCGTCGTTGAGAGCGCCACAGAGCCTCCAGCAGACGCGATTTCATCGAAGAGCAGGGCGCGCACGCCGCTCGCGAGCGGCTGGTTCTCTGTGATGCGGGCAGCTGTGTGGGAGGAGATGCGCAGCTGCTCCGTCCGATCGACAAAGAGCGAGTACTCTCGGTTAACGGGTACGAGGCGGTGGAGCGAAGAGGGCAGGATGGCAGCCGGGTCGCTCACGAGCCCTGGGAGCGCATCTGCCACGAGCTCGACACACGACGATGAGACAGTTCGCAGAGAGCCAGCGAGCTGCACCGGCCCAGAGACGCCTAGTGCCACGTAGCTCTTAAACTGCGAGGGCGCCGGGCGAGAGCTAAATCCGCATGCGACGACGGTGACTGAGAGGCCGTCGATCGAGGCTTGCTCGATGGCGCCAGCGTAGTGTGGGGAGAGATCTAGGAACGAGATGACGTGTGAGTCCGGAGCAGGGGAAGACTTCCCGGAGAGGGCAGCCAACGGGTGTGCTGCCCCGTTCGGCAGCACGAGCGGAGCGCCCGGGCTCACAGTCACTGCAAACTGTTGCCGCGAGCGCCCGAGGGCGCGCACGCCCGCCCGCACGGCGGCTTCGGCCTGGGCGCTGACAGAGAGGTCAGAGATGGCGCTCATCGACTCACGGAAGGCGAGGCCCGAGGAGCCCAGCATCGCGCAGAGAGCCAGCGCCACCAACGAAGCAGCCCCGAGCGACGCTATGGTCTCAAGCAGCGTGAATCCTCGCTCTGACAAGAAGGGCACAGGCACATTTTGTTTCATGGCACGTAGCTCCAAGCAGCTTTGCCACAGCCGCACCTGACAAGTGCTCCCGCAGCGCCGCAGCTTGGGCTTCTGCAAGCTGCCTCTGTTTCGGCGCGCGCGGCCGCAAGTGCTCTAGAGCTTCTGCCCATAAACAGCGCCAGCCCGAGTGAGAGGCAGGCGAGGATGCTGATGCTCACGAGCGGCTCGATCATCCCGAAGCCGCGCTGGGCGGGGGCTTGCGCAGGGGCGCGCCTTGCGGAGGCGCTGGCCCAGGGGCCCCTGTTGCTATGGGCGCCCAACACTAACACTGCACTCGCGTCCTCGCGCGCAATGAAACGACGAGAGTCGCCGAGAGCGCGCCGAGCGAGAGGGTGACTGTTGCGGGCGTCGCGGTGTGAGATGGGTAGAAGCTCAGCTCTCCTTCGATGTTCGCTGTCGTGCGCAGGGAGATGTCGGCAGGCAGCGGAAGGCGCTCGACGAGCGTGCCCTGAGGGTCTTTCAGCTCAGCGAACTGTGGCGTTAGGCGAACGGTGTGGACGCCCGCCGTCGCAAGGCTTCGGGTTCGGGCCCGGTCGAAGAGAAGCTGTAGCCGCCGCGACTCGCGGCACAGCCGTTGCGGCCGAGAGATGCTCGGCAGCCCCACGACTGAGATCGAGGCGAGCAGCGCAGCGATGGCGAGCGCAACCAGCAGCTCTGTGAGAGAGAACCCTTTTGGCATACAAGACGGGGTTTCGGGGATGAGGGCCTAAAGTTGCGTGACGGCTCTTAGGCTACCCCAGGAGGCGGCTCACGATGCCGGCGTTGAGGCGGTTGCCCTGCGCCAGCACGGCCAGGGAGGCCTGCGCCATGATCTCTCGCCCCGTGTTGAAGGAGGTCTGCGAGGCGTAGTCGAGGTCTACGATGCGCGACAGGGCCTCAGACTCTCCGATGCGCTGGGAGCTGATGTTCTGTTGGATGGTGTCGAGGCGCGATTGCGATGAGCCGATGAAGCTGCTGCGAACGTTGCCGAGGCTTTGCGAGAACTGCTGTATCGCTCCGATGGCCTGCTGCGCTCCTGCTTGGGTGCCGATGTTCTGGGAGGCCGCTTGGGAGACGAGCCCCGAGATGTTTGCGCCGCCGATCACGAGCTGCGACGAGGCGCCGCTGCCGTTTCCGACCTGCGCGGTGATCTGCGATCCGTCGAGTAGCTTTACCCCGTTGAATTGGGTTGTCTCTGCGATGCGGCCGATTTCTTGCGTGATGGAGTCGTACTCTGACTTGAGCGCAGCGCGCTGTTCGTCAGAGTAGGTTCCGTTTGCTGACTGGACGGCAAGCTCCTGTAGGCGCCCCGATAGATCCTGGATCTGGCCAAGCGAGCCATCGGCGATTGCCAAGGCCGAGCCTGCGTCGCGCACGTTGCGCGATGCAACGTCGAGCGTGCCGAGAGATGACTCAAGCTGGGCCGAGATTGAGAGCGCGGCAGCGTCGTCTGAGGCTCGGGTGATTCTGCGGCCGGATGAGAGCTTCGCGTAGGAGTCCGAAAGCTCCGAGAGGATCTTGTTCAGGTTGTTGATGCCAGAGAGCCCGCCAGAGAGCGGGCTGAGCTTTGCCATGCGCCCCTTTTTCTCTCACAGAGAAAAAAATGGGCGAGGTGTGCTCATGAGGGCGGATCCCAAACACCCGATGCCAACACGCAGATCCTGCCTTCCGGAGGGCACCTCGCCCAACGGTAATGCCTCCCTGCTCGGTGCAACTTACAACAGAGCGCCGAGTCGGAAGCTTCCTCCCCATGACGTCCGTGCTATCGCACGTGCGTACGGTCATTACCTCCAAGGGAGAGATTCGGCACCCTATTGGCGAGGGTTAGGATTGGGAGCAAAAAAATTCTGATTCCGGGCTCTGAGCACAGATCAAGGAGCTTAGGGACAACGCAACTCCCTGTTTTGCTTCCATATCACGTGAACGTGCTGCGCCAGCAAAGAGCGCACCGATGCCGCTAAGGCTCTCGTCTCCCCCGATAGCTGGCAGGTCTGAGGGCTACTCTTCGTTCGAGAGAGGCGCGAGTGCTTCGTCCGGAAGTCCCAGCAAGTCCCTGAAGCGCCTGCGCAGGTAGATCTCCATCCCGTCCACAACTCCGTTGCAGCGGATGAGGCTGTCCATGACGCTGCCCATCGCACGTTTGGTTGTCGGGTCGAGGGTGTCTTTGAGCAGGGAGGCGAAACTTGAGCTGCTGCCCATGTTAGAGAGGTGCGCCCGTGCTCGCGCCACCAAGCCGGCGGCCGTTTCGTCTGAGATCTCAAAAAGGTTCTTTAAGCCGTGGTGAATGACAGACTTTTCAAAGCGGTCGACCTGGCTGTCCGAGGACGCTATCTCCATCAGGACGATAGCGGTTGCGAGCGAGAGGTCTGCTTTGTTCTTGAGCACAGCTTTGCGCTGCTGGAGCGACTGCATGTGCTGAAAAATCGCCTCAGAGCTTAATCCAGAGAAGGAGTTGTTCATGGGAGTTTCTCCGTTAACGTCCTACTGCCCAAGGATATGGAGGAGTTGGAGGCCGGTGTAGCTTAACTCCTTGAAGAGAGGTTCAAGCGCCTGGAATCGCTACCTACGAGCGCTGCTACTGCAGCTTCTGGGCGAGCTTCTTGGCGGCGTCTGTGAACTTGCCGGGATCAAAGTGATTAGGGCTTTTGAGGGTCACAAAGAGCTTGTCGAGCAGGGACTTGTAACGCTTCGCCAGGTCGGGAGAGGTGGCCATCGCAGCCTGGATTCCCATGCCGATCTGCTCTGCAACTTCGTACTTCGGCGACTCAGCCGCCGCAGCGAACGTCGCCAGCTCTCGCATGACAGCAGCGCTCGTCTTCTCGCCTGGCTCAAGCTTCATGACGAGGGGGTGCACGCGCGACTTGAGCAGATCCTCCATCTTTCCGAGCGCATCTGAGGCGCCGTCAGCCTGGAACGATCCCTTAACCGAGACGACGAGCTGTCCTAGCTCTTCTGCCAGGGGACGGTCGAGCGCCAGGAGCGCGTGCTGCAGCATTACTAGCGGAGCGACGTTCACGTTCAGCTTACCAGGCTTTCCGCCGTACGTTCTGCTCTTCCACTGGTGTTCGTCTAAGTTGTGGTGGCACGAGAAGCAGTCAAAGACGCTCAACTCCGGGAAGGTTCCGTTGCGAGAGAGGGCTGGCGAGCGCAGCGTGGCAACGACTCCTTCGGCCAGGGTCTCTTGCCCGATGAACCAGGCTGCGAGCGGCGAGTAGGGGCCCTTGCGGCGCAGGTAGTCCTCGTCGACTACCCAGTGCTTCGGCTCTAGCACACCGTAGGTGTCGAGCTCAAAGCTCAGGCGCGGGTGGCCGGCGCCGTACAGGTCATGAGTGACGCGGCGGTCCTTGTCGCCGTAGTGGCACGAGACACACAGCTGCGCGCGCTTGTCGAGCGAGACGGTGTCGGCGAGGCCGTTGGAGAGATTCTGTTGGTGCGTCGTGCCGAGAACCGCGTGCGTCTCAAGCCAGCGCTCCGCAGGACCGTGGCACGACTCGCACGACACGCCGTCCTCGGCGGAGTACTTCTCTCCGCGCTGCTCTGCGCTCGGGACGTAGGTCGAGTGGCACTTGAGGCACAGCGGCTCCTTTGCTGGATCGCCGAGGCCCATCAGTGAAGCCATGCGCTTGGCATCGGCCTTGAGCAGCACTGTGTAGGCCTGCGAGTGTTTGTCGTGCTTGAGCCAGGTGAAGTACTCGTTTTGGAGGACGTTGGAGCTCTTGCGGGCGTGGGTACTGCCGTGGCAGTTCGAGGATGAGCAGGTGCCTGTGCCCATGTACCTGTCGGGAGAGGCGGACGCCATCGCCGGAGCCAATAGGAGCACAGATATCAAAAGCTGTTTGATTTTGGAGATAGCCATCGTCCCTTCGTTGTTTGCTGTATCACCGAAAAGCGGGACGGTATCAAGCGCCAATATCGCAGGGCTTCTGCCTCACCCTCTCATGAGCTTGAATGCGCAATTCAACTTTCCCTGGTATCAGGCGTTTTAAATTGCCACGCTGGAGATCGAAAATTATAGTCAGGCAGCTGCGCTTACGCGTATGCGCTAATAAGTTCTGCCTCTCCCAGCAGACACTTCGCCTTGAAGAGGAAAGGCCTCTCAAAGCGGGTGACTGCTCGTATGATCGATGTCACAGCATTTTGAAATTGCGGTAATAGGAGCAGGCCCAGCCGGGATCGCCGCCGCCGCGAGCGCTGCGCACCACAAGATCTCCCACATTCTGCTGGAGAAGGGTGAGGTCGCCAACACGATCTACGACTACCAGCTCCGCAAGCACGTGATGGATGAGCCGGGCAGGCTGCCGCTGCGCGCGCACTGCCGGTTCGTGGCTGGCAGCCGAGAGAAGGTGCTGCAAGAGTTTAGCGAGGACATCGCCAAGCATGCCGTGAACATGGTGCGTGCTGAGGTCACCGCCATCACCAAGAGCGGCGACCTGTTCCAGATATCGTACGGCGGGCAGTCGTGCACCGCAAAGCACCTGATCCTCGCGATCGGCGTGCAGGGCTCGCCGCGAAAGCTCGGAGTGCCTGGCGAAGACTCAGGGGCCGTCGCGTATACGCTCTCTGACCCTGACGCTTTCAAGGCGAAGAAGATGATCGTCGTCGGTGCTGGCGACGCAGCGATCGAGAACGCGCTTGCGCTCGCAGAGAGCAACTCGGTGGTGCTCGTGAACCGAGGCTCCGAGTTTGCCCGCGCCAAGGACGCAAACTCAAAGCTCATTCTGGCTGCGATAGCCTCGGGAAAGATCCGCTGCCTGTACGGCGCAACCATCTCGCGCCTCGAGGGGCAGAACGCCTTGATCAACACGCCAGATGGCGAGGTGACGGTGCCCTGCGACCAGGTCATTGCGCGGCTTGGTTGCGTGCTGCCGAGGAAGTTCCTGGAAGGTATCGGCATTCAGTTCCCGAGCGCCGACGCCAACTCGGTGCCTGTCGTCAATCGGCGGTATGAGTCAAACGTCCCTGGCCTCTACATCCTCGGCGCGCTGATCGGCTACCCGCTGATCAAGCAGGCGATGAACCAAGGCTACGAGGTTATCGAGCACATTCGGGGCGAGCCGGTAGAGCCTGCCGACCAGCCACTGCTTGAGGAGCGCTTCGAGGGGCTGTCGGGAGGCTTCAGCCAGAACTCCCCGAAGATAACCCAGACCCTGCCGCTCTTTCAGGGCCTGAGCGAGCCGCAGCTCCGTGAGATGCTGATCGACTCCACGCTGCACGAGAAGCGCGCCGGGGACGTGGTGTTCGAGAAGGACGACTACACTGACACCTTCTTTAGCGTGGTGACTGGAAGCGTTGAGATTCTCATCGGCGGCGGCCGGAAGATTCGGCTCGCGCAGGGCGAGTTCTTCGGCGAGATGGGCCTTCTCTCTGGGCGGCGCAGGGTCGCCACGGCGGTTGCGGCGGAGAACGGCACGATCCTGCTTGAGACGCCGAGGAAGCAGATGCTCAAGCTGATCGCCTCAGTGGCGTCGGTCAAGCGCGCTCTCGACGAGCTGTTCATGTTCCGCGCCATGCAGACATCGATCTTCCCTGACACGCCAGAGGACTTCCTCAAGGCGCTCGTGCAGAAGGCGCAGATGAAGAGCTTCAAGAAGGGCGAGGTGCTGTTCCGTGAAGGAGAGCCCGGAGACGCCATCTACGTCATTCGAAAGGGATCCGTGAAGGTCTCTCGTCTCAACCGCAGCGGGGCAGATGTCGTTCAAACGTACGTGCCTGCTGGTCGCTACGTCGGCGAGATGGCCGTGCTGCAAGAGGAGAGCACGCCGCGCACCGCCACGTGCACCGCGGCAGTGGCGTGCGACACGATCCTCATAAAGAAGGAGGACGCACTGGCGATCCTCTCGCAGTTCCCAGACAACCGCAGGCGCGTCTTCGCCGTGGCCGATGAGCGCCGCGTGCAGAATGTCGTGACGGACTGGAGTGATGAGGCAGGCAAGCTGCTCGACTTCATGATGCGAGAGGGGCTCTCTGACGCAGAGAACGTGCTCCTGATCGACTCGGACCGCTGCGTCGCGTGCGACAACTGCGAGGCAGCCTGCGCGGCGACTCACAGCGGCTACTCACGGCTCGACCGCAAGGGGGGCAAGAGCTTCGCGGCGATTCAGCTTCCGATCTCTTGCCGTCACTGCGAGAACCCGCTGTGCATGACAGACTGTCCGCCGGATGCGCTCGTGCGGCAGGCCGACGGAGAAGTTGTCATTAAGGAATCGTGCATCGGCTGTGGCAACTGCGTGAGCAACTGCCCGTACGGCGTCATTAAAATCGTCTACGACCACGCCTCAACGGGCTTCTCGCTCAAGGCGCTCCTCGGGCTCAAAAAGCCTGAGAAGGGCCCGGCCAAAGCGGCTAAGTGCGACATGTGCCACCAGCTGCCGGGCGGGCCGGCGTGCGTGAGGGCCTGCCCAACAGGCGCCGCCATGCGAGTCAACTCTAGCAAGCTGGTGCAGATAGCCGCCGGGAGGAGAGAGTAGCCATGTCGCAGGAGACGTTCCTCAACTACCGGCGCTTTAAGTGGCTCTGGATAACAGCGGCGGCTCTCGTCGTGCTCACGATCATCTACGCTGTCGACCGCCCAATCGGCGGCCGCAACGGCGGCACAGCAGTTGGGTACACCTACGGCACGCTAGCGGCGCTCGGCATCGTGTGGCTGATGGCGTTCGGGCTCAGGAAGCGTTCCTACCGCTCCTCTCTCGGAACGCTCGAAGGGTGGCTTGCGGCGCACGTGTGGATTGGACTTGGTCTGCTGCTGCTTGTGCCGCTGCACTCCGGGTTCAGCTTTAGCTGCAACGTCCACACGCTCGCGTACCTGTTGATGGTCGTCACGATAGTGACCGGGATCTGGGGCGCTGCAAACTACTCGACGCTCTCGGCCCGCATCTCGGCCCACCGCGGAGGGGCGAAGGACGAGCTCGTGGTGGAGCGCATCCAGGACCTGAGCGACCAGGCAGAGCAGCTCTGCCGCGGCAAGAGCGAGGCGTTCTTGAAGCTCTACAACGAGTTCTGCGTGCCATTTAAGCCTTCGCTTGGCTGGATTCTGCTCAGGAGCCGGCAGCCCAAAGTCGACGCGAGCGCCGCCAGCGGCATGCTGTCGGGCGTTGCCGAGGGCGAGCGTGCCGACGCCGTGAGCATGATCGGGCTGCTCGACCAGCGGCTCGACATGCTGCGCAGCCTGGCCGAGCAGGCCCGCATTCGGGCGCTGCTTCGGGTTTGGCTGTACGTCCACGTGCCGGTCTCGTTTGCGCTCTGCGTGGCGCTCGTTGTCCACATCTTCTCAGTTTTTTACCTCTGGTAGCTCATGGCGTTCGGATTTCGCTTCATACACGAGAAGAGCTCCGGTACCGGCGCATCAGAGCGGCGGGTTGTTGACCTCCAGCAGAGGGAAGTGATCTTTGGCCGCGGCGGCGCGTCTCACGTGCTGCTTTCGAGCCACAAGGTAGGGACCGAGCACGCAAAGTTCTTCTGGGATGGCGAGAAGCTCCTGGTAGCAGACTTAGCATCGCCTACCGGCGTGCGAGTGAATGGTCGGCTGGTGAGCCGGGCAGAGCTGCACGACGGCGACACGGTGCTGCTGGGAGATGTCGAGCTTACGTTGAGGCTCGACGGCTCAATTGCGGAGCTCACCTGGCTTGAGGCGCCGCAGGCATCGATTCCCGATGCTGAGCGCATCGCGTCGGCGGTAGGGAAGCTGCGTGTTGACTCGTACCTGCCGTCGATTCGGGCTCTCTCGATTGTGCTCGTGGCGCTCGGCACGGTGGCTTGGCTCGCGTACCCACTAGGCACCAGCAGCAAGCGCCAGTGGAGCTCAGGGCCGATCTCGAGCCAGCACAAGCTGATCGAGAATGACTGCGTGAAGTGCCACGCTGAGCCGTTTAAGCCAGTTCGGGACCAGGAGTGCCAAGCATGCCACTCGATGAGTGAGCACGCGCAAGGCTACAGCACCTTCGTGTCGCAGCACGCGGGGCTTGAGATGCGCTGCGCGCAGTGCCACATGGAGCACAACGGCGACCACGCCCTCATCTCGCGTGACCAGCGGTTCTGCACCTCCTGCCATGCCGAGATGTCAAAGCTCAAGCCGGGCGCGGATATCGAGGACGTGTCCTCCTTTGACCAGCACCCACAGTTCCGGATAGAGGTGCGCGACGCGCTCGGAGCAGTGACAAAAGTCAGCCTCGACGACTCAAGCCGCGCAAAAGACTCCTCTCAGATAAAGCTCAACCACAAGCTGCACCTCAAGCAGGGCCTTGAGGGAAAAGACGGCCCGGTGACGCTTGAGTGCTCGGCGTGCCACCAGCTCGACGAGAACTTCAAGCAGCTCAAGCCGATAGAGTTCGACAAGCACTGCCGCGACTGCCACTCACTCGGCTTTGACGAGCGGCTGCCCGAAGCGGAGGTGCCGCACGGTGACTCTGAAGCGGTGTTCCCGGCACTCTTTGCGGCCTACTCGCGGGTGGTGCTGCTGGGCGAGGACCAGTCGCTGCCCAACCCGGCTCGTGACATGGAGCGGGACAAGCCCGGAGACCTCGACCCAGAGCCCGCTCAGATCGAGGGCAGCGGCGTGTCAGCTGTAGTCGAGAACGCCCGAGAAGCCGAGCGGCAGCTCTTCACCCGGACTGGGTGCTTCCTGTGCCACTCGTACAAGGAGAAGCCTGAGCTTCTACAGACCTCAACCAACTCTCACTACGAGGTGCTGAAGCCAGGAGTTCCAAATGTGTGGTTCACGGCAGCCCGCTTCAGCCACGGGGCACACGAGGAGTTCACCTGCGAGTCCTGCCACGAGAAGACTCGGGAGTCGACCCAAACCTCAGAGCTGCTCCTTCCCGGCAAGAAGATGTGCCAGGACTGCCATGCATCGGGAAGGCGCCAGGGTTACGTCTCTTCTGACTGCGTGGAGTGCCATTCGTACCACGACTCTCTTGGTTTTCCGCACGAAAAAAAGCAAGATATCGCCTCGTACATCAAGGGCCTAACTAGGTAGCGAGTGCCTCACATGAAAAACACCCCTGCACGTCTCCTGTCAGCGGCTATGACTCTTTCAGTAACCCTGGCCGGATGCGGCGGTGGTTCAGGCTCAAGCGGCTCCAGCAGTGGCGGCGATCCGAACGCCAACTTTAACTGCGACGGAGGCTGCGCGAACCAGTCGCTCTCGGCTGAGGATGTAACAACGATCTTGCGTCAGGCGATAACGGCAGCCAACAACCTCGGCACCGCAGGAACGTTCGCGGTCGTCGACCGCACGGGAAACGTGCTCGCGCTGTACCAGATGAATGGAGCGCCGCTCACGACCGTAATCAATGGCCAGACGGGAGCCACCGGGCCGCTCGAAGGGCTCGCTGTTCCGTCAACGCTGGCAGCGATCTCGAAAGCCGGTACAGGAGCGTACCTCAGCTCTCAGGGGAACGCCTTCTCGACGCGCACCGCTGGGCAGATCATCCAGCAGAACTACCTCCCTGGGCAGCGCCAGCAGCCGGGCGGGCCGCTCTTCGGCGTGCAGTTTTCGCAGCTAATCTGCAGCGACGTCACCCGCGCCAACGGAGCGACCGGCCCGCGGCCGTTGCCGCTCGGACTATCGGCTGACCCGGGTGGCTTTCCGCTCTACAAGCAGGGCGACCCAGTGGGCGGAATCGGGGTCGAGTTCGACGGCCTCTACACAATAGACCCTGACATGCAGAACTACGATGCAGACCCCGAGGAGGAGGTGGCGCTCTCGGCGAGCGTTGGGTTTGAGGCTCCAGCACAGCGCGTTGGCGACAGTATCTCCCTTGCTGGCCGTTCGCTTCGCTACTCCAACACGAGCTACTCTGAGATCGTCGTGCCGACGGATCTTGCGCCGCTCAATCCGGCAGGCCTGAAGTCTCAGCCTTCGTACACCAGCGGCGGCATCCGCCCGGGCACGACCTTCGGCACTGGGCCCTCAGGCATCGCCGACACCGTGAAGGCAGGGCTTCCTGCGGCTGTTGTCACGGGACGGTTCCCAACGATAGGAGGCCGGCCGCTCCCCGGAGGAGAGCAGCTCTCGGCGTCCGAGGTGAACGCGCTGCTTGACTCGGCGCTCATCACGGCCAGCAGGGCGCGCTCCGCTATCCGCACGCCGCTCGACACGGCGGCGCGCGTGTCTATCTTCGTCGTCGACAACTTAGGAAACCCGCTCGGCTTCATTCGCTCTCAGGACGCGCCGGTGTTCGGCGTCGATGTGGCGCTCCAGAAGGCGAGAGCTGCGGCATTCATGAGCTCTGCAGACGCAGGCTCGACCCTGTCAGCGGGAGGGCTCGGCGGCTTTGCTTCATCGTTCGCCGCGTTCACGGGCACCTCTCTGGACGGCAGCCACGCCATCTCTTCGCGAGCAGTCGGAAACGTCTCTCGCCCGTTCTTCCCGGACGGCATTAACGGGAACTCAAACGGGCCATTCTCGCTTCCGTTCCCTGGAACCGCTCCTGGCCAGAGCTGGTCGGTCTTCAACACAGGGCTGCAGCTCGACCTGGTGCTTGGCGGCTTCACCGGCCCGATCTTAAATCCGGGCTCGGTTCCCAACGGCTGCACGAACGGCGCCTTCGGCAGCCGAGTCAAGAACGGCATACAGATCTTTCCGGGCGCGGTTCCGCTGTACCGCAACGGCGTGCTGATCGGCGCGGTCGGAGTGAGCGGAGACGGCGTCGACCAGGACGACATGGTTGCCTTCTACGGAGCCAGCAGGCGCGGGCTCGACTACGCGGGGTACACCACGGTTGGCGATGCCACGCTCGGCTTCAACTCGCCTAACGCGATCCGCTCAGACCTCATTGAGCCGCAGCCCAATGCGAGGCTGAGGTACGTCAACTGCCCCGAGGCGCCCTTCAGTGGCAGCAACGAGCAGGGAGTGTGTGTCGATGGAGAAGGCTAGCCGGGATGACTGAGCCTCACGCTTCACGTCCCCGGTCTCGGGGAGTTGGGGCAGCCGAGAGGTTCTCGGCTCGGGGCTCTCTCGGCGCAGCGATGTCGCTGGTCCTCTGTTTTACTGCAGAGGCCGCCTGGGCAGAGCCTCAGGCGGAAGAGCACGTTCCGCGCGAGGCCCTGGAGCGGCAGTTCCCGGACAAGGAAGCCGAGGCCTTTCCTGACTACATCTACGAGTCGATACCGCCAATCCAAGACTCGGCCTCCGAGTTCATCGCAATCCCCGACCGCTGGAGAATGTTTTACGCCGGCAAGTACTACGACCCCTACAACCAGAACGTGCTCAAGGCCGACATTCCCGTGTTCGGAAAGCCAGGGCAGGAGTGGTTCGTTGAAACTTCTGCGATCTCCGACTCCATGTTTGAGACGCGGCGCATCCCGG